>NZ_JBELOI010000011.1:0-129785 GCF_040276065.1 Castellaniella sp. GW247-6E4 | reverse complement strand
CCGGACTAGGTGGTCACGATGCCGGAATCGGTGGTCACGATGCCGGAATCGGTGGTCACGATCGACCGGAATACCCAGTAAACCATTTTGATGAAAATATCCCCAAGCTGATCACATCAGCCCGGCTCTTTAACAAAAAATAATCGATACATACTGCGCCCTGCCCGATTACGCGGCATGCGATTGCGCAGCAACCTGTAAGGCATCGGGGTTGAAGTAAAACCGATGAAATCCGCTTCGTGCCGTCGGCCCCTCGCGTGGGGTATCAACGACAGCGTGCGGCGGGGACTTCCCCCTTTGCGGGAAGCGCCTGGTTCGCCACAACGGCGTCCAACATCGAGGATGGCGACGTAATCCAAGAACAGAATCCCTGACCTGCTGGCATGCCGGCAGGTCACTTCCGTATTCGGGCACATCATGTTGAATATGCCCGCAGAAAGAGGTAATCGCATGAACGAACCAAGCCGGTCGGAAACCGACCTTTTCCCCCACCCTGCCCCCGCCGCCAACATCGTTGCCATCACCCGCAAGGAACTGCTCAGCAAGGTTCCGCTGTCTGATCGCACCATCTTCGATATGGAAAAGCGCGGCGAATTCCCGCAGCGCTTCTGCCTGTCCAACCGCGTCGTCGCCTGGGACCTGGCCGAGGTCAACGCCTGGCTGGAATCCCGCAAAAGCACGCGCAACCACCAGATGGACGCGGCCTTGTCGGCACCCCTGCATCGCACGGGCACCTAGTCCAGCCAGGCCGTGCAAGATCCGGCCGGTGCGCCTATGCACCCGCCGGATTCTGCGTCCAGCCATCGATCATATTGGCCCAGTCTTGCAGCATCTCGCGCCGCCCTTCGGCGTATTCGGCTTTGTTGTAGACACTGCGCACACCGCGCTGTTCGTGGGCCAGGCATTTTTCGATCCAGTCAGAGTTATACCCGGCTTCGTTCAGCAGCGTGCTGGCCGTGCGCCGGAAATCATGGGGCGAAAACTGCGGCAGGTCCTGGCCGTCGGCCTGTGCCGATGTCCACACCAGCTTGGTCACCTGGTTCAAGGTGGCCTTGCTCATGCACACATCGGGGTCATAGCGGCCTGGCAGCACCCAGCGAGACCCGCCCGCGCAGACTTTCATGGCCATCAGGATGTCCAGCGCCTGGCTGCTTAGATACACGTTGTGCGGATTGCGCCGCTTCATGCGCTCCGCCGGGATGGTCCACAGAGCATCTGTAAAGTTGATTTCATCCCAGGTGGCCTCGATCAGCTCGGATTTGCGCACCATCGTCAGCAGCAACAGTTTCACCGCCAGGCGGATCACCGGCGTGGTCGCCACCCGATTCAGATACTGGTACAGCAGCCGGATTTCATCCGGCCCCAGGGACCTTTCCCGCGCCTTGAACCGCGCGATGGATGACGGCGGTACGCCATCGGCCGGGTTGCTGCCTTTGTAGCCCCTGGCCGACGCCCAACGAAACACCAGCATGACGATTTCCCGCGCCAGCACGGCCGTCGCGGGCGCACCCCGCTGCAGGATGGCGTCCGCGCGGCTGCGCACGTCTTCTTCGGTGATCTCGTGCAGCAGCCGATTGGCAAAGTACGGCTTCAGGTCGCGCTCGTACAAAGACCTACGCATGTCGCGGGTCGATTCAGCCATATCGTGGCCCCGCAGCCAGTCCTGCGCCCAGGCCCCAAACCGCTTTTCACCCCGCAGCTTGTCTTTGCTGCGGGCCTTTTCCTGGGCAGGCGATACGCCAGCCGCAATTTTCTGCTTGGCCTCGCGCAGCAGGTTCCGGGCCTCGGCCAGGGTGACACCACCCACGCCATAGCGGCCGAATGTCAGCGTCTCGCTGCGGCCGTTCAGCCGGTAGTTGTAGCGAAAGGAGATCGCGCCCGTCACGCTCACCGCCACATACAGCCCGTCGCGATCCGCCACCTTGTACTGTTTATCACGCGGCTTCAGGTTACGGAGCATGGTATCGGTCAGCATGCCTTTCCTCTTTTGAATCAATGACTTGATGGAAGCATGGATAGCCTTGGATGGTATTGAAGCACAGCGCCAATACCATCTTTTAATTTTGCCATTGATTCATAAAAAAATGATTGAAATCAGATAGATAGTTGGTTCCAATACCATCCGAACATCAATCATCAATGAATGGTACCGGGTGCCGCGCCATCATAACGCAGCGTCGATACCCTCAAAAATACCATCCGAAAAACATGCTTGGGCCTGCTAGCATTTGCCAGCCAAAACTGGACAAAAATATGGAGAGCCGCTAAAACAGGGGCTCTCCATCGTTCTGATGCCAGTTACTGCATCAACCTGCCAGACATCAAATCACTCCCACTCAATCGTCGCGGGCGGCTTGCTCGATACGTCATACGTCACCCGATTGATCCCGCGCACCTCGTTGATGATGCGCGAGGACACCTTCTTGAGCAGCGCATAGGGCAATTCCGCCCAATCGGCCGTCATGAAGTCCGTGGTCTGCACGGCACGCAGGGCAACCACGTAGTCATAGGTACGGCCATCACCCATCACACCGACGGATTTCACCGGCAGGAAGACGGCAAAGGCCTGGGAGGTCAGCTCGTACCAGCTCTTGCCGCTGTTGGGCTCGATGGTGGCGCGCAGCTCTTGGATGAAAATGTCGTCGGCGCGGCGCAGCAGATCCGCGTACTCCTGCTTGACCTCGCCGAGGATGCGCACGCCCAGGCCCGGGCCGGGGAAAGGATGGCGGTACACCATGGCGGGAGGCAGGCCCAGGGCGATGCCGAGCTTGCGCACCTCATCCTTGAACAGCTCACGCAATGGTTCGAGCAGTTTGAGGTTGAGGGTCTCGGGCAGGCCGCCCACATTATGGTGGGATTTGATGGCGACGGCCTTGCCGGTCTTGCTCGCGGCCGACTCGATGACATCAGGGTAGATGGTGCCCTGCGCCAGCCAGCGGGCGTTCTTGAGTTTGCCGGCCTCGGCCTGGAAGACCCCGACGAATTCGCGGCCGATGATCTTGCGCTTGGCCTCGGGATCGGATACACCGACGAGTTCGCTCATGAACTGGGCGCCGGCGTCGATATGCACGACCTTGATGCCCAGGTGGCTGGCCATGGTGTCCATGACTTGCCGGGCCTCGTTCAGGCGCAGCAGGCCGTGGTCGACGAACACACAAGTGAGTTGATTGCCGATGGCCTGGTGGATCAAGGCCGCCGCCACCGAGGAGTCGACGCCGCCGGACAGACCCAAAATGACGTCGTCGTCACCCACCTGCCGACGGATGCGCTCGATGGCCTCGGCCACGTAATCGGGCATATTCCAGTCGTGCCCGCAGCCGCAGATTTCCGTCACAAAGCGCTCGAGCATGGCCTGGCCCTGCACGGTATGCGTGACCTCGGGATGGAACTGCACCGCGTAGAATCCACGCGCCTCGTCGGCCATGCCGGCGATCGCGCAGGATGGCGTCGAGGCCATGAGCTTGAAGCCGGGCGGCAAGGCGGTGACGCGATCGCCGTGGCTCATCCAGACCTTGAGCATGCCGTGGCCCTCGGCTGTGCGGAAATCCTCGATCCCGTCGAGCAGGCGCGTATGTCCATGGGCGCGGACTTCGGCGTAGCCGAATTCCCGGTGATCGGAAAACTCGACTTGGCCACCGAGCTGCACAGCCATCGACTGCATGCCGTAGCAGATGCCCAGCACCGGCACGCCGGCCGCGAAGACGGCAGCCGGCACCTTCAGCGATTCATCGGCGTAGGCCGAGGCGTGGCTGCCCGACAGGATGATGCCTTTGAGGCCCTGCTGGGCGCCGATGAACGCATCGTCGACGTCTCCGGGATGGATCTCGCAATAAACACCGGCCTCGCGCACGCGGCGGGCTATTAATTGGGTGACTTGGGAGCCGTAGTCGAGAATGAGGATGCGCTGGTGCATGGTGGATGTGGGGAAGGAAGATTCAAGGCGTTAATGTAACCCATGGCGCCCCTGATCGCGCTGGCGCAATGTCTTTCGGGCCGTTACATTAGAGGCCGAAGGAGACCGCTGCATGATCTTGAAATCCATCCGGCTACCCCTGCCGCTGGCGGGGCTGCTGGCCCTCGCGGTTGCCATGGGAATCGGTCGCTTCGCCTTCACGCCGGTGCTGCCGATGATGCAGGCCCACCTGGGTATTTCGCTTGCCGAGGGCGGCTGGCTCGCCGGCGCCAATTACCTGGGCTATCTGGTGGGTGCGCTGATGGCTGCCAGGTTGCTATGGCCGGCCGATGCGTTGCTGCGCCGCGGGCTCTGGCTGGTGGTGCTGATGACGGCCGCGATGGGCATGACGGGGCACTGGGCCGCCTGGCTATTGTGGCGCTTCCTGGCAGGGGTGGCCAGCGCCTGGGTCATCATCGGGACGGCGGCGCTGTGCATTGCGCGCCTGAACGCCGCCGGGCGCACCGAACAAGGCGGTGTGGTGTTTGCCGGCGTCGGCTGCGGCATCGCTTTCGCGGGCGTGGCCTGCATGGCGCTGACCCTGGTCCAGGCTCCGCCCTCGCAGGCCTGGCTCCTGCTGGCGCTGGCGGCGCTCTGCGGCCTGGTGGGGGCTTCGGCGCTTTGGGCGGACTCGCCGGCGGCGTCCGCCGCGGCATCGCCAGCATCGGGTGAAATCCACGAGGCGGCGGCTGGCGGCAATCCGGAGCCTGCAACAAAAGGGGAACGCCTGCCCGGGCTGCACTGGGGCCTGATCTGGTGCTACGGCGTTTTTGGCTTCGGCTACATCCTGCCGGCCACGTTTCTGCCCGCGCAGGCACGCATGCTGGTCCCCGATCCCCTGCTGTTCAGCCTGGCGTGGCCGGTCTTCGGCTTGGCATCGGCGGTCTCCACGCTGATTGCGAGCCGCTTGCTGCGACGCTATACACGCTGCGAGATCTGGGCCGCGGCGCAGATCGTGATGGCCATCGGCGTGCTGATGCCCGTGTGGATTCATAACCTGGCAGCCATCCTGGTGGCGGCCGTCTGCGTGGGCAGTGCATTCATGGTGATCACCATGGTGGGCCTGCAGGAGGCGCAAGCAAGGGTGGCGCCCTCGCGCGCCAAGACCCAGATGGCCGCCATGACCGCGTCCTTTGCCTTGGGCCAGCTCGTGGGGCCGCTGTTTTTCAGTTTCACGGACCTGTTGTTCAGCGCGGGCCTGGGCCTGGCCCTGGTTCTCGGAGCGATTGGCCTCGTGGTCGGTGCCATACCGATCCTGCGTCTGCAGGATGAACGGCGGATCACATGACGTCGCCTCCCTTCGTCCGGCTTCACGACGTGATGGCGAGCGCGCCCGCGCGGGGGTCCGGCTTGAGGAGCCGGCCGCGCGAGCCTCAGTCGGCTCGGTAGTTGGGGGCCTCTTTGGTGATCTGCACGTCGTGGACATGCGATTCGCGCACGCCCGCGGCGGTGATCTCAACGAACTCGGCCTTGGCGTGCAGATCGCTGATGGTGGCGCAGCCGCAATAGCCCATCGAGGCGCGGATGCCGCCCACCAACTGGTAGATGATGGCGATCACGCTGCCCTTGTAGGGTACGCGCGCCTCGATGCCTTCGGGCACGAGCTTGTCGACGTTATTGCTGGGGTCCTGGAAATAGCGATCGGCCGAGCCGTCTGCCATGGCGCCCAGGCTACCCATGCCACGATAGGATTTGTAGGACCGCCCCTGGAACAGGACGACCTCGCCGGGCGCTTCTTCGGTGCCCGCGAACATGCCGCCCATCATGCAGGTGGAGGCGCCGGCGGCCAGGGCCTTGGCCACATCGCCGGAATAGCGGATGCCGCCGTCGGCGATCAGAGGCACACCGGAACCCTCGAGGGCCTTGGCCACGTCGGCGATGGCGGTGATCTGCGGCACGCCGACACCGGCGACGACGCGCGTGGTGCAGATGGAGCCGGGGCCGATACCGACCTTGACGCTGTCGGCGCCCGCCTCGACCAGGGCCAGCGCGGCCGCGGCGGTCGCGATATTGCCGCCGATGACCTGGATGTTGGGGTAGTGCTTTTTGACCCAGCGCACGCGCTCGATCACGCCGGCGGAGTGGCCGTGCGCAGTATCGACCACGATGACGTCGACGCCCGCGCCTGCCAGTTTTTCGACGCGCTCGTCGGTGCCCTCGCCCACCCCGACCGCGGCGCCCACACGCAACTGGCCCTGACCGTCCTTGCTGGCGAGTGGGTGCTCGGTATTCTTGACGATGTCCTTGACCGTGGCGAGGCCGCGCAACTGGAATTTTTCGTTGACGATCAGCACGCGCTCGAGGCGATGGCGGTGCATCAGGGCCTGGGCTTCCTCGAGGGTGGCGCCCTCACGCAGGGTGACGAGGCGCTCTTGCGGAGTCATGACCTCGCGCAGGGACACGTCCAGGCGATCCTCGAAGCGCAGGTCCCGATTGGTGACGATGCCGACGAGTTTGCCGCCCTCGACCACCGGCAGGCCCGAGATGCCGTGCTGGCGCTGCAACGCGATGGCGTCGCGCACCTTCATGGTGGGCGTGACGGTGACCGGATCGATGACAATGCCGAACTCGTGGCGCTTGACCCGCGCCACCTCGCGCGCCTGGGCGTCCGCATCCAGGTTCTTGTGAACGATCCCGATCCCGCCCTCCTGGGCCATGGCGATGGCCAAGCCGGACTCGGTGACCGTGTCCATAGCGGCGGATACGAGGGGAATGTTGAGCTGGATGCCGCGAGTGAGGCTGGTGACCAGGCGCGTGTCGCGCGGCAGCACCTGGGAATATGCCGGAACCAGCAATACATCGTCGAAGGTCAGGGCTTTCTTGATCAGACGCATGAACGAACTCCGCACAAAGATCGATTATAGCGTCTCGGTAAAGGGTTTTCCCGTTCCTCCCCGCAGCCGACCTGGACGGAGGCTCCCTCGCGGCTTGCAAGCCGCTCCGACAAACCAGCTCTCCACCTCGCGGCTTGCAAGCCGCTCGGATTCGATAGGCACAGCACAGTCCATTGGGACTGTGCTGTGTCCTATCTCATCCAAACGCGTGCGTTGCGGAACATGCGCATCCACGGCGTATAACCGCCATGCGGCGTCTCGTCGCCACCGGCGTCGGCCGCGCCCCAGCGCTCGGGGCGCCACGACATCGCGGCGTTGCGCGTGACGCGCTCGGGATGTGGCATCAGAATGGTAAAGCGCCCGTCGGCGGTGGTGACGCCAGCGAGGCCCGCCGGGCTGCCGTTCGGGTTGGCCGGATAGCGCTCGGTGCGCGCACCGCGATTGTCCACGTAGGCCAGGGCCTCGGCCACGCGCGAGGCATCGCCCTGCTGGCTGAAGTTCGCGTAGCCTTCGCCGTGGGCGACGGCGATGGGTATGCGCGCGCCCGCCATGCCGGCCAGGAAGATCGAGGGCGAATCCAGCACCTCGACCAATGACAAGCGCGACTCGTATTTTTCAGAGACATTGCGGGTGAAGCGCGGCCAATGGCCGGCGCCCGGAATCATGCCGGCAAGCGCGGCCATCATCTGGCAGCCGTTGCATACCCCTAGGGCGAAGGTGTCCGAACGCCCGAAGAACGCCGCAAACTGCGCCGCCAACGCCTCGTTGTAGCGGATGGTGCGCGCCCAGCCCTCGCCCGCGCCCAGGACATCGCCATAGCTGAAACCGCCCACCGCCACCAGGCCCTGCGTATCGCGCAAATCGGCGCGTCCGGACAACAGATCGGTCATGTGCACGTCCATCGCCTCGAAGCCGGCGACATCAAAGGCCCAGGCCATCTCGACCTGGCTGTTGCAGCCTTGCTCGCGCAGGATGGCGACGCGCGGCCGCGCGCCGGTGGCGATGAACGGCGCGGCGATGTCCTCTTGGGGATCGAAGCCCACTGCCGCGGAAAGCCCGGGATCCGCGACATCCAGCCAGGTCTCGTACTCGGCCTGAGCACACTCGGGATGGTCGCGGCGCGCCATGATGCGCCGCGTGGTTTCGCTCCAGATCTGTCCGAGCGCCGCGATCGGATGCTGGTAGATGCACGACCCGTCGCGATAGACCTGCAATTCGGCCTTGCCGTTGAGCATGCCGACGACGTGGCTGCACGGCGACAGGCCGGCTTGCCGCAGACTGTGCAGGACCTCGTCGCGCCGGTCGCGCCGCACCTGCAGCAATAAGCCGGCTTCCTCGTTGAAAAGAGCGCGCAATGTGCGTTCGTGTCGCTGCACGGCCACCTGCTCGCCGCGAATCTTGTAGTCGCCCGCGTCGGCCGCGTGGGGATCGATGGTGAGCATGTCGAGGTTCAGGGACACGCCCGTGCGCCCTGCAAAGGCCATTTCGGCCGCAGCCGCCAGCAGGCCGCCATCCGAGCGGTCGTGGCAGGCCAGGATCAGGCCGCGCGACGCCAGGGCGCGCACGGCCAGGAAGGCAGCGCGCAGAATCCCGGCATCACGCATGTCGGGTGCCTCGTCGCCGATCCGGCCATATGCATGGCCGAAGACCGAGCCGCCCAGACGCTGGCGCCCCTCGCCCAGATCGATCAGCAGCAGCACGGTGTCGCCTTGGTCGGTGCGCAACTGCGGCGTCAGTGTCGCGCGCACATCGCTCACCGGAGCGAACGCCGTCACCACCAGCGAGACTGGCGAAACCACGGCGTGCTCGCCCTGTTCGTTGCGCCAGGCGGTGCGCATGGACAGGGAATCCTTGCCCACGGGGATCGACAGGCCCAGGGTCTGGCACCAATCGCTGACGGCGGCAACCGTATCGTATAAGGCCGAATCCTGACCCGGCGCGCCACAGGCGGCCATCCAGTTGGCGGAGAGCTTGATGTCCTCGAGGCGCGCCACGTCGGCCGACACCAGATTGGTCAACGCCTCGGTGACCGCCATCCGGCCCGAGGCCGCGGGATCCAGTATCGCGATCGGGCTGCGCTCGCCCATGGCCATGGCCTCGCCGCGCAGTTGCTCGTAATCAGCCAAGGTCACCGCGCAATCGGCCACCGGCACCTGCCAGGGGCCCACCATCTGGTCGCGCGCGGACAAGCCGCCCACGCTGCGGTCGCCGATGGTGACGAGAAAGGATTTGTTGGCCACCGTGGGGTGGCGCAATACGCGCTCGATCGCCTCGCCGAGGTCGACGCCCGTCAAGTCCAGGGGCTCCCCCTGGAAGGCCAGGCGTTCGGCCTGACGCACCATGCGCGGCGGCTTTCCCAGAATGGCGTCCACCGGCACGTCCACCGGCCGCATGCCCGCGGGCGCCGGTCGTGGTTCATCCAGGCCGGGCAGGCCCTCGCCGTGGGTAACGCGCAGGGTACGCTCCTCGGTGGCCACGCCCACCACCGCATAAGGACAGCGTTCACGCTCGGCAATGCGCCCGAAGCGCTCCAGATCGGCCGGCAGGATGGCCAGCACATAGCGCTCCTGGGACTCGTTGCTCCAGATCTCGGCGGCGGACAGCCCGGACTCCTCGACCGGCACGCGATCGAGCTCGAACACGGCACCGCGCCCCGCATCGTTGACCAATTCTGGAAACGCGTTCGACAGGCCGCCCGCGCCCACGTCGTGGATGGCCAGGACCGGATTGGCCTCGCCCTGCTGCCAGCAGCGGTCGATGACCTCTTGGGCACGGCGCTGCATCTCGGGATTGCCCCGCTGTACCGAATCGAAATCGAGCTCGGCCTGATTGATCCCGGCGCCCATGCTCGATGCGGCGCCGCCGCCCATGCCGATGCGCATGCCGGGCCCGCCCAGCTGCACCAGCAGCGCGCCGGGCGGCAAAGGATCCTTGTGCGTCAGGCGCGCATCGATCTGGCCCAGCCCGCCGGCCAGCATGATGGGTTTGTGATAACCCCAGCGCACGCCATCGACCGCCTGCTCGAAGCTGCGGAAATAGCCGAGCAGATTGGGGCGCCCAAACTCGTTGTTGAACGCCGCGCCGCCAATCGGCCCTTCGATCATGATATCCAGCGGCGTCGCGATCCGATCGGGCGCGCCGCCTGCATCCTCCCAGGGCTCGGGCGCATCGTCGAAGCGCAGGTTGGACACGGTGAATCCGGTCAAACCCGCCTTGGGCTTGGAGCCACGTCCCGTTGCGCCCTCGTCGCGAATCTCGCCGCCCGCGCCCGTGGCCGCCCCCGGGAACGGCGCGATAGCGGTCGGGTGGTTGTGGGTTTCGACCTTCATCAAGGTGTGGACCAGGGCCTCGTGACGCGCGTACACGGGTGCGCCTCCGCCGGCGTGGAACAGCCGGGCCGGGCCACCCGCCATCACGGCGGCGTTGTCCGAATACGCCACGATCGTACCCACGGGCTGCGCCGCATGGGTTTCGCGGATCATGTCGAACAGCGTGCGTTCCTGCGCCTGGCCATCGATCGTCCAGCGCGCGTTGAAGATCTTGTGGCGACAGTGCTCGCTATTGGCCTGCGCGAACATCATGAGTTCGACGTCGCTGGGATCGCGCCCGAGGTCGGTGTAAGCGCGCAGCAGGTAGTCGATCTCGTCGGCGGACAGCGCCAGGCCCAAGGCCGCATTGCAATCCTCGAGCGCCTTGCGCCCGCGCGCCAGCACCGGGATGGCCTGGACCGGCTTGCCCGGCAAGGGCGCAAACAGCGCCTCGCCGTCGAAGCCGCCCTCGACCACCGCCTCGGTCATGCGATCGTGCAGACAGCCCGCGATGGCTTCGCGCTGGGCCGCATCGAATTCGCGCCGGCCCAGCAGGCCGCGCTCGGGCAGCAGCGCGTAATGGATGCCGCGCTCGATGCGCCGCACGGCCGCCAGGCCGCAGTGATGGGCAATATCGGTGGCCTTGCTCGCCCAGGGCGATACGGTGCCGGGCCGCGGCACCACCATGAGCTCGAGGGCCTGCCGCTCGGCGGGCACCGCATCGCGCGGCAAGCCGTCGTCCAGCAGGGCTTCGAGCCGCTCGCGATCCCGCGGATCCAGCTCGCCACCCATCCCGACATAATAGCGGTAGCGGGCCTCGACCGAGGCGACGGGCAGGCCCTTGGCTGAAAGCGCCTGCATCAGGCGTGCGCGCCGAAAGGTCGACAGGGCTGAGGAACCGGAAATGATGAGGACGCGGGTCACGGGCTGGATACGGAAAGTAAGAAGTTAAGCCCTCTATTTTACCCGGGATACCCTTGCGGCAGTGACGGCCCCTAGTCCGGGTAGCGGATGCTCAGGACGTCGAGCTCGTCCAAGCCCGCCGGGGTCCGCAGCGTCACGGTGTCGCCCTCGTGCGCCTTGATCAAGGCACGCGCAACCGGCGACACCCAACTGATGCGCCCGGCCAGAGGCTCGGCCTCGTCCACGCCGACGATGGTGACTTCGAATTCCTCGCCTTGCTTGTCACTGTACAGGACGGTTGCCCCAAAGAACACCCGGTCCTTGTTGGGCTGCAGGGACGGGTCGACCACCTCGGCCCGCTCCAGGCGCCGCGTGAGGAAGCGGATGCGCCGGTCGATTTCGCGCAGGCGCTTTTTACCGTACAGATAGTCGCCATTCTCGGAACGATCGCCGTTGGAGGCCGCCCAGGACACGGTCTGCACCACCTCGGGCCGCTCGGTGTTCATCAGGCGCATGAGCTCGTCGTGCAAGGCGCGGTGCCCCTCAACCGTCATATAGTTTTTTACCCCCTCGGGCAATGCCGGGGCGTCGGGAATGTCGTCGTCGTCCGCATCCTCGGATTCCTTGACGAATGCTTTGTTCATTGCATGCTCCTAAATCCAGTCCCGCCAGACCGGCGTCAGCCGCTCAGGCAAGGCGGGCAAGGTGCCCAGGTCGGCACGCCCGCGAGAGGGGCCGTGAAAATCGGACCCGCGCGACCCCTCGAAACCATAATGCATCGCCACCCGGGCATATTCCTCATACTGGCGCGGCGTATGGGCCCCGGACACCACCTCAATGCCGCATCCGCCCAAGGCCTTGAACTGCTCGAACAAGGCATCGAACTGCAGTGGCGTATAGCGATAGCGCCCCGGATGGGCAATCACCGCCTTGCCGCCGGCCGCCAGGATCCAGCCCACCGCTTCGCCCATCGAGGCCCACCGCACGGGGGCATAAGCAGGCCTGCCCTCGCCCAGGTAGCGATCGAAGGCGTGCTGGATGCTGCGCGCCCTGCCCTGTTCATGCAGATAGCGGGCGAAATGGGCCCGGCTCACCAGATCGGGATTGTGGGCGAGCGCCAGCGCGCCTTCGTAGCATTCACCCAGTCCACATTCTCGCAGGCGGTCGGCGATCTCGCGGGCGCGGGCAAAGCGGCTGCGGCGCACCGCCGCCAGCCCTCGGACCAGGTCCGGATGCGAGGCGTCGATGTTCAGGCCGAGCACATGCACGGTTGCACCGCAGAATGTGACCGACACCTCGACGCCCGGTATGAAGCGCATGCCGAGCCGCGAGGCCGATTCGGCGGCCTGCACCAGGCCCGAGAGCGCATCGTGATCGCTCAGGGCCCACATGTCCACGCCATTCTCGCGGGCGCGCGCAGCCACCTCGGCGGGTGCGAGCAGGCCGTCGGACTGGTTGGAATGGCTGTGCAGGTCGATATTGATGATGCGTCCTCGCCCGCCTTCCCCGTCGCGCCGGGAAGGCGGAAAATCCCTCAGGCCAGCAGGAAGTCCCGCACGGCGGCGACCTGGTCTGGCGCGCGCAGCGTGGGCGCATGCCCCACGCCCTCGAACTCGACCAGGCGCGCGCGCGGGTTGCGCTCGAGCATCGCGCGGGCCACCTCGCGCGGCAACAAGTCGGATTGGGCACCGCGCAGGATGAGCGCCTCGGCGGGCAGGTGATCCCAGGCGCCCCATAGCAGCTGCTCGGCGGCCTGCAGCGCGGTCGGCGCCTGCGGCGCGAAAGCCTGGGCGATCCTCAGGTCGTAGTGCTTGACCCAATGATCACCCTGCCGATTGACGACGTAGCGGGTTAAGTCCTCCCACCCGGCCTGGTCATGAGGACCGAATCCGGCCGATACGCTGCGCACGTAGTCCACCGCCTGCTCAAAGCTGTCGAAGCGGCCTTCCTGTCCGACATATTCGCCGATCCGCGCCAACCCGTCGGCGCTCAGCGCCGGGCCGATGTCGTTCATCACCACGCGTCCGAGAGGCACGTCGGGCGCGGGGCCCGGGCCCAGGTCGCCCCGATCCGGGCGCATGGCCGCCGATAGCGCCACCGTACCCGCCAGCCCCAGGCCGATCAGGCCGCCCATCGAGGTCCCGATCCAGTCCAGCCGCGCCGGCCGCAGGCGCGCTATCAGCGTCAGCATATCGGCGGCATATTGCGGGATTGCATAATACGCCGGATCGATCAGCCAGTCGGAGCGGCCACGCCCCACGACATCGGGGCACACCACGCGGTAGTGCGGCGCCAGGGCTCGGGCCAGCACGTCGAAATCCCGCCCGGAGCGTGTCAGGCCGTGCACACACAACAGCACGCGATCGTTGGCGGGATTGCCCCACTGCCAATAGGCCATGCGGTGCGTCCCCGCGGGGCTCACGCAGGTGACGGTGTCGAGGCGGGGTTCGGCGGTGGCCGCGGACGCGTTCATGGGATTCCTCATCGTGTGGCAACCCCTTGATTGTAGTGGCCCAGGGGCCGGGGCGGCCGACGGACGATTCGTGCGCGGTTTGCCCGGTTCGCGCCGGCCAAGCCGCGCGCTAAATGTGCAGGGGGCGCCCCAGCGCCCGCAGCGCTGCCTCCTGAACCGCCTCGCCCAGGGTGGGATGGGCATGGATGGTCCCGGCCACATCCTCGAGGCGCGCGCCCATTTCAAGGGACTGCGAAAACGCCGCCGACAGCTCGGACACCGCCCGCCCGACTGCCTGCCAACCGAGGATCAGGTGATTGTCGCGGCGGGCCACGACTCGCACGAACCCATCGCTGGACTCCAGCGTCATCGCCCGCCCATTGGCCGCGAAAGGGAAACTGGCCTGAATCGCGTCCACGCCGGCTGCGGTGGCCTGCTCCGGCGACAGGCCGGCGGTGACGATTTCGGGATCCGTGAAGCACACGGCCGCGATGGCGGCCGGCTCGAAGTGCCGCGTGTGCCCCGCGACCAGTTCGGCCACCATTTCGCCTTGCGCCATGGCGCGGTGCGCCAGCATGGGCTCGCCGGTCAGGTCGCCGATGGCCCAGACATTGCGCATCGAGCTGCGGCACTGCGAATCGACGCGCACGGCCGCCCCGTCCATATCGAGCATCAAGGCGCTGAGCCCAAAGCCCCGGCTGCGCGGACGGCGCCCCACCGCCACCAGCACACGGTCGGCGGCCAAGGTGCGCTCCTGGCCGTCCTGGCCCTGGACGCGCACACCCTCGCCGTCCTCGGACAAGCCGAGCAACTGCGTGGAAACGTGGGTCCGCACGCCCAAGGTCTTGAGCGCGGCGGCCACCGGCTTGGAAAGTTCGGCATCGTAGGCCGGGAGAATCCGGTCCCGGGCCTCGATGACATCCACCTCGACGCCAAGCTTGCGATAGACCGTTCCCAATTCCAGGCCGATATAGCCCGCGCCGACCACTGCGAGGCGTTTGGGCAGGGCCTCCGGGGACAGGGCCTCGGTCGAGGACAGCACGCGGCCGCCGAACGGCATGAAGGGCAGGGCCACCGGCTCGGACCCCGTGGCGAGCAGCAAGTGCTCGCAGCGGATGCGCTGGCTGTCGGCCCGTGCGCCTTTGGCCGCCCTCATCTCGACATCGACGGTCTTGCCATCGACGATGCGCGCCCAGCCCTGTACAACCATGACCTTGTGTTTCTTGAGCAGAGCGCCGACCCCCGTGGTCAAGCGCTTGACGATGCCGTCCTTCCAGGCGATGCCCCGCGCCAGATCGAGCGTCGGCGCCGACGTCTGGATGCCCAGGGGCGAATCGCCACCCGCCAGCGCCTGCGCCTCATGGAAGCGCTCGGCCAGATGGATCAGGGCCTTGGAGGGGATGCAGCCGATGTTCAGGCAGGTGCCGCCCAGGGCCTCGCCCTCGACCAGGATGGTCGGGATGCCGAGTTGGCCGGCGCGCAGCGCGGCCACGTAGCCGCCCGGGCCGCCGCCGATGATGAGCAGGGTGGTGTTGGTTTGTGTCTGCATGCTTACTCCACGAACAGCAGGGCCGGGCATTCCAGATAGCGCCGGATGCACTGGATGAACTCGGCGGCATGCATGCCGTCGACCACGCGGTGATCGAAGGACGAAGACAGGTTCATGAGCTTGCGCGCCGTCACGCGCCCCTCGACGAACACCGGCCGCTCGACCACGCGGTTGACGCCCACAATGGCGACCTCGGGATAATTGATCACCGGTGTGGAGACGATCCCGCCCAGGGCCCCCAGGCTGGTCAGCGTGATGGTCGAGCCCGTGAGCTCGTCGCGTGCGGCCTTGCCGCTGCGCGCGGCCTCGGCCAGGCGCGCCACCTCGGCCGCAAAGGACCATAGATCCAGGGTCTCGGCATGGCGCAGGACCGGGACCATCAGGCCCGAGGGTGTTTGTGCCGCCACGCCCAGGTGCACGGCGCCATACTGTGTGACCATCCCCGCCTCATCGTCATAGCGCGCGTTGATCTGTGGATACTCGCGCAGGGCCAGGACCATGGCCCGCGCGAGAAATGGCAACAGGGTGAGCTTGCCGCGCTCGGCGGCGCGCTGTTGGTTGAGCGTCTGGCGCAACGCCTCGAGCTCGGTCACGTCGATTTCCTCGACATACGTGAAATGCGGGATGCGGCGCTTGGATTCCTGCATCTTTTGCGCGATCTTGCGCCGCAGGCCGATCACCGGGACCCGGGTCTCTTCGTTGTGCGACTCGTAGAGCATCGCGGTCGTGCGGCTCGAAGTGTCGTTGCGGTCGCGCGCCAGCCATGCGTCCAAGTCGCCATGCGTGATGCGGCCCGCCGGGCCGCTGCCGGGGACATATTGCAGGGTGACGCCCAGGTCCCAGGCGCGCCGGCGCACCGCCGGCGAGGCCAGGGGTTTTTGCCCCGCGGGGCGCGCGGGCGCCCGCAGGGCGGGGCTCGCCCCGCGCACTGCCGGCGCCACGGCAACCACAGGGGCGGTATCCGACACGGAGGCACCCGCCCGCACGCCTGCCTTGGGCGCCGCGCGCGCATTGCCCTCGCCCTCGACCTCGAGGCGGATGAGTTCGGCGCCCACCGCCATGACGTCGCCGACCCGGCCGCCAAGGGCGACCACGGTGCCATGCACCGAGGACGGCACCTCGACGGTGGCCTTGTCGGTCATGACGTCGGCCAGCACCTGGTCCTCGACCACCGGATCGCCAACCTTGACGTGCCATTCGACCAACTCGACTTCGGCGATCCCCTCACCGATGTCCGGCATCTTGATCACGAAAATACCCATCATGCCTCCCGCACGGCGCGCTTGAACGCCTCGGCCACCCGCTTGGGCCCCGGAAAATAAGCCCATTCATGCGAATGCGGATACGGCGTGTCCCAACCCGTGATGCGCTCGATCGGCGCCTCGAGGTGGTAGAAGCAGTGTTCCTGCACCAGGGCGACCAACTCGGCGCCAAAACCGCTGGTGCGCGTGGCCTCGTGCAACACGACACAGCGCCCGGTCTTGCGCACCGACGCCAGAATGGCCTCCAAATCCAAGGGCCAGATGCTGCGCAGGTCGATGATCTCGGCGTCGATGCCAGCCTCGCGGGCCGCCACCTCGGCGACGTAGACCATGGTGCCGTAGGTGATGACGGTGAGCTCCTTGCCCTCGCGGTAGAGCGAGGCGCTGTCCAGCGGCACCGTGTAATAGCCCTCGGGCACCTCGCCCAGGGGATGCTTGGACCAGGGCACGACGGGTTGGTCGTGGTGGCCGTCAAAGGGGCCGTTGTACAGGCGCTTGGGTTCGAGAAAGATGACCGGATCGTCGTTTTCGATCGAGCTGATCAGCAGTCCCTTGGCATCGTAGGGATTGGACGGCATGACCGTGCGCAATCCGGCAACGTGGGTGAATAGGGCTTCCGGACTCTGGCTGTGTGTCTGCCCGCCGAAGATTCCGCCCCCGCAAGGCATGCGGATGGTCAGGGGCGCCGTATAGCCGCCGGCCGAGCGGTAGCGCAGTCGCGCCGCTTCGGAAAAAATCTGATCGGTGGCGGGATAGAAATAGTCGGCGAACTGGATTTCGACCACCGGGCGCAGGCCATAGGCGCCCATGCCAATGGCCGCGCCGACGATCCCGCTTTCGGAAATCGGCGCATCGAACACGCGCGAGGTGCCGTACTTGGCCTGCAAGCCCTCGGTGCAGCGAAACACGCCGCCGAAGTATCCGACGTCCTGGCCAAAAATCACGATATTCTCGTCGCGCTCGAGCATGATGTCCATGGCCGAGCGCAGAGCCTGAATCATCGTCATCGGCCGTGTCTTGAGTTTGGTCTTTTCCACCATGTCAGACCCCCAGTTCCTGGCGCTGGCGGCGCAGGTGCGCCGGCATGTCCTTGTAGACCTCCTCGAACATGGTCGCCACACTGGACGTCCGGCCGCTGGCGAGCGTTCCGTGGGATTCGGCCTCCTTCTGGGCGGCGATCACCTCGGCCTCGAAGGCCTTCTGGGCGGCCTGGTGTTCTTGTTCCGACCAGAGGCCGCGCCGGATCAGATGCTGCTTGAGGCGGATGATGGGATCCCCCAGGGGAAAACGCGCCCAATCGTCGGCGGGCCGGTATTTCGAAGGATCGTCCGAGGTCGAGTGCGGGCCGGCGCGGTAGCTGACCCACTCGATCAGCGTGGCGCCGTGGTTGTTGCGCGCGCGGTCGGCCGCCCACTTCGAGACCGCGTACACGGCCAGAAAGTCGTTGCCGTCCACCCGCAGCGACGCCAGGCCCGTGCCGATCCCGCGGGCCGCCAGGGTGATGCCCTCGCCGCCAGCGACGCCCTGGAAGGTCGAGATCGCCCACTGGTTGTTGATGACGTTCAAGATCACCGGAGCCCGGTACACGTGCGCGAAGGTCAGCGCGGTCTGGTAGTCGGATTCGGCCGTGGCGCCGTCGCCGATCCAGGCCGACGAGATCCGGGTATCGCCCTTGATGGCCGAGGCCATGGCCCAGCCCACCGCCTGAGGGAACTGCGTGCCCAGGTTGCCCGACAAGGTGAAGAACCCCATGTCCGGCACGGAATACAGCACCGGCAACTGGCGCCCCTTGAGGGGGTCTTTGTCGTTGGAGAAGATCTGGCACATCATCTCGACGAGCGAATAATCGCGCGCGATCAGCAGACCCTGCTGGCGATAGGACGGGAAATGCATGTCGCCGTCGCGCATGGCCAACACTTGGCCGATGCAGATGGCCTCCTCGCCCAGGCTTTGCATATAGAAGGACGTCTTTTTCTGGCGCTGGGCGATCAGCATGCGGGCATCGAAGATGCGCGTCTTGATCATGGACAGCAGGCCCTTGCGCAAGACATCGTCTGGAATGTCGGCGGCCCAGGGCCCGACAGCCTCGTCGTGCTCGTCAAGCACGCGGATCAGACCGACCGCCAGATCACGGGTGTCGTAGGGGGAAACGTCGATGGGGGGCTTGTGCGCGGTGCCGGCCGGCTGCAGGCGCAGGTACGAGAAGTCGGTCGCGTGACCGGGACGGCCCGAGGGCTCGGGCACATGGAATGCTAGCGGTTTCTGTTTCATGGTCGTAAAAATCTTTTGGATTTTTCACAGTTCCCAACGGGAATCCAGGGTCGTCTTGTGGACGGCAGCCGCATCATCGCCGATCTCGCGTCGACGCGCAAGATGGCGAAATCACTAGTGTGCGGATCGTCAAGCCGCACACTATTGCAGCCGCCCTCCGTGCCAGTACCGCCGCGACGACTCCAATACGCTATACAACGATAGTCCCCCGGCACGCGATCGGGCAAGGACCGCGCCATCGCGGTCGGTGCGCCAGAGGCGCGCGCCCGCCCGCATCCAGCGCGCCACCACCGGAGGCGCAGGATGGCCGTGGCGATTCCAGGCGCCAGCCTGCACGATGACGTGGGCGGCGCCCAGACGATCGACCCAGGCCTGCGAGGACGAGGTGGCCGAGCCGTGGTGCGCGGCCACCACCACGTCCGCCGGCCCCAGGCCGCGCGCCAGCATGGCCGCCTCGGAACGGGCCTCGACATCCCCCGTCAGCAGCAGCGTGTGATGGGCGCCGCGCACCCGCAGCACGCAACTGGATGCATTGGCGCCAGGGTCGCGCCGCCCGCGCCGCGCCTGGTCCAAGGGCCAGAGAAACTCGAAGGACACCCCGTCCACCCGCCAACTCGCGCCGTACCGGCAGGGCACGCTGGCCAGGGGCATGGGCGGCCGCTGCGCGCCGAGCTTGCGCGCCTCGCGCGCCAGCCACGGCTCGAGGGGAAACGAGCTGTAGGACTGCGCCACCGGCAGCCCCTCCAGCAGGCTGCGCACCCCGCCCGCATGGTCCACGTCGCCGTGCGAGACGACCAGCACGTCGAGCCTGCGCACCCCCTGGGCCCGCAGAAAAGGCAGCAGCGTGCGCGCGCCCTCGTCCGCGCGGGCGCTGCGCCGCGGCCCCGCATCGAACACCAGCGTGCGACGCGCCGTATGCAGCACCAGCGCGCTGCCCTGCCCGACATCCAGGGCATACAGTTCCCATTCGCCCTCCGCGGGCCGCGACGGCACCCAGAACAGCAAGGGCAGCAGCGCCAGCCATCCCAGCCGGCGATGACGGCCGCCTCGCGGCCACAAGGCCAAAGCCGCACCGGCGCATGCCACCAGGCTCGGGAACACGGGTGCGGCCGCCACCGGCCAATGCGCCGCGGACAGTGATCCCAGCCACTCGGTGGGCCGCATCATGGCCTCCAGCACCCCATGCCCGAGACTGGCAAAGACCTGCGACAGTCCGGCCCCGCCCGGCGCCACGGCGCAGGCCGCCGCCAGCAGGGACAGCGGCGTGATGACCCAGCCGACCAGAGGGATCGCATAGGCATTGGCCAAGGGCGATACCACCGAAACCTCATGAAACAGCCAGGCCAGCGGTGGCATCAGGGCCAGGGTCACCGCCATCTGGGCGCGCACCGCCAGGGACAGCATCCGGCCGGCGCGAGCGGCCGGGCCGGGCCTTGATTCACCGACGGCTCCCCGCGGCGCGGCGGTGCCGGGGCGCGGATCGAGGCCGCGCGGGCGCGGCGCGTCGGCATCGACGCGGGCGCCCACCGCGAGCAGTACGGCGACTGCGCCGAAGGACAGCCAAAACCCGCTCGCGAGCACCGCCCAGGGATCGAGGACCAGCACCGCCACCGCCGCCAATGCCAGAATGCGGGATCCGCCCAGGCGGATGCGCAGGACACGACTGGCGGCGGCCACCGCCAGCATCATGAACGTGCGCCGGGCCGGCACCCCCCAACCGGCCAGCAGGCAATACAGCCACGCCACCGCCAGCGCCGCCCAGGCCGCTGCGATCTGCGCCGGCACATACTCGGCCAACGCCTTGCCGCGCCACCGGATGCGCCGCCACGCGGCGTACGCCGCCAGGCCCCCGAAGGCCGCGATCATCGTAATATGCGAACCGCTGATGGAAACGAGATGCGTGATGCCGCTGCGATTGAAGACGCGCCAGTCCTCGTCGGCCACGCCGTCCTGGTCCCCGATCGCCAGGGCGAGCAGCACCGGCCCGTAGCGCATGCCCGCCAGGCGCGGACGCAGTGCCTCACGCACCGCATGCCGCGCGCGCTGGGCAAGGACCTCGAGGCTCGCCCAGGGATCATCGCCCAACAGCCGGGGGGTGCCGCGCACGGTGCCGGTGGCGCGGATTCCCTGCGCAAAGGTGTGGCGCTCGTAATCGAAGGCGTGCGGATTGACAGCGGCACGCACCGGGCGCGTCACGAGCGCCATGCGCCAGATCTGCCCTGGCGCCACCAGCGGAAAAGGCTGCACCGGCTCGGCGGGCGACGCGTACGGCCCGCGCCATCCCGGAGCCCCCCAGGTGACGAGGATGCGCCTCGGGACCCCCTCGGGGCGCGCCGCCAGGACCTCGGCCTCGAACTGTCGCCGGTCCGGGTCCAGGCGTGGCAGTCCGACGACGCGCAGGTCGACCCGGGTCACCCGATTGACGTTCCCGTCGACCAGCACATCGCCCAAGCGGGCTTGCGCCTGCGCGACCGTCCAGGCGAAACCGCCACAAGCCGCCAACCAGATCAGGGCGCCACCCGCTGCGTACCGCGCAAGCCCGCCCGCCGCGCCGCCCAGACGTCCACGCACCCCACTTGCAGCCAGCCACGCGGCGGCCCCCGACAAAGCCGCAAGCGCCGTCCAGCCTGCGCTGGGCAGCTCGTCCAGTCCGTGCACAGCCGCTACCCCCGCAACGAAACCGAGCGCGGTCAACCGGCCAATCATGTGCCCTCCCCGCGCGCCCGTGCGCCCCGGCGCCCCGCGGGAACGCAAACGCGGGAACGCAAAGAGACTCAGCGTAGCGTCCCAGGCGCGCGCCCGGCTGCTGGTTGGGACGCTCCGAACACTTCGGGAACCCGAGCTCCCCCCTCTGCACCATGGCAAGCACCTCGCCGACGCGCTGCTCGATCTCACGGCCCGGCACCCGGCGCATG
This sequence comes from Castellaniella sp. GW247-6E4, assembly GCF_040276065.1. NCBI lineage: Bacteria > Pseudomonadati > Pseudomonadota > Betaproteobacteria > Burkholderiales > Alcaligenaceae > Castellaniella > Castellaniella sp. GW247-6E4. The sequence goes on along the minus strand of NZ_JBELOI010000011.1, from coordinate 108,339 downwards.
CGCAAGGGGTAGGCCACGTTCTCGAAGACGTTCAGATGCGGGAACAAGGCATAGCGCTGGATCAGACGGCCGTCAACCGCGGCAGCACCCGACAGGCGTTCCGGTGGCAGGCGGCCACCGTGTCTTCGACCGCCTCGCCCCGCAGCCCGGCCAGGACGCGGGCAATACCGGCGACCTCGGCCGGCTCGTTGCGCCGCGCCGATGGCGGATCGTCGGGCGCGCGCCCCAGCCATGCGGGTGGGATGTCGGGCGCATCGGTCTCCAGGACCAGCGCCTCGGCCGGCAACTGCGCGGCCAGGCGGCGAATCTGCAAGGCGCGGGCAAAGGTCATGGCCCCGCCGAACCCCAGCACGAACCCGAGATCGGTGAATTGACCGGCCTGCTGGAAACTGCCGTTGAAGGCATGCGCGATGCCGCCGATCGGTGGGCGGCGGCGCACGTGCTTGAGCACCTCATCCTGCGAGCGGCGCACATGCAGCAGCACGGGCAGGCCATGGCGCTGCGCGAGATCCAGTTGCGCCTGATAGAAATGCGCCTGGCGGGCGCGCGCGGCGGGCTCGCACAGCGCGGGCACGAAAAAATCCAGGCCGATCTCGCCGATCGCCACAAAACGTGGATCGTCCAGCGCCCGCTCGACCTCGAGCGCCAGGGCCTCGAGGTCCTCGTCCTGTGCTCGCGGCACCGCCATCGGGTGTATGCCCAGGGCATAGGCCCCGCCCGGCACGCGATGGGCCAACTCGCGCACCGCCTGGAAATTCCCGCGCGCAACCGCCGGAATGACGATCCCGCCCACACCCGCCGCCTGCGCACGGGCGATCACCCGTTCGCGGTCGGCGTCGAACTCCCGGGCATCCAGATGACAATGCGTATCGATCAGCATGGTTTCCCCCGCAAGGCCCTCGCCGACGGCGATCCCGGTGCGCCGCCCGGCATCGGACCCGCCGGCGAACAGGATACTAGACGTCGGCCAGTCGTCCTTTGTCCATCGACAAGCGGCGGTGCGCCAAGGCGGCCAAGGCCGGATCGTGGGTGACGATGATGAAAGCGGTGCCCAAGGTGCGATTGATGTCCCGCAGCAGCGTGAACATCGAACCGGCGGTGTCGCGGTCCAGATTGCCGGTGGGCTCATCGGCAAGCACGCAGGCCGGACGGGCGACCAGGGCGCGCGCCAGGGCAACGCGCTGGCGCTCGCCGCCCGACAGTTGGCCGGGGAAATGGGCGATCCGCGCGGCAAGGCCGACCTGCTCGAGCATCGCGCGCGCCTGCTCCCGCGCACGGGCGCGGGGTTCGCGCCGTACGATCAGGGGCATGGCGACATTGTCCAGCGCGGAGAACTCCGGCAGCAGGTGATGGAACTGATAGACGAATCCCAGATAGCGGTTGCGCATGCGGCTGCGCGCGCGCTCGGACAGGCCGGCGGTGTCGTGCCCCTCGATCACAACCTGCCCGGCATCGGGCAGATCCAGCAGGCCCAGCACGTGCAACAGCGTGCTCTTGCCCGAGCCCGAGGCGCCGACAATGGCCACCATCTCGTGGCGATCCACATGCAGGCTCACACCGCGCAGCACCTCGACCCGCCCGGCCCCCTCGTCATAGGTCCGGACCAGGTCCCTGGCCACCAGCACCGGGGCACTCGAGGCATCCGCGCGTACCGGATCGGACATCGCATCAGTCATGGCGCAGCACCTGGGCGGGTTGCAGGCGCGATGCGCGCCAGCTCGGGTACAAGGTGGCCAATAAGGACAGCACCAGGGAGGTCGCGCCGACGGCGATGATGTCGCTCGTCTGCGGGTTGGAGGGCAGTTCGCTGATGAAATAGATTTGTTGCGGCAGGAACTGCACGCCAAACAACCGTTCGATGAAAGGCACGATGACGTCGATGTTGTAGGCCGTCAAAGTGCCCAGCAGCACGCCGGCCACGGTGCCCGCCACGCCGATCAGCGCGCCCTGCACCAGAAAAATCCGGGCGATCTCGCGCGGCGTGGCCCCCAGCGTGCGCAGGATGGCAATGTCCGAGCGTTTGTCCTTGACGGCCATGACCAGCGAGGACAGCAGATTGAAGGCCGCCACCGCCACGATCAGAGCGAGGATCAGGAACATCATCCGCTTTTCGGTCTTGACGGCCGCAAACCAGGTGCGGTTGTTCTGGGTCCAGTCCTGGGCTCGGGCGCCTGGCGGCAAACTGCCGAGCAGCGCGTGTGCGACCTCGGGGGCACGCTGCATATCGGCGATGCGCAGGCGCACGCCGGCCACACCGCTGTCGCGAAACACCCGGGCCGCATCCTGCACGTCGACAAAGGCGAGCGAGGCGTCGTACTCGTAATAGCCGGTGGAAAAAATCCCCGATACCGTGAAGCGGCGCATGCGCGGCGAGAAGCCGGCCGGCGAGATCGAGCCCTGCGGCGCCAGCACCAGCACCGTGCTACCCACATCCAGGCCCAGGGACTGGGCGAGCTGGTTGCCGATGATGATGTTGAACGTGCCCGGCGCGAGGCTGTCGAGGGTCCCCATGACCATCTGTCCGGCGAGGTCCGAGACGCCCGGCTCCATGGCGGGATCGATTCCGCGGATCTGCACGCCGGACAGGGCTTGCCCGCGGGCGAGCATGCCCTGCGCCGCCACGAAGGGGGCCGCGCCGCGCACCTCGGGATTGGCCTCGGCCCGCCGGGCCAGGTCTTGCCAGTGCTCGAGGACCTGCTGGTGATCGGCGCCGGCGACATACAATTCAATATGCGGCAGGACGGACAGCATGCGGTCGCGGACCTGGGTCTGGAATCCGTTCATGACCGACAGCACGATGATCAGCGCGGCCACGCCCAAGGCAATGCCCGCCATCGAGCTGCTGGCGACAAAGGACACGAAGCGGTCGCCCCGGCGCCCGCCCCGCCCGGCCCTGGACAGCCCGGCGTAACGCGCGCCTATCCACCACTCATATGACATTTTCGTCGGCATACCCGATTGACTCTACAATTCCAGAATGCACATCGTACTCCCCGGTGCGCTGCCCGATCCCGGTGCGGCGACTGAACTCGCATCGCGTCTGGCCGAGGTCGCGCCCACCCTGGCGCGCTGGCTCGAGCGCGCGCGCGCCGAAACCCTGATCAGCCACGCCGCGGATACCCGCTGCACCCCGCTGGAGCACTGGCTGCTCGAAGCCCGCGGCTTCAGGGCGGCACACGCTCAGCATCTTAGCGCAGGACTGGGGCCGCTGCGCGCACCCGGCCTCACGGACGACGAGCCAATCTGGCTGGCCGAACTCACCCACATGGCGCCTTCGCGCGACGGCGCGGCGCTGCTGACGGCCGACACCCTCGACATCACCGACGCCCAGGCGCGGGCGCTGTTCGAATCGGCGCGCGACGCGCTCGAGGAAATCGGCATCGCGATGGACTACGGCGACCAGGGCCGGTGGCGCGTGCGCTGGCCCGAGGGCTTTACCCTGCCCTGTGCCAGCCCGGCCCTGGTCGCGGCCAGCTCGGTCAACGACTGGTGGCCGCAGGAGGACGCGGCCCGCCCCTGGCGGCGCCTGGTCAACTTCTTGCAAATGCAATGGCACGAGCACCCGGTCAATGTGGAGCGCGCACGCGCGGGCCGGGCGCCCATCAACAGCCTGTGGCTGTATGGGGGCGCACGCGCCAGCCAGCTCGCGCGACCCCTGCCGGACGACACCCGGATCCACGACGATTTATACGCGCCGGCCCTGGCTCAGGACTGGGGCGGCTGGCTCGAGGCACTGCGTGCGCTCGAAGCCGCGGTCTTTGCCCCGCAGCAAGAACGTCAACCCACGCTGGTGCTGACTGGACGGGAGCGCGTGGCCACCCTCGCCGCGCGGACGGGCTGGTTCGCTCGCCTGCGCAAAGACGACTGGAGGTCCTGGTGGTCCCACCCCTGATCCAGGCGCGGGCGGCTGATCCAGCGCGCGTCGCCGCCTTCATTCGCCAAGGGACCCACCCCCTGATGGCGCGCCTCTGGGCGGCGCGCGGCCTGGACGATCCGGCGACGGCCGCCGCCGGATGGGGCGCCATGATCCCGCCGGATCGCCTGACGCACGCGCGGCACGCGGCGGAGCTGCTGGCCGACGCGATCGCCCGCAACGACCGCCTCCTCATCGTGGCGGACTACGACTGCGACGGCGCGACCGCCTGCGCGGTGGCGCTGCGGGGGCTGCGCGCCATGGGCGCGTGCGTCGATTTCCTGGTGCCCAACCGCTTTGAAACCGGCTACGGCCTGTCGCCGGCGGTGGTCGAACTGGCCTGTGCGCACCCGGGCGGCAAGCCCGACCTCCTGGTGACGGTGGACAACGGCATTGCCAGCCTCGAAGGCGTGGCCGCGGCGCGGGCCGCCGGCATGGCGGTGATCGTGACCGATCATCACTTGCCCGGGGAGGCGCTGCCCGACGCGCTGGCGATCGTCAACCCGAACCAGCCCGGCTGCGGCTTTCCCTCAAAGGATCTTGCCGGCGTGGGCGTGATGTTCTATCTCTTGCTGGCGCTGCGCGCGGTGCTGCGCGAGCGCGGCGTCCTGGCTGCCAATGCGGGCCCGCGCCTGGAACAGCTCGCCGACCTGCTGGCGCTGGGCACGGTGGCCGATGTGGTGCGGCTGGATGCCAACAACCGGTTGCTGGTCGCCCAGGGGCTCAAGCGCATCCGCGAGGGCCGCATGCAGGCTGGGGTCCGGGCCCTGTTCGCCGTCTCGGGGCGTGAAGCGCGCAAGGCGGGTGCACAGGACCTGGGTTTCTTCCTCGGTCCTCGCATCAACGCCGCTGGCCGCCTCGCCGATATGAGCCTGGGAATTCGCTGCCTGCTGGAGGATGACGAAGGGCGCGCCATGGAACTGGCCCGCGAACTCGACGCCATGAACAGCCGGCGCCGCGACTTGGAATCCACCATGCGCGAACAGGCGCTGGCGAGCATCGACGCCGGAGCCCAGGCCCGTGCCGCCAGCGTTTGCGTCTACCAGCAAGACTGGCACCAGGGCGTCATCGGCCTGGTGGCGTCGCGCCTGAAGGAAACCTATGGGCGCCCCGCCCTGGCCTTCGCCCCCGCGGACGAGGGCGAGCTGCGCGGCTCGGGACGCTCGATTCCCGAGGTCCACCTGCGCGATGTGCTGGATCTGGTCTCCAAGCGCCTGCCCGAGGCCATCCTCAAGTTCGGCGGGCACGCCATGGCCGCCGGCCTGACGCTGCGCGCGGGCGCCTATCCGGATTTCGTCGAGCATTTCGACCAGGCGGTGCGTCGGCTCAGCGGCCGCGAGACATTCGAACCGCGGATCGACACCGATGGCTCGCTGGAGTCCGGTTATCTGAACGCCGAGGTCGCGGCGATGCTGCAGGCCCAGGTCTGGGGCTCGGGCTTCCCCGCGCCGGTGTTCCACGACACCTTCCGCGTCGTCCACCAGCGATTGCTCAAGGACAGGCACCTGAAGCTCTATCTCGAGCGCGGCGCACAGCGCATCGACGCCATCTGGTTCAATCACGACGCGCCCCTGCCCGAGCACATCGAGGCGGTCTACCGCCTCGAGCGCAACGAATGGGGCGGTCGCGCCGAGGCGCAACTGCTGATCGAGCACGCCCGCGGCGCGGGCCGGACGGACTGACTCAGGCGCGCCGGCCCGGCCAGGAAGCCAGCAGCAGCCCAAGCAGCGCGATGCCGAACGCAAGCGCCTGCAGGCCACTGAAGGACTCGCCCAACAGCACGACACCGGTCATCGCCGCGCCGATGGGCAGCATCACCGTGAACATGCCCGCGCGCGAGGCCGGCACGTGGCGCAGGCCCGTCATCCACAGCCACACCGTCCAGACACTCGCGGCCAGGCCATAGAACAGCAACAGGCCCCAGATCGGGGGGCTCACCGCGCCGAAATCAAAAGTCCAGGCGATGGCCAGGCCCGGCGGGAGCATCAGGACGAATCCCCAGAGGTTCACCATGGCGCTGATCCGCTTGGGCGAAAGTACGGCGGTGAGCCGCTTGCCGATCACCGCATACGAAGCCTCGCAGAGCACGGCGCCGAACAGCAGCGTATAGCCCAGCCAGCGTTCGGGGTTGGGGGCCTCGACCTCAGCGTGGGGGCGGGCCCAGGCCAGCAAGGCGATGCCCACCACCCCGCAGGCGACGGCGGCCCAGGTAGCCGGACGCACCTCCTCACGCAACACCACGCGGCTCAACAGGGCGACGACTGCCGGGATCGCCGACATGATCACGCCCGCGGCCACGGCGCTGCTGCGGCTGACGCCCAGCACCATGCAGACCGTGAACAGGAAGCTGCCCACGAAGGCTTCGAGGAAGATCAACAGGCGGGTGTGCCAGTCCAGCCGGGGCTCGGTGCCCGGTTTGCGCAGCCAGCGCAGCATGGCGATGCCACCGATGCCAAAACGCAGCCACCCCAGCAGGAACACCGGAAAGACGGCGGCCAACGGCTTGCTGAGCGCCACGTACGAACCAACGATGAACATGCTGCTGGCCAGACAGGCATAGGCCAGCAGCCTCGGAGACCGCGTCACGCGGCCGCCCGGCGCGACGACAGCACGATGCCGCCAATGATCAGGGCAAAGGCCAGGCCGTGATAGAGCCGCGGAATCTCGCCCAACAGCCCGAGCGACATGAGCGCGGCCATCAGCGGCGTGAGGTTGCTGAAGAACCCCGTGGTCGTCGGTCCCACACGCTGCACGCCGATGGTCCAGCACCGGAACGCGAGGATCGCAGGACCCACCGCCACGTAAAGAATGGTCAGCACCGCCGTCCAGCCCCATTCGATATACACGTCGACGGCCACCCATTCGACACCCGCCAGCACGCCCGACCAAACTGTGCCATAGGCGATCTGAGCCACCAGGAAACCCGCCCAATGAGCGCGCAAAGGGTCATCGGGATCGACGCGGGTGAGCTGCCAGCTATAAAAAGCAAAGCAAATCGTGGCCATCACCATCAGCAGATCCCCCGCCACGAACCGCAGCATCAGCAGATGCTGCCAACTGCCCTGGGATAGGACCACGGCGACCCCGGCCAGTGACAGCGCCGATCCCAGGACCTGTGCGCGCTGGACCGGCGTCCTGTAGAACACCCGTCCGACAATGAGCATCCAGATCGGCAAGCTGGCGGCCACCAGCGTCACGTTCACCGGCGATGAGGTGTGCAGCGCCAGATATTGCAGGCTGTTGTACATCCCCACCCCGAGCAGACCCAGCATGGAATAGCGCCGCCACTGCGGCCACAAACTCGAGCCGGCGCGCAACACCTGATAGCCCAGTGGCAGCAACAGGGCGAGGGCCACGAACCATCTCAGGAAATTCAGTGTGAACGGCGGAATGATCGACACGACGGCGCGACCCACGACGGCATTGCCCGCCCACATCAGGGGGGGGACCAGCAGCAGGATTGCGATCGATGGAGTGAGCTTTTGATTCATGCCGAATTCCGGGGCGGACCACGCTGCATTCTAAACCGGACGATTTACGCTTGACATAATGCGCCCCTTGCTTTATCCTTTAGCGCTTGATTCATCAGTGGTTTTTCAGTTCGGGCCGGACTTTGGCCCGTCTTTTGGGCCAGGTTGCATCGGCCCGCAACAACCGCCCACGCGCCTTGTGTGCGTCGCCCAACCCGATCGCCTCCTCGCGACACCGTACAGGCCCGCCGACTGCCGGCGGCATGGCGAACGGCGGCCGCTGATCGCCTGCCAACCCTCACCGGAGAAAGCCCCCTATGGCCAAAGAAGAACTGCTCGAGATGCACGGATCCGTCACCGAAGTCCTGCCCGACTCGCGATTCCGCGTGACGCTGGACAATGGGCACCCGGTGATCGCCTATACCGGCGGCAAGATGCGCAAGCACCACATCCGCATTCTGGCCGGCGACCAAGTCACGCTCGAGATGTCGCCCTACGACCTGAGCAAGGGCCGCATCACCTTCCGTCACCTGAACCGCACGGGTGGTGGCAGCCCGGGCCCGCGCCGCCGCCACTGATCCGTCGCGCGACTGGCAAGCGCGGGGACACCGACCGGGTAAGGCCCGCGCCAGCCGGCCCTAGTGACAATCGGGGACGACCTGGTCCAGATAAACTTCGAAGGCGATATCCCTCGCCTGTCCGGCCGTCAGCGCCGCCAAATGCCTGGGCGACGTCGCCTCGAGCAAGCCGCGCACGGCACCGGGGCGCGCCGCTGCCGTCACCCGCATGAGATCAACCTTTCGATAAGGCTCGAGCCGCGCGGAAAATTTCTTCCATTCGGGAAACGCCAGCAAGGCTTCCAGGAACGCCTGGTCGTGCACCATGGCATCGCACAGCCCCGTGCGCACACCCAACAAGGCATCGGTTGTCGAGGGGTAGATCTGCTCGATAGCTCCATACCGCGCCGCCAGTTCGCCCACATAGCGGCCGTCGGCTGCCAGACAGACCGTGCGACCCGACAAGGCACGCCAGTCATGGATGTCGGTGTCGGTGCGCAGGATCGCCAGAGGGCTCACCGAGTAGCCCAGCGCCACTGAGCGCACACTCTCGTCCAGGCTGGCCCCCTCGGCAACCACACCCAGCCAGCCTCCGAGCTTGCCGTCCGCCACCATGGCTGACCAGCGCGTCGGCTCCTCGACCGCGACCAGCGTACCCTGAGACCCGGCGACGTCGCGTCCCGCCAGCACCTCGATGCGCGCCGGCGTGCGCACCTTGGCCCCGGGCGCCGCGGCCGCCGGGATCCGGGCCACGCCGACGGCCTCGGCGGCACTCGCGCCCGCCAGGGGTCCGAGCGTGGCGAGCCCCAGTGCCGCGCACAGTGCCAGACCCGCGCGCAAGCCCCACGGGGCGGCAGAGCCGCGATTCATGGATATTCTCGTGATTGGCTGGTCAGACATATTGATAACGCAAGACCCTGCGCTTGATGTTTTCCAGAAATACCTGGTCGATCAGGGTCGCCAGCACCGCGATGGTGAGGATGTTGGCCATCACGCCGAGCATGTCCGCGGTTTCCCCGGAATATGCCAGCGAGCGACCCAGGCCCTGGCCAAAACCGATCAACATCTCGGCCGAGATCAGCGCACGCCAGGCATTGCCGAAGGCGAGTTGAGCGCCGGTGATCAACTCGGGCATCACCGCGGGCAAGTACACGCGCCGCAGCATATCCCAATGGCTCGCGCCCATGACGCGCGCCGCCGACACATGGGTCTGCAGCACGCTCTCGGTCGCATTCATGACCGAAAGCGCGGCGGGGAAGAACGCCGCCAGCGCGATGACCACGATGATCGGCAGATTGCCAAAACCCATCAGGATCAGAAACAGCGGGACCCAGGCGATCGAGGGGATGGACTGCAGGATGATGATCGCGGCCTTGAGCACCTCTCGAAAGAACAGCAGCAGGCCGCCCACCAGGCCAAAGCCGATGCCAAAGAGCAAGGCGAAGCCATAGCCCGCGCCCAAGCGCCCGAGGCTGCCGGACAGCGCCTGGCGAAACTCGGCGGACTGGATGTCCTGCCACAGGCGCTGTGCGACCGCCGGCACGCCCGGCATGAGGAAATCCGGCAGCGTCCAGGCGGCTGCCTGCCAAAACAGCAGGATGGCGGCCATGGCGATCAACATGGCGAGCTTGCGGGCAAGCGGCGATACGCGTTGTTTTCTGCTCATACAAATGAAGGCGGCCGGGCGCGCCCGGCCGGCCTTAGGCTCGTTCGAAACGTTCGATTATCGCATCCGATATCAGAGCTTGCGCGCCTGCTGCCACTCGAGATCGAGGATCGTGTCCACCTTGAAGGCGGAGCCGTCCTTGGTCTTGAGCGCACCTTGGGCCTGCATGATGTCGGCGACCTCTTGCATGCGCGCCAGATCGGCGGCATCCAGCGCGGCATTGAACGTCTGGGTGCGAATCGCCTGGCTGATGACCTGCTCGCGCGGCAGCTCGCCCTTTTCGAGGGTCTTGAGCGTGGGCTCGGCGATGAAGTAGCCGGCGATCAACTTGGCGGCCTCGTCGGGCTTGGATTGCAGCAGCTCGATGGCCTGCCGCTGGGCATCCAGGGATTTCCACACCTCGTCCTTTTTGGTGCGCAGCGTCTCGCCGGACGTGATGGTCACCATGCAGGGGAACGGCCAGACCTCGCCGATCTCATAGATCTGTTTGACCGGGGCGATGAGCTGCGCGATGCTTGCCTGCGGCTCGAACAGGAAGGCCGCGTCGACGCGCTTGCCCACCAGCGATTGCACGGCCACCTGCGGGCTGACGCCCAGAATCGACAGGTCGCTCGTCTCGAGGCCCGCGTCCTTCAGGACCACGCCCTTGAGAACGGTGTCGGCCGTGCTGCCCTCCTTTTGCGACGCCAGGGTCTTGCCCTTGAGGTCCTCGACCTTGTCGATCCCGGCGTCGTTGCGCGCCACCAGCGCGTGGTAGCCCCGCTGCGCGCCGCCGACGACTTTGAGGTCGGCGCCGCGCGAAGACCAGGAGGCCGCGTTGGTAAAGCCCAGGACGCCGGTGTCCAGTTGCCCGCCGACGATCGCCTTGATCAAGTCGGTGCCGGACTTGAATTCCACCAGTTGCACGTCCAGGCCCTGCTGCTTGTAGAAACCGCCCTCATATGCCGCGATCGCCTGCGCGTCGTCCATGACGCGGATATAGCCCACCTTGAAGGGCTCGGCGGCGACCGCCTGGGATGCCATGGCCAGCGCAGCCAGCGCCGGAACGAGAATACGGGTCAGTTTCATGCTGCAATTTCCTCGGAAGTAAATGTTTCGTCCTCGGTGCGCTCGGTTTCGATGCCCAGCAGGCCAAGGATTTCCCGGCGCAAGCCGGCGAAATCGGACAGGTCATGGGATTTCTCGCGCGCCGCGAGATTGAATTCCTTGAGCACGCGCGACGGGCGCTGACTGAAGACCACGATGCGGTCGGCCAGGAACAGCGCCTCATTCACGTCGTGTGTCACCAGCAGAACGGTGGGCCGGGTCTCGCGAATCAGGGCGCGCAGCGCATCCTGCAAGGTCATGCGCGTCAGGGCGTCCAGGGCACCGAACGGCTCGTCGAGCAGCAGCACCTCGGGCGCCGTGATGAAGGCTCGCGCCAAGGCGCAACGCTGGCGCATCCCGCCCGAGACCTGGTGCGGGAAATAATCCTCGAAACCCTTGAGCTTGACCTTTTCGAGCCACTGCACCGCCCGGGTGCGGGCCTCGGCGCGGCCGACCTTTTGCAGTTCGAGCGCCATGGACACGTTCTGCGCCAGCGTAAGCCAGGGATAAAGCGCGTTTTCCTGGAACATCAACATGCGGCTGGGGTCGGGCCCGGTGATGGGGCGCCCATCGGCCAGGACTTCGCCCTGCGAGACCTTCTCGAGGCCTGCGGCGAGATGCAGCAGCGTGGATTTTCCGCAACCCGACGGGCCGACCAGGGCGACCAGTTCACCGGGGGCGATGTCGCTCGAGAACTGCTCGACCACGCGCAGCGTTCCGAAATGCTTTTCAACGTTTTTGAAGGATAGATTCATGGTTCAACCCCTGTCGCGCCATGCCAGGGGCCGGGAAGCAGGGGAATTTCTATGTGCTGACAACAGCCATTTAACGGCCGATCTTATTACCAAACAACGAATTTATAATGATTTTTATATATCTAATGGTCATATGAAGAAGGCCACACCTCCCTCGAGCAGCCCCGGGAATACCGGCGGCGAAAGGCTTGCGCTACCATGGATGCACCGTCGCCCGCTTTGGAACGATCCTGCCATGCCCACCGCCGCCACCCCACCCCTCCCGCCCGCCATCGATCCCATTGAGGCGCTGGCGGCGCGGCACGCTGAGACGCGGCGGCACTGCGAGGCCCTGCGGCGGCTGGCCGCAGGCGGCGGCGCGGCCACCGGTGCCAAGCGCGCCGCGGAACTGCTGGCCTATTTCGACGGCCCGGCCCGCCAGGCACGCGAGGACCAGGAACAGGACTTGTTCCCGGCACTGATCGAATCCATGGCGGGATCCGATGCGGTCTGCCTGCGCGGCATGACAGAGGGCCTGCGCGCCGAGCGCGCTCGCCTGGACGGCATCTGGCGCGCGCGCATGCGCCCGGCGCTGGCGCAAATGGCGGCGGGCGCCCCGACCACCCTCGACGAGGCCGAGGCCGGCGCCTGGGCCGAGGATTTTCACCGCCACCTCCAGATGGCCGACGAGGAACTGCTGCCGATGGCGGCGCGCCTGCTCGCCGATGACGTCCTGGCCGAGCTCAGCGCACGCTGGCGCGAGGCGCAGGCCGCCCCGCGAGCCTGAATACCGCCCGCCCCCGGCGGCGGCACGGGGACGACGCGCCCGCCCGTGGCGGCGCGGCTAGCCTGCCGACCGCAGGTTCCTTGCCACCGCCCGCAGCAGACCCAGGAAGGTGATCGCCCAGGCCAGTATGGCCACGGCCAGGAAAAATTGCGGCAGGCCGGCCAGGAAGTCCAGATCCAGGGCGCGGCTCATCTCGAACGTGCAGGCCGCGTACATGCCCAAGGGAAACACCGCGCCCCAATACAGGGGATCATATTCGAACGGGAAGCGCTGCATCCCATAGCGCCAGACCCCCAGGAGCAGCAGCATCGGGATCCACCAGGTGCCGGTCGCCCAGTAGAAGACGGTGAATCCCTTGAGGAACGGCATCAGCGACACCAGGAACGGCGCATCGCCCGCGTTGAGGATCAGCAGCGATCCGGCCAGCGTCGAGATCGCCATCGCCCCCATATTGATCCAGTATGGCGGCGCCAGGTCGCCGGGCAACAGGCGAAAGAACGTATAGCGGTAAAAGATCAGCGACATCATCCAGATGTACAGCATGCCGCCCCACAACCACATCGACAGGGCCAGGAAGTTCAGTTCCAGCCGGTAGGGCTGACCGATGCGCGCGGCGACCAGCGCACTGGAGACCGCCACCGACTGGGTGGCCACCACCGCGAGCAGCCAGCCGCCGTTGATCCCCTTGTCCAGGGCCGGCTTGCTGGGCTTGACCGTCAGGGCCAGAAACACTGTGTACATCAGGCCCAGCCACAGCGCGACGCCCATCAACCACAGGACAAAGCCCGCCGGCAAATCGTCCCGCAGAACGATGAACTGGCTCGCCAGTACGCAGGTACCGGCCACCATGGTGAAATAGCCGGGACCCCGCAAATGATCGATCATGTCGCCGAAGAACCGTCCTGGATAGCGCGCCGCGCGCAGGACATAGAGCACCCAGAGCACGGCGTACTGCCCGATGTTCAGGTAAAACAGGGCGGCGGCGATCCACGGAAGACCCATCATGTGGGCGGCGAGCGAAATGATGCCCGTGGCCATCACCAGGCCGAAGTATCCCGGCGACAGGCCGGCAAGCGCGGACGACGGGCCGCCGGCCACCGGCGCCAATACCTCGCGCGCCGCCGCAGCGACCGGCAAGGCCGCGCGATCCTTGTCATCCCTTGAATTCATGCCCTTTCTCCCGCGGCCCGTGGCCCGCCGTGCGGCACCGGTGCCGCACGCGCTAAAATAGCGGATTGACCCCGCAAGTTCAATGCCCGCGCGGCCACCGCCGCGCGGCGCCCTCTCACAGGATGACCATGGAAGCCGAACGCCAGAACCAGATCAGCGCCCATATCGAGGACTACGCCGAGCGGCAGAGTCTCTTGCGGAGGTTTCTTTGACTACGATGCCAAGGCCGAGCGCCTGCACGTCGTCAACGCGGAACTGGAAAACCCCGATATCTGGAACGATCCCCAGCATGCCCAAGATCTGGGACGCGAGAAAAAAAGCCTCGAAACCACTGTGCACGCCCTGGCTGCGATCGAACGTGGGCTGAACGATGCGCGCGAGCTGTTCGAGCTCGCCAGCGCCGACGATGACGATGCCACGCTGGCGGCCATCGAGCAAGACTGCCATGCCTTGGGTGAACAGCTCGAGGCCCTCGAATTCCGCCGGATGTTCTCCAACCCCGCCGATCCGCTGAACTGCTTCGTCGACATCCAGGCGGGCGCCGGCGGCACCGAGGCCCAGGACTGGGCCTCCATGCTGTTGCGCCAGTACCTGCGCTACGGCGAGCACAAGGATTTCAAGATCCAGATCCTCGAAACCTCCGAGGGCGACGTGGCCGGCATCAAGTCGGCCACGATCAAGGTCGAGGGCGAATACGCCTATGGCCTGCTGCGCACCGAGACCGGCGTGCACCGGCTGGTGCGCAAGAGCCCCTTCGACTCGTCCAACGGGCGCCATACCTCGTTTGCCAGCGTCTTTGTCTATCCCGAGATCGACGACTCCTTCGAAGTCGAGATCAACCCGGCGGACCTGCGCATCGACACCTACCGCGCCAGCGGCGCCGGCGGCCAGCACATCAACAAGACCGACTCGGCGGTACGCATCACGCACGAGCCCACGGGAATCGTCGTGCAATGCCAGAACGACCGCTCGCAGCACCGCAACCGGGCCGAAGCCATGCAGATGCTGAAGTCCAGGCTCTACGAGCTCGAGATGCGCAACCGCCTGGCCGAGCAACAAAAGCTCGAGGACTCCAAAAGCGACGTGGGCTGGGGCCACCAGATCCGCTCCTACGTTCTGGATCAGAGCCGCATCAAGGACCTGCGCACCGGGGTCGAGATCTCCAACACGCAGAAAGTGCTGGACGGCGACCTCGACCCCTTCATTACCGCCAGTCTCAAACAAGGTGTCTAGGGCCACCCCGCGCGCCCCCCGCACCACGGGGGCGCGATGCAGGCCCCGGACCTCACCGAGATATGACGATTCTCCTCACCCCTAAGCACGACGCACCCCACAAGCCATGAGCGCCTCGCATACCGAAACCGCAGCAGCCCCCGACGAAAACCGCCTCATCGCCGAGCGCCGCGCCAAACTCGACAGGCTGCGCGAAACCGGCCCCGCCTACCCCAATGACTTCCGCCCCGACACCCACGCGGCGACCCTGCACGAGGATTGCGGCGCCCTGGACGAGGAGGCCCTGCAAGCCCTGGGCCGCGAGGCGCGGCTGGCCGGCCGCATGATGCTCAAGCGCATCATGGGCAAAGCCAGCTTCGCAACCCTGCAGGACGGCAGCGGCCGCATCCAGCTCTATCTGGACCGCGGCGTGCTGGGCGACGAGGCCTACGCGGCATTCAAGTCCTGGGACATCGGCGACATCATCGGCGCCGAGGGCCGCGTCTTCAAGACGCGCAAGGGCGAGCTGTCGCTCCACGTGACCGCCCTGCGGCTGCTGTCCAAGTCCCTGCGTCCGCTGCCCGACAAGTTCCACGGCGTGGCCGACCAGGAACTGCGCTACCGCCGGCGCTATGTGGACCTGATCATGACGCCGGACACCCGTCGGACCTTCCTCGCCCGCAGCCGGATCATCGCCGCCATCCGCGACATCATGCTGAACGCGGATTTCCTCGAGGTCGAGACCCCGATGCTGCACCCCATCCCCGGCGGCGCGGCGGCCAAGCCCTTTATCACGCACCACAACGCGCTGGACATGGGCATGTACCTGCGCATCGCCCCTGAGCTCTACTTGAAGCGCCTGATCGTGGGCGGCTTCGAGCGGGTCTTCGAGATCAACCGGAATTTCCGCAACGAGGGGGTCAGCCCGCGCCACAATCCCGAGTTCACCATGATGGAGTTCTACGCGGCCTACACGGATTACCGCTGGCTGATGGACTACACCGAGGAGCTGATTCGCGAAACCGCCGATCGCACCCGCGGCACCACGCTGCTGAGCTACCAAGGCCGGGATCTGGATCTGGGGCGCGCCTTTGATCGCCTGACCATCGTCGAAGCCATCCTCAAGTACGCGCCGGACTACCAGCCCACGCAGCTCGAGGACGCGGCCTTTCTGCGCACCGAGCTGCGGCGCCTGGGCGCCGAGGTCGATGGCCCGGCGCTGGCCCAGGCCGGCCTGGGCGCCCTACGGCTTGCGCTGTTCGAGGAAACCGCCGAATCCAAGCTCTGGCACCCGACCTTCATCATCGATTATCCAGTCGAGGTCTCGCCGCTCGCGCGTGCCTCGGACACGCGCGCCGGGATCACGGAGCGGTTCGAGCTCTTTGCCTGCGGGCGCGAGATCGCCAATGGATTCTCCGAACTGAACGACCCCGAGGACCAGGCCGCGCGCTTCTTGGCGCAGGTCGCCGCCAAGGACGCGGGCGACGAGGAGGCCATGTACTACGACGCCGACTACGTGCGCGCCCTGGAATACGGCATGCCGCCCACGGGCGGCTGCGGCATCGGCATCGACCGCCTGGTCATGATGCTGACCGACAGCCCGAACATCCGCGACGTGATCTTGTTTCCTCACCTGCGTCCCGAGGACTGAGCCCGGATTTACACCGTAAAGGATTCCCCGCAGCCGCAGGCCGCCTTTTCGTTGGGGTTGTTGAAGCGGAAGCCCTCGTTCAGCCCCTCGCGGGCGTAGTCGAGTTCGAGGCCCTCGAGGAAGGGCAGGCTCTGGGGATCAATATAGACACGAGCCCCGAATTGCTCGAACAGGCGGTCCTCGGCGGACGCCTCGTCCACGTATTCGAGCTGGTACGACATGCCCGAGCATCCGGAGGGCTTGACGCCCAGCCGCAGGCCCAGGCCCTTGCCGCGCTTTTCCAGGCGACGTTGAATGTTCTGGGCGGCTTGTTCGGTCAGAATGATTCCCATGGTTTACCTCTGCTTTTGGGTATAGTCGGCCACCGCGGCGCGGATGGCATCCTCGGCCAGCATCGCGCAGTGCGCCTTGAGTGGCGGCAATTCGAGTTCGCGGACAAAATCCTGGCTATCAATGGACAGCGCCTCATCGATGGACCGGCCCTTGAGCCAGACCGTCGCAAGCGACCCTGCCGCGATCGCCGATCCGCAGCCAAACGCTCGAAAACAGGCATCCTCTATAGTAGCGCCTTGCAGGCGAATCTGCAGCTTGAGGACCTCGCCGAGCGCGGGCGTCCCGACCATCGCGGTGCCGACCCGCGCGTCCTGCGGGTCGAAAGAGCCGACGTTGCGCGGGTTCCGATAATGATCCAGGACCCGGGCGCTATAACTACGTACACCAGCCATCAGGACCCCTCCGTCCCCGCCCAGGCGACCGCCTCGACGTCGCGACCCTGCTCGCGCATTTCCCATAAGGGCGAAATCTGCCGCAGGCGCTCGATCTGGGTCCGCAGCGCCCCGATGGTCCGGTCGATCTCGGCCTCGGTGGTGTAGCGGCCCAGGGTCAGGCGCAGCGAGCTGTGCGCGAGCGGATCGCTGCGGCCCAGGGCGCGCAGCACGTAGGACGGCTCGAGGCTGGCCGAGGTGCAGGCCGAACCGCTGGAGACCGCGAGTTCGGGCAAGGCCATCAGCAGCGCCTCGCCCTCGATGTGCGCCACGCTGACATTCAGGTTGTGCGCCACTCGCTGGTCCATATCGCCATTCAGGTACAGATCAGGGATATCGCGCAGGCCCCGCCATAGGCGATCGCGCAAGGCGCGCACGCGGGCAACCTCGGCCGGGAACTCTTGAGCGGCCAGAGCATAGGCCTCGCCCATGCCGACGATCTGGTGCGTGGGCAGCGTTCCGGAGCGCAGGCCGCGCTCGTGGCCCCCCCCGTGCATCTGCGCCGCCAGGCGCACGCGCGGCTTGCGGCGCACGTACAGCGCCCCCACGCCTTTGGGCCCGTAGGTCTTGTGGGCCGAGAAGGACATCAGGTCCACCTCCATGGCCCGCACGTCGATGGCCACCTTGCCGGTGGCCTGGGCCGCGTCGGAGTGAAACAGGACACCGCGCTCGTGGCAGATGGCCGCCAGCGCGGCGATATCCTGCACCACACCGATTTCGTTGTTGACCAGCATGACCGAGGCCAGGATCGTATCTGGACGCAGGGCCGCGCGCAGCACCTCGGGATCGAGCAGGCCGTCCGCCGCCACCGGCAGGACGGTGACCTCGAAGCCCTGGCGCTGAAGCTCGTGGCAGGGGTCCAGCACCGCCTTGTGCTCGGTGGCGACCGTGATGATGTGGCGTCCCCGGTCGCGATGGAATTCGGCCACGCCCTTGATGGCGAGATTGTCAGATTCGGTGGCGCCCGAGGTCCAGACGATCTCGCGCGGGTCGGCGCCCACCAGGGCGGCCACCTGCCTGCGCGCGCGCTCTACCGCATCCTCGGCGTCCCAGCCGTAGGCGTGGCTGCTCGAGGCCGGGTTGCCGAAGCGCATGCTCAGCCAGGGCAGCATGGCCTGCAGCACCCGCTCATCAACAGGCGTGGTTGCGGAATAATCCAGGTAGACGGGGGGGCTTGCGGCCATGGGGACTCCGGATCATGCCGATACGACCTCGTTGCGCGGGAAGATATCGGCGGCGGCGGGCTTGATCTGAATCGAGCGCGCCTGGTTGGCTTCGTGCAACTGGCGCATGCGCTGCTGATCGACCAGATCCTGCAGCGACACGGAATCCAGATACTCGACCATTTTACGACTAAGCGTGGCCCACAGGTCGTGGGTCATGCACTTGCCGGCATTGCCATTGCGCCCGATATTGCAATTCTCTTTGCCGCCGCAGCTGGTGGCGTCCAGCGGCTCGTCCACCGCAAAGATGATGTCGGCCACGGTCATGTGGCGCGCCGTGCGCGCGAGCGTATAGCCGCCGCCCGGACCGCGGATGCTTTCCACGAGCTCGTGGCGACGCAACTTGCCGAACAATTGCTCGAGGTAGGACAAAGAAATATTCTGGCGCTCGCTGATCGCGGCCAATGTCACGGGCCCGCTGTGCTGACGCAGCGCCAGATCGATCATCGCGGTTACCGCAAAACGTCCTTTGGTCGTTAAACGCATGGTGTGTTCCTTGCCTGGGGGGGGTGATAAGGGGTGGCCCAATCGGCGTTACCCGACTGTTCGAGTCAAGTATATCAATATACTTGACTAAAACACTCGGCTTTTAGGGTTATGTTGACCACTAAAATTGATTTAAATCATGCAGTTCGCATGCAGGGTCTGAAAATGCGGCGCCGAAAATGCCAAACGCCCCTTTCGGGGCGCCCGGACACTGCATCCGCCCTCAGGCGGCCTGGTATTGGAGCGCGCGCTTGCGGACCAGCTCGAGTACGCCCTGGCAAGCGTCCTCGATGTAATCGAGCGCCTTGTTGAAGCCCTCGGGCGCCCCATAATAGGGGTCGGGCACCGTGGCCTCCTCGTATTCGTTCGAAAAGCGCATGAGCAGCATGAGCTTGTGCTGGTAGACCTTGGGGCACTGTTGCTGCAGCGCCGAAAGATTTTCCCAGTCCATGGCCAGGATCAGATCGAAGTCGCGGAAATCCTGCGCGGAGATCTGGCGGCCGACGTGGGCGGACAAATCGTAGCCGCGCTTGCGCGCCGCCGTCTGGGCCCGAGGATCGGGCGCCTCGCCCACGTGGAAATTGTGTGTGGCCGCGGAATCGACACCAACGACATCCGCCAGGCCCGCCTCGTCGATCATGTGCTGAAAGACGCCTTGCGCACTGGGGGAGCGACAGATGTTGCCCGTGCAGACGAAAAGTACTTTATTCATGATAGGTGAAAGTGTGAGGGAAAACCCCGAAATTGGCAAGCAATTTCCAGAGTTTCCATAGTGGGCGCAGCCACCCCTGCGGCAAGCCGGAACCCCGGGAATCCCGATTTTGCTGCGTGGCAGCATTCCAGGCGGTATCGGGCCTCGTCGCCAACTGTCGGTTTTTTCCAACGCATCGCCGCCCGGCCGTCGATGCGGTTCCCGTCCACGCATCGGCATGATGCCGGCGCTAAGACAGCAAGGCGCGCTCTTTGAGGGCCTTGAGGGCGTCGCGGGCGGATGCGGCCTGCTCGAATTCGAGGTTTCGGGCATGATCCAGCATCTTTTCCTCGAGGCGGCGGATTTCGCGCGCCAGGGCCTTTTCGTCGTGCAGGGCGGCCTCGTCGTACGGCACGGCCGCCGCGGCCTGGCGCCCGGAGGCCGCAGCCGAGACCCCGTCGATGAGGTCGCGCACCGCCTTGCTGACGCCGCGCGCGGTGATGCCGTGCTCCTTGTTGAAGGCGAGCTGCCGCTCGCGCCGCCGCTGGGTCTCATCCATGGCGCGGCGCATCGAGTCCGTCACGCGGTCGGCATACAGAATCGCCCGGCCATTGAGGTTGCGGGCCGCCCGCCCCATGGTCTGGATCAGGCTGCGCTCGGAACGCAGAAAGCCCTCCTTGTCGGCATCCAGGACGGCCACCAGCGATACCTCTGGGATATCCAGCCCTTCGCGCAGCAGGTTGATGCCGACCAGCACGTCAAAGGCCCCCAACCGCAGGTCGCGGATGATCTCGACACGCTCGACCGTGTCGATATCCGAGTGCAGATAGCGGACCTTGAGGCCGTTTTCGCCGAGATATTCGGTAAGATCCTCGGCCATGCGTTTGGTCAGCGTCGTGACCAGCACCCGCTCGTTGCGCGCGATGCGCAGCTTGGCCTCGCCCAGCAGATCATCGACCTGGGTGACCGCCGGCCGCAGGTCCACCTCGGGATCCACCAGGCCGGTGGGCCGCACCAACTGCTCGACCACCTGATCGGCGTGCTCGACCTCATAGGAGCCCGGCGTGGCCGACACGAATACGCACTGCGGCATGCGCGCCTCGAATTCCTCGAGCCGCAGGGGCCGGTTGTCCAGAGCCGAGGGCAGGCGGAAGCCGAATTGCACCAGCGTTTCCTTGCGCGAGCGGTCGCCCCGGTACATCCCGCCCAATTGGCCGATGGTCACGTGGCTCTCGTCGATGAACATCAGGGCGCTGGCCGGCAGGTAATCAATCAACGTGGGCGGTGGTTCGCCCGGCGCCGCACCCGAGAGGTGGCGGGAATAGTTCTCGATCCCCTTGCAGAATCCGAGCTCCTGCAGCATCTCGAGGTCGAAGCGGGTGCGCTGCTCGAGACGCTGGGCCTCGACCAGCTTCTGCTCGGCGGTGAGCACGGCCAGCCGCTCACGCAATTCCTCCTTGATCGTCTCGATGGCCCGCAACACGGTCTCGCGCGGCGTGACGTAGTGCGAGCTCGGAAAAATCGTGAAGCGCAACAATGCCTGCGTGATCTTTCCAGTGAGGGGATCGAACAAGTCCAGCGATTCGATCTCGTCGTCGAACAAGGTGATGCGCAGCGCCTGCTCGGCATGCTCGGCCGGGAATACGTCGATCACCTCGCCACGCGCGCGGAACACCCCGCGCGCGAACTCGGCATCGTTGCGCTCGTACTGCATGGCCACCAGCCGGGCGAGGATTTCCTGGCGGGCGATGCGGTCGCCCTTGCGCAGGGTCAGGACCATGGCGTGATAGTCCCCGGGATTGCCGATCCCGTAGATGCAGGACACGGTGCCCACGATGATGGTGTCGGGGCGTTCGAGCAGGCTCTTGGTGGCGGACAAGCGCATCTGCTCGATGTGCTCGTTGATCGACGAGTCCTTTTCGATGAACAAGTCGCGCGAGGGCACGTAGGCCTCGGGCTGGTAGTAATCGTAGTAGGACACGAAATATTCCACGGCGTTGCGCGGAAAGAACTCGCGCATCTCCGCGTAGAGCTGCGCCGCCAGGGTCTTGTTGGGCGCGAGCACAATGGCGGGCCGCCCGGTCCGGGCGATGAGGTTGGCCATGGTGTAGGTCTTGCCCGACCCCGTGACACCCAGCAGGGTCTGGAACATCAGGCCATCGTGTATCCCCTCCTCGAGGGCGGCGATCGCGGCCGGCTGATCGCCCGCGGGCGGATACGGCTGATAGAGCTGGAACGGACTGTCCGGGTAACGGATGAATCCGGGTGCGGCCTGAGTCGTGGGCAACTGGACACCTCTTCGGGAAACCCCTTATTATCCCATCATTGCCTCCCGCAACAAAGATCGGCCCTCGAACCCCACCTTTCTTCCCTAGCCCTTCCTCCAAATCACATGTCCTCCCTTTTCGCTTCCGTCGAACTCGCTCCGCGCGACCCCATCCTGGGCCTGAATGAACAATTCAAGGCCGATACCCGCGACACCAAGGTCAATCTTGGGGTGGGCGTGTACTACGACGACCAGGGCCGCATCCCGCTGCTGAACGCCGTGCGCCAGGCCGAAACCCGACTGTTCGAACGCGCCGAGCCCCGCAACTACCTGCCCATCGACGGGATCCCGGGCTATAACACCGGGGCGCAAACCCTGCTGTTGGGCAAGGGCTCGCCGCTCATGTCCGAACACCGCTCCCTGACGGTCCAGACGCTGGGCGGCACGGGCGCGCTCAAGGTCGGGGCCGACTTCCTGCGCCAGGTCCTGCCCGGCGCCCGGGTGGCCATCAGCAACCCGAGCTGGGCCAACCACCAGGCGCTGTTCGAGGCGGCGGGCTTCCCCGTCGTCAGCTACGACTACTACGACGCCGCGACGCACGGCCTGAACTTCGAAGGCATGCTGGCCTCGCTCGAGGCTTTGCCGGCGGGCACGATCGTGGTCCTGCACGCCTGCTGCCACAACCCCACCGGGGTGGATCCCACGGCCGAGCAATGGGCGCGGATCGCCCAGACCATCCAGGCCCGCCAACTCGTGCCCTTCCTCGACATCGCCTACCAGGGCTTCGGCGCGGGGATCGAGGAGGATGCCAGCGTGGTGCGCCAGTTCGCGGACCTGGGCCTGACCATGTTCATCAGTTCCTCGTTCTCGAAATCCTTCTCGCTGTACGGCGAGCGCGTCGGCGCCCTGACGCTGGTGACCGGCAGCGACGACGAAAGCGCGCGGGTGCTCAGCCAGCTCAAGCGCGTCATTCGCACCAACTACTCCAACCCCCCGACCCACGGGGGCGCCATCGTATCCATGGTGCTCAACACGCCCGAGCTCTACGCCACCTGGGCGGGCGAGCTCGCGGGCATGCGCGAGCGGATCCGCGGCATGCGCCGCCAACTGGTCGAGAAAATCCAGGCTGCCGGCGTGGACCAGGACTTCGGTTTCGTCATGGCGCAACGCGGCATGTTCTCGTATTCGGGCCTGAACAAAACCCAGGTCGAGCGCCTGCGCGACGAATTCGGCATCTATGCGGTCGGCAGCGGCCGGATCTGCGTGGCCGCCCTCAACAGCGGCAACATCGACTACGTGGCCGAGGCCATCGCCCGCGTCATCAAGGGCTGACCACCGCGCACCGCCGCACCGAGCCGGCCCGGGTCCCCCGGGCCGACTTGCCTTTTGCGGCTCCATCGGCCACAATTCGGACTGTGTTTATGTACAGCCCAAGACCATGGCCCTCAAGCTCACCGCGCGACAATCCCAGATCCTCGACCTGATCCGCCAGGCCATCGCGGTCGATGGCCGTCCGCCCACCCGCGCCGAAATCGCCGATACCTTGGGTTTTCGCTCGGCCAACGCCGCCGAGGACCATCTGCGCGCCCTCGCGCGCAAAGGCGTGATCCGCCTGTCGGCGGGCACCTCGCGCGGCATTCAGCTCGTCGAGGCAAACGAGGATGCGACGCAGGCACTGCGGCGCGCACCCAGGGACCATGCCCCCGACGACGCGCCGCCGGTGCGCCTCGCCCAGGCCGCCGACCACTTGCTGCTACCGATCGTCGGGCGCGTGGCGGCCGGCCATCCCATCCTGGCCGCCGAGCACGTCGAACGCGAAATCCCGGTGGGTGCGGGCCTATTTTCCCAGACACCGGATTACCTGCTGCGCGTGCGCGGCGCCAGCATGCGCGATGTCGGCATCCTGGACGGCGACCTGCTCGCGGTCCGCCGCAGCCCCGAGGCCCGCAACGGACAGATCGTCGTCGCCCGCCTGGGCACCGAGGTCACGGTCAAGCGCCTCGAACGCCAGGGTGGCCGCCTGCGCCTGCTACCCGAAAATCCCGACTTCCAGCCCATCCTGGTTGGCCCAGGGGACGATTTCGCCCTCGAAGGGATCGCGGTGGGCCTGATCCGCACCGACGCCCTGCACTGACCCAGGCCCGCGGGCCTCGCGCGATACAGAACACGGCCCGGCCTCGAACCTGAATCCAAAAAACCCGGGACGGAAAACCGTCCCGGGTTTTTTGCGCCTATACCACGCGCAACCTCAGTGCTTGGTCACGTCGCCGTTGCTCGACTCCGCGGGACGCGAGGCTGCCACGGCCTCGGCCGCCAGGCGCGCGACCTCCTCGTCGGACAAGGGGGTGGGCATGTGCTGCAAGGCCACCTCCAGGACCCGGTCGATCCAGCGCACTGGAATGATGTCCAGGTGGTTCTTGACGTTGTCGGGGATCTCGACCAGGTCCTTGACGTTTTCCTCGGGAATCATGACGGTCTTGATCCCGCCGCGGTGAGCCGCCAGCAGCTTTTCCTTCAGGCCGCCGATGGCCAGCACCTCGCCGCGCAGGGTGATCTCGCCGGTCATGGCCACGTCCGAACGCACCGGGATGCCCGTGAGCGCCGATACCATGGCCGTGGTGATGGCGATGCCCGCCGAGGGGCCGTCCTTGGGCGTGGCGCCCTCGGGAAAGTGCACGTGCAGGTCGCGCTTTTCGAAGGCCTGGTTGGCAATGCCCCATTTCTGGGCCCGCGCGCGCACCACCGTGCGCGCCGCCTCGACGGATTCCTTCATCACGTCGCCCAGCGAACCCGTGCGCACCACCGCGCCCTTGCCGGGCATGTCGGCCACCTCGATGGTCAGCAGTTCCCCGCCCACCTCGGTCCAGGCCAGGCCCGTCGCCAGGCCGATGCGGTCTTCCTTCTCGGCAATGCCGAAGGTATAGCGGCGCACGCCCAGGTAGTCGTTGAGATTGGCGGCATCGACCGTGATGCGCTCGGTGATCACGCCCGCCTTGCGGCCGCGCGTCACCGGGTTGGCCGCGAGCAGCTGCTTGACGACTTTGCGGCACACCTTGGAGATCTCGCGCTCGAGGGCGCGCACGCCCGCCTCGCGCGTGTAGTAGCGCACGATGTCGCGCACGGCGTCCTCGGTGATGGTCAGTTCGCCTTCCTGCACGCCGTTGTTCTTCATGAGCTTGGGCAGCAGGTGGTCGAAGGCGATGTGGACCTTTTCATCCTCGGTGTAGCCCGACAGGCGAATGACCTCCATGCGGTCCAGCAGCGCCGGCGGAATGTTCAGGGTGTTGCTGGTCGCCACGAACATCACGTCCGACAAGTCGAAGTCGACCTCGATGTAGTGGTCCTGGAAGGTGTGGTTCTGTTCGGGATCCAGCACCTCGAGCAGCGCCGAGGACGGATCGCCGCGGAAATCCGCGCCCATCTTGTCGATCTCGTCGAGCAGGAACAGCGGGTTGCGCACACTGACCTTGGCCATGTTCTGGAGGATCTTGCCGGGCATCGAACCGATGTAGGTGCGGCGGTGGCCCCGGATTTCGGCCTCGTCGCGCACGCCGCCCAGGGCCATGCGCACGAACTTGCGGTTGGTCGCGCGCGCAATGGACTGGCCCAGCGAGGTCTTGCCCACGCCCGGGGGCCCGACCAGGCACAGGATCGGTGCCTTGAGCTTGTCGACGCGCTGCTGCACGGCGAGGTATTCCAGGATGCGTTCCTTGACCTTTTCCAGGCCATAGTGGTCTGCGTCGAGGACTTCCTCGGCGTTCTTGATGGAATTGTTGACGCGGCTCTTTTTGCGCCACGGCAGGCCCAGCAGCGTATCGATATAGTTGCGCACCACGGTCGCCTCGGCGGACATGGGCGACATGAGCTTGAGCTTCTTGAGTTCGGCGGCGGCCTTCTTCTGGGCCTCCTTGGGCAGATGCGCCTCGGCGATCTTGCGCTCCATCTCCTCGATGTCGGCGCCTTCCTCGCCTTCGCCCAGTTCCTTCTGGATGGCCTTGACCTGCTCGTTGAGGTAGTAGTCGCGCTGGCTCTTTTCCATCTGCTTTTTCACGCGGCCGCGAATGCGCTTTTCGACCTGCAGGATGTCGATCTCGGCCTCGAGCTGCGCCAGCAGCGCCTCGAGGCGGCCGGCGGCGCCGGTGGTCTCGAGCATGACCTGCTTTTGCTCGATCTTGAGGGGCAGGTGCGCGGCGATGGTGTCGGCCAGGCGCCCGGCATCCTCGATGCCCGAGAGCGAGGTGAGGATTTCCTGGGGGATTTTCTTGTTGAGCTTGACGTATTGCTCGAACTGGGCGACCACCGCCCGGCGCAAGGCCTCGGCCTCGGCGTTCTGGGAATGATCCTCGTCGACGCCGGCCACGTGCGCGGCGAAGTGGGTCTCGACGTCCGTGACCTCGAGGATGCGGGCGCGCTGCAGGCCCTCGACGAGGACCTTGACCGTCCCGTCGGGGAGCTTGAGCATCTGCAGGATGCTGGCGGCGCAGCCGATCTCGTAGAGGTCCTCGGGCGAGGGCTCGTCCTTGACGGCGGATTTCTGGGCAACCAACATGATGCTGTTGCCCGCCTCCATGGCGATCTCGAGCGCCTTGATCGAGCGGGGCCGCCCCACGAACAGCGGGATGACCATGTGGGGGAACACCACCACGTCCCGCAGCGGCAGCAGCGGGAGCTCGACGGGCTCCTGAGCGATGATTTGGGTAGCAGACATGGTTGCTTCCTTAAACTGATGACTTCCGGATGCAAAAGGACGCTGGAAAGCCCCTTTTGCGTGCATTGCCTGCGTGTTATATGGCGACTGGCGGCGAGGTTTCAAGGCCTCGCCGCCAGTTCAGTATAAGAGGATTTTCCGGCCCCGTGGGGCCGGGGGCATCCCTAGGCCGCGGCGGTGCGCAGGGGCTTGTCGTCGGATCCGTGGGCGTCGCGCGGGCCGGTGACCAGGGTGGGCGGCTGGCGGCCCTCGACCGCGTCCTCGTCGAGGATGACGCGGTTGACGTCGCGACGCGACGGCAGGTCGTACATGGTGCCCAGCAGCGCCTGCTCGATGATGGAACGCAGGCCGCGTGCGCCGGTGCGGCGCTTGATGGCGCGACGCGCGATCGCGGTCAGCGCATCCGGGGTCACCTCGAGCTGGACGTCCTCCATCTCGAAGAGCTTCTGGAATTGCTTGACCACCGCGTTGCGCGGCTCGGTCAGGATGCGCACCAGGGTGTCTTCCTGCAATTCCTCGAGCGTGGCCACGACCGGCAGGCGGCCGACCAGTTCCGGAATCAGGCCGAATTTGATCAGATCCTCGGGTTCGGCCTCGGCGAAAAGCTCGCCCACGCCGCGTTCGGTCTTGGCCCGCACCGAGGCCGAGAAGCCGATCCCGGAGCGCTCGCTGCGATCGCGGATGATCTTTTCCAGGCCGTCGAAGGCGCCGCCCACGATGAACAGGATGTTGGTCGTATCGACCTGGACGAAATCCTGGTTGGGGTGCTTGCGCCCGCCTTGCGGCGGCACCGAGGCGACCGTGCCCTCGATGAGCTTGAGCAGCGCCTGCTGCACACCCTCGCCCGAGACGTCGCGGGTGATCGACGGGTTGTCGGACTTGCGCGCGATCTTGTCGATCTCGTCGATGTAGATGATCGCGCGCTGGGCCTTGTCGAGCTCGTAGTTGCAATTCTGGAGGAGCTTCTGGATGATATTTTCCACATCCTCGCCCACATACCCCGCCTCGGTCAGCGTCGTAGCGTCCGCCATCACAAAGGGCACGTCCAGCAGGCGCGCCAACGTCTGCGCAAGCAGGGTCTTGCCCGAGCCGGTCGGGCCGATCAACAGAATATTGCTCTTTGAGAGCTCGACGTCGCCGCCCTTGGCATCGGCGTAGCGGATGCGCTTGTAGTGGTTGTAGACCGCGACCGCCAAGTTGCGCTTGGGCGTCTCTTGGCCGATGACATAGCCATCGAGGAAAGTCTTGATCTCGTGCGGGGCGGGCAGCTCGTTGCGCACCGCCTCGCGCGCGGCCTCCTGGGTTTCCTCGCGAATGATCTCATTGCACAGGTCGATGCATTCATCGCAGATGAACACCGAGGGCCCGGCGATGAGCTTGCGCACCTCGTGCTGGCTCTTGTTGCAGAAGGAACAATGCAGCGCCTTGTCGTCGCTTGAACCCTTTTTTTCCGTCATAAACCTGTACTCAGCTCGCCTCGTCGGTACGTGAAATCAGGACCTTGTCGATCAGGCCGTATTCCCGAGCCTCGTCGGCCGACATGAAATTATCGCGCTCGGTATCCACGCCGATGCGCTCGATATCCTGCCCGGTGCGTTCCGCCAGGATCGCGTTGAGGCGCTCGCGCAGGCTGAGGATTTCCTTGGCCTGGATCTGGATATCGGAAGCCTGCCCCTGCGCGCCGCCCGAAGGCTGATGAATCATGATACGCGAATTAGGCAGGGCGTAGCGCTTGCCCTTGGCGCCGGCGGCCAGCAGGAACGCGCCCATGCTGGCGGCAAGCCCGGTGCACAGGGTCGACACGTCGGGCTTGACGAACTGCATGGTGTCGTAGATCGCCATGCCGGCATAGACCGATCCGCCCGGCGAATTGATGTAGAGCGAAATGTCCTTGTCGGGGTTCTCCGATTCCAGGAACAGCAACTGCGCCACGACCAGATTGGCCGATTGATCGTTGACCGGCCCCACGAAAAACACCACCCGCTCGCGCAACAGGCGCGAGTAGATGTCGTAGGACCGCTCGCCGCGGCCGGACTGCTCGATGACGATGGGGACATAACCCAGTCCCGTGGGGACGACCGAATCCCCGCCATACATGGAGGCATAGAAATCGGTGAACCTGGACATTAGCGGGTCCCCATCAAAGTATCGAATTCGACGGCCTCGGCGCTGACCTGAGCGGCCGCCAGCACATGCTCGACGACATTATCCTCGAGCACCAGGGATTCGATCTCGGCGCGGCGCTGGCGATCAGACAGATAATACGTCACGACCTGGGCCGGCTGCTCGTAGCTCTGGGCGAACTCCTCGATGCGCGCGCGCACCTGCTCGGGCTTGGCCTGCAGGTCGGCGGACTGGATCAGCTCGGACACCAGCAACCCGAGGCGGACGCGGCGCTCGGCCTCGGCCTTGAAAGTGTCCGCGGGAATGGGGATGGAGTCCGCATTGGGCAGGCCACGATTTTTGAGCTCTTCGCGGGCGGCGGCAGTGCGGCTTTCGATCTCGCGCTCGACCAGTGCCTTGGGCAGATCGAACTGGCAGGCGGCCGCCAGAGCGTCCATCACGCTGGCCTTGGTGAGGTTCTTGGCGCGCGCCTTGGCCTCGCGCTCGATGTTGCCGCGCACGTCGGCGAGCAGGGCCTGGACATCGCCCTCGGCCTGGCCGAGGGACTTGGCGAATTCGGCATCGACCTCGGGCAGCTCGGGCTCGGCGACCTCGGTGACCGTGATCTTGAATTCAGCGGTCTTGCCGGCGACGGCCTCGCTGCCGTAGTCGGCCGGGAAGGTCAGGGGAAAGGTCTTTTCCTCGCCGGCCTGCATGCCGGTGACGGCCTGCTCGAACTCGGGCAGCATGCGGCCCTCGCCCAACACGAAGGGAAACTGAGTGGCGGTGCCACCCTCGAAGGCCACGTCGTCGATGGTGCCCGCAAAGTCCAGGGTCACGCGATCACCATCCTGTGCCGCGCGCCCGTCGGCGGGCTTGAAGGCCGTGCGCTGCTTGCGCAGGATATCGATGGTCTTTTGCACCTCGGCATCGCCCACCTCGACCTCGCTGCGGGTGATCTGGAGAGTCGCCAGATCCGGCAGCTCGACTTCGGGGTAGACTTCGAAGGTGGCCGAGAAGGCCAGCACGTCCTCGCCCACGCCCTCGGTCTTGGGCTCCAGATTGGGGGTGCCGGCCACGCGCAGCTTGGCCTCGCCAATGACCTTGTCCAGGGACTTGCCGATCTCGGAGTTGATCACCTCATAGCGCACGCCGGGGCCATGGCTGCGTTCGATGACCGACAACGGCGCCTTGCCGGGGCGAAAGCCCTGGATCTTGGCGGTGCGGGCGACGCGCTTGAGTTGCGCCTGGACTTCCTTTTCGATGTCGGCAACGGAGACGGTCAGATCGACTCGGCGCTCAAGGCCGGAAAGTTTTTCAACCACAGGCTGCATTAGGAACCTATTTGAGATAGAGAATTTAGACGGTAAGCGAGGTATTTTAACGGAAACGGGGACTGCTCGCGGCCACCCCGGGAGCCCGGGGAAATCCCGTTATAATACTCGGCTTGCCGTGCGAACGTGGCGGAATTGGTAGACGCACCAGATTTAGGTTCTGGCGCCGCAAGGTATGAGAGTTCGAGTCTCTCCGTTCGCACCACTGATCTTAATATAGCTGACAGCATAACATCAATATTCAGCAAAATCAGTGGGTTACGAGATATCCCTGGAGCTGCTTGATAGCCTGACATCGGGTTTTTTAACCCTTTGGCCCCAAAATGGCCCCACGTCTGGCCCCAAAACAATTCCATGGCATCCATACAGAAATCACCGTACGGCTGCCGCGCCCAGATCAAATTCCGCGTTCACGGAAAAATCGTCCGCGACAGCGGCCTATCTCCCAATCGACGTGACGCATCCAATGGGCGGCAGACCGCGAACGGGAACTACGCGCCCAACAAGCCTCACCCTACCCGCACGTCACTTTTTCGATCTTCCCATCTTCGCCCACGTACACGTTCAGCCGGTCCTGACGGTAGTCCATCGTGACTGCCGACTTGGGATGGATGACTCGCGAGAGCTTCGGCAGCGCGGACTGATCCAGGCTCGATATCGGTGTCCCGACCAGGCTCTGCCTCGCGCCCGCCTTGCACAGATCCGGGTTCTCAAGCAGGCCTGCGGTTGGCGACTGGCAGGCGGCAAGCAGCACGAGCGGGATCGCGGCGAGGATGAATTTCATTGTGGCTCCGTCAAAAAGTATGGACCATTTATACACCCCACCCTCTTTCAATCTTGAGCCAGTAGTTCCCGCTGACCCTGGCAGACCAGTGGCCTTCCAGATCCTGCCCCTTCAGGGGATGCACATTCCAGCCTGGCATCCATGTCTTTGGGGCTTGCGGAGTCATTCAGCTGGCGTCACTGGCACGCCAGCTTTGAATGCACGCGCCGCTGATGGGATGCCAGGCCGCCCGTTCGGAGCCGGCCGCCTACGGCAAGTAGCTCTCATCGATGAAATCGGCCATCTGCCACTTTTTGTCAATATCGCCGTTGTCCTTCAGGACTCCCATCAGCTTTTCCAGGCCCACCTTGGTGACCTTCATCCCCTTGGAAAAGGGCTTGAGCTCATTGAAATAGTAATCATAGGTCTCGACGACCAGGGGCTCGGGCTGCTTGGAAACCTTGGTCAGGATGGCGACCGCTTCATCCTTGTTCTTGGGGTCGTAGAGCCAGTCCGTAATGTCGGCCATGACTTTCAGGTGCCTGCGCAGCTTGTCGGCGTTCTCGTGCGCCCAGCCGCTGTTCACGACCGCGCACGTGAAGCCGAACTCGCCGATTTTCGAATAGCTGAAGAACTTGTTGAAGCCTTCCTCCTTGGCCCGGAAATCGAACGGCTGGGACACCACGGCGGCCGCCACGATGCCATTTTTGAGGGCCGCGTACCGATTAGGCGTGGCGCCGTCGAACACCTCATCGACCTGGGACGGGTCCACGCCGTTTTCCTGCAGCCACTGGTTCAGGAACAGGGTCAGGAGCGAGGTCTTGAACGGCAGGATGGCCTTCTTCCCGACCAGATCCTTCGGCTGGTGAACATCGGGGGCCGACATGATGGTGTAGGGATAGATGTTGACCGCGCCGCCCACGATGACGACGTCCCCGCCCTTGTCCTTCGCCTTCATCGCGAGGTCGCAGTTGGTATAGGCGATATCCAGCGAGCCGCCGACCAACTGCTGCAACTGCTGGGCCGCATTGCCGACCAGGACCATGTCGAACTTCGAATCCGCCGGCAACGAGCCCTGGCGCTCGTTGGCGGCCAGCTGCGGCCAGTACAGGCCGATGTTGGCGTTGATGCTCGCCACGATGGGCTTCGTCTGGCCGAATGCCAGCGGGCCAAAGGCCAACAATGAGGCTGCAGAGATTAAATGGACCCACTTGGTGGTGATTCCCGTTTTCATCATGTCTCTCCAAAGTCGTAGTTTTCGTCAGTTGATGCCCTTCTCGATTTCAAGTCCAATGCCCATCCGCACTTCCTCCTCGATGGAAGTCCATATGTGGTTCGTGTAATCCACGAACTCCTTCGTCCACTTGATGTCCAGGCTGCGCGGCCGGGGTAGATCAATCTCGATGATCTCCTTGAGCCGCCCTGGACGGGCGGTGAAGACGAAGACCCGATCCGACAGATACACGGCCTCCTCCAACTGGTGCGTCACAAACAACACCGTCTTCTTCGTCTCGCGCCAAATCCGGATCAGTTCGTCCTGCATGATGGTGCGCGTCTGCGCATCCAGTGCTGCAAAGGGTTCGTCCATGAGCAGGATGTCGGCACCGATCGCCAGCGCCCGGCCAATGTTCACACGCTGGCGCATGCCTCCCGAAAGCTCATGGGGGTAGTGATTCTCGAACCCCGCCAGGCCGACCAGCTTCAGGATCTGACGCGCCTGCTCCTTGTATTCGCGGCGCGAGCGGCCTTGCAGTTCTGGGCCAAGCACGGTGTTGTTGAGCACCGTGCGCCAGGGGAATAGCCCGTCCTGCTGGAAGACGAAAGCCATCTCCTTGCCAGGCAGGGTGACCTCTCTGCCATCGACTCTCACGGAACCGGAGGTGGGCGTGATGAGGCCGTCGACCAGGCGCAGGAAGGTCGTCTTGCCGCAACCCGACGCCCCGACGATGCTGACGAACTCGCCATCCCTGACCGAGAGCGAAATGTCGCGCAGCACCTCCAGCTTGACATCCTGCTTGGTGTAGCTCTTGCAGAGCCGCTCTGTCACCAGCTTTTCCACCTTCATTCGTCTTCTCCGGTCATGCGCCACGGGGTGATCTTCTCTTCCAGGAGTTTCAGCAGGCCGACGGAAGTCACCCCCGCCACGGCCAAGATGAGCACGCCCACGTACAGCGAGGCGGTATCGAAGCTTTGCGTCGAGTTCATGATCATGAAGCCGATTCCCGCTCGGGCGCCGAACAGCTCCGCGACCACCACCCCCACCAGTGCCCTGGCCACGCCCAGGCGCAGGCCGCCGATGACGTAGGGAATCGCCGATGGCATGCGCACCTTCCAGAACAGCTGCAGGCCGGTCGCGCCACAGGAGCGTGCCACCTCCAGCAGCGTCTTGTCGGTCGTCACCAGCCCGATGGAGGTGTTGATGAGGATGGGGAATACCGAGGTCAAAAAGATGATGGCGACCTTCGAGCCAACCCCGATCCCCAGCCAGAGGATGAACAGTGGACCCAACGCAATCACGGGCGTGGAATACAACATCGACACCCAGGGCTCGAACAGGGTCCGCAGCCGCATCGAGCTGCCGAGCAGACCGCCGAGCAGGATGCCCACCAAGGCGGCCAGGGAATAGCCGCCGAGGAATTCGATAAAGCTGATCCAGACGTGCAACTGCAGCTCGCCCGCCTCCCACAGCTCGATGCCTCGGGCAATCACCTCGGACAGGGGCACGAACAGCAACGGGCTGACGACGACGAACCGTCCCATCACCTCCCAGATCACGGCGGCGAGGACCAACGACAGGACAATCTGGCCCGAATGAGACAAGCGCTTTGCTAGAACCTTTCTTTTCATCGCGTTGGGTTCCCGACCATTCATGGGCCCCATCGGGACCCGGTCATCAAAGAGTCTTGATCAGGCGGTTTCCGGCTGTTCTCCCAGCCGTAGCCGAACCGTGTCCCAGCATTCGCGGATCTGCTCGCCGCCGATGGCGGCCAGGGAGCGCTCCCGACTCAGGGCAGTGGCCATGTCCATGATCATGTTCTTGACGTAGGAGCGCTGCAAGATCGCCAAAGAATCCAGTATCTGCAGCAGCGCCTGCCGGCTTTCCGGTGTCCACAGGCGGTCGTAGGCCTCGCGATCCACGCCATAGGCATAGCGCGGGTCCCCGGTGGCGTCCGGCGCCGCCCCCGACAGCCGGTTGCGCTCGGATCGCGTGCGGTCGATGTCGCCCGTCGTAGGGTCGAACACGACGCCATAGACGCGCTCGGCCTGCTCACGGGTGATGAAACCGAACTTGAGGTCGTCGGCAATGGCCGCCAGCGCCCGTCGCCTAGGATCACCATAGCCCCCGCCGCCAGAGCTCGACAGCGTCAGGGTGTCGTCGCGATCCAGGCGCAGGATGTCGAGCTTCGGGATGGCGGTCTCGTTCGGCTTGCCTTCATTCAGTAGAGCCAGCTTGGTCTTGGCGCCGCACTCGCCACCGTGAACGCCCCAGGGCGCGAAGCGGGTGCGGCCCATACCACGCATCGCGAAGCTGGTTTCGGGCAACAGCGCCTCAAGCTTGAGCCCCACCCCCAGCCCGCCGCGGAATTCTCCTGGGCCGCCCGAATCCGGCACGTAGCGGTATTCGTGCACCAAGATGTCCATTTCCGATTCGATGGCTTCGATGGGCGTGTTGCGCAGGAATGCAAACGTGGCGTTGGTGCCGTCATATCCGTCCGATTCAGCGCGCCCGCCCGAGCCGCCGATCAGCACCGGATAGACGTTCACCTTTTTGCCGCCATTGACGACGTCGGGCATCGCGAGCACGCCCAGCATGCCGTTACCCGAGCCCGCGGCCGGCACGTTCTTGGGCACGGCCTGCGCCAATGCGCCCATCGTGATGTCCATCAGCTTCAGGGCCGTGGTGATCCGCGAGCCTGTGGCTGCCGGCAGGACGGCGTTGAGCAGGCAACCCGCCGGTGCGGTGACCCGGATGGGTCGCTTGATGGCGCCATTGGCGGGGATGGTCGGGTCGTTGCTCAGCAAGTAGTGGACCATGCCCTGTGTCAGCCACTGATGCGGCTTGCTGGCGCTGATAATGTTGAAAGACGCCAGGATCTGCGGATCAGTGCCACTGTAGTCCAGATGCACGCTGCTACCCTCGATGGTCAGGGCCAGGTCTATGCGCACTGGATTGTCGGAAACGAGGTCATCCTCGATATAGTCCCAGAAGCGGTAGGTCCCGTCGGGAATTTCAGAGAAGACGTGACGTGCCTTGGCCTCGGCGTAATCCATGGATTCTTGAATCAAGGCCTTGGACCTGGCCAGGCCGTTTTTCCTGAACAGGTCCATCAGCCGGCGCTTGGCAACGTGAAAAGCCGACATCAGGGCCTTCAGGTCGCCCCACACCTGGTAGGGAATCCTGACGTTGGCTTCGAGGATGTCGAACAGATCCTTGTTCAGTTCGCCGGCGCGGTACAGCTTGGTCGGCGGGATGCGCAGGCCCTCCTGGTATATCTCCTGGTTCGAGGGCGCGACGCTGCCCGGCACGCGCCCGCCCACGTCCGAGGAGTGGATGAAGCCCCAGCAGTAAGCCACGATCTCGCCCTCGAAGAAAATAGGAGCGAGCAGGGTCAGGTCAGGCAGGTGGGTGACCATGGCGCCCGTGGCGAAGGGGTCGTTGGTAAGGACAATATCGCCCTCACGCCATTCGTCCACCCACTTGATGGCATCGCTGATGTCGCCGGCGAGCTGGGAGGTGGTGCCCGCCTTGCGCGGGTAACCGAAGAACAGGCCCTGCGGGGTGGCCAGCGCGGCACCGAAATCATTGGTTTCCTTGATGAAGGTCGTGTAGGCCGTACGCTCCACGATGGCGCACATTTCCTCTGCAATCGCACCCACCATGTTGTTGAAGATTGACAGCTCGATCGGGTTCTCGACTTTCATTTCAGAACTCCTTTTCCAGATGGATCACGGCGGCAGCGTCCACGTGGGCGCGCCAGCCATGCGTGACGACGATAGTGGTATCGGCCTGGTCGATCACAAAGGGCCCCATGCCCCGCCAACCGGACCCCAGTGCCTGGCGCCGGTAGGCCGGACACTCGATCACCTGGCCGTTCGTGATGATCTTGCGCTTCGCGCCCTGGGCCTCGCCGGTGTCCTGGCGCATCACCGTCAACCCAGGCTTTCGCCGCACGCCGACGACGGTGCCCCGCAGGCTGATGACCTCCAGCGGCCCATCATCGAGTCGCGGTCCGTACAGGCGGCTGTATTCCTCGGCAAAGAGCCGGGGGATGTCGTCGATGTGCTCGAAGGTGACCGGGACCTCGAAGCCCTGACCCTGATACCGGACACCGACCGCGCGGATGACCGCGATCTCCGTGACCACGTCAAGCGAATCCTTCAGGGTCGCACGGCCGCGCATCTCGATTTCCCGGAACCAGTCGTGCACCACCGCATGGTCCAGCTTGTTGAAGGGCGAAAACAGGTTCTTTACGTAGTCGAGCCGGAAATCCGACAAAATCGCCCCGATGGCGCTGAAGGTGCCGGGCGTCGGCGGGATGACGATCTTCTTGATGTGCAGTTCGTCGGCCGCGAAGCAGGCCTGGGTGGCACCGGCCCCGCCATAGGGCACCATGATGAAATCGCGGATATCCAGGCCCTTCTTGGCGGCCAGCCGGCTGATCTCCGCAACCAGGTTGGAGGTAGAGATCTTGATGATGCCGTCGGCCACCGCTTCCGGCGATAGCCGCAGCCGCTTGCCGAGCTCGCCAATGGCCGTATAGGACAAGTCGGTGCGCAGCGCCAGCTCGCCCCCGAGGAAATTGTCTGGATCGATGTAGCCATCAACCAAGTAGGCGTCGGTGAGGGTCGGCTCGGTGCCCTGGAGATCGTAGGCCACCGGCCCCGGGTCGGCCCCCGCGCTTTGCGGCCCCACCTTCAGCAGGCCCAGGTTGTCGATGTAGGCGATCGACCCGCCGCCCGAGCCGATCGACGAGACGTCGACACTGGGCAGCATGATGGGTAGGCCGGCGACCTCCTGGTCCCACGCATACGGCACGTGATGGCCGTCCAGCACGCAGATGTCGGCGCTGGTGCCGCCGATGTCCATCGTGATCGCGCGGTCGATGGCGCAGTCTTTCATGAGCTGCAGGGTGGCGGTCACGCCCGAGGACGGGCCCGACAGCAGCGTCTTGATGGGCTGTTCGATGGCGTGCTGCAAGGGCACCAGCCCGCCGTTCGAGCTGGTCATATAGAACGGGCAATGCAGGCCGATCCTGCCTTTCTCGGCATTCAGTTCGTTCAGGTACTGCGTCACGCGCGACGCGATGTAGCTGTTCATGGTCAGCACTGTGGTGCGCTCGTACTCTCGTATCTGCGGCCAAATGTCGCTGGAAATCGTGATGTTCAGCGAGGGGAACTTCTGTGCCAGGAAATCACGGGCCTGCCGCTCGTGGACGGGATTGCGATACGCATGCAGGAACGAGATCGCCAGTTGCTCGGCGCCCTGCTCCATCAGTTGACGGGCCGCCGCCTCTAGCTGCGCCGGATCGAGCGCGGTGACCACCTGGCCACTGCCGTTGATGCGCTCGCGGATACCTCTGACGAAGTTGCGCCGGATGAGCGGCAGGGGCCGCGAGGAAAACAAGCTGAAGGGGTTGGGCATCTTGCAGCGCGCAAGCTCCAGGATGTCCTCGAACCCACTGGTCATCAGCAGGCCGACACAAGCGCCATCACGGCGGATGATCGTGTTGACACCGATGGTCGACCCATGGACGAAGTCGAGGCAATTCTCGGGCCTGCGGCCGGCCTTTTGCAGGATCTCGGTGATGCCCCGGACCACCCCGCGGGCGGGTGCGCTGGGCGTGGACGGCGTCTTTAGCATGACGAGCGCACCGCCCGCGTCCATCAGCGTGATGTCCGTGAAGGTCCCGCCGATATCCACGCCAATCCTGAAATTCTCATCTGAGTTCATACCATCATTTCCCTGGAATAATCGACCCGGCCGACAGACGATCGGCCTCAGTCATCAACCAACAAGATTGCTTCGACGATCTACTGCAGAGACTGTATTCAGTGAATGCCGCCCGGGCCCATCCGGCCTCGGACTGGTTGGAGGGTTTTGCGTCAACCCTGCGTTGACGCAGGCGAGAGTACCGTCGCGGGCGGGACCGGCTCAGGGATGCTTGTCATGGGCGGCCCGGATTTCCTGTGAGGCCAGGAGATCGATCACGCCGCGCGCCGACGACATGACGTGCATCCGCATGACTTGCTCCACCTCCTCGGTGTTCCTCCTCGATAAGGTATTGATCAGCGTGATGTGCCGATGCCTTTTGCTGCCGGTATCTTTTTTATCGCTCAGGTAGAGCCTGACGTAAGGTTCAGTGCGTTGCTGCAGCTCCCAGGCCGCCTGCTGCAACATCGGGCGCTTGGCGTAGCCGCAGATCGTGCTGTGCAGCTTGTTGTGCTTCTTGAGCCACTCCCTGGACGTGAGCGACAGGCCGTCTAGCCGTTCGGCCATCTCGAGCAGGGCGCCAATGTCGGCATCGGTCAGGTTCGCGAGCGAGCAGGAAGCGGCGAACCCCTCGAGCAGGGACCTCATCTCGAAAAGCTCCAAGATGTCCCGGCTGCTCAGGCTGGTGACGACGCTGCCGTAATTCGGCCGGTTGGTGATGAACCCCTCGCTGCCCAACCGGCGCAGAGCATGGCGCACCGGCGTGCGGCTGACCCCCAGGCGCTTGGCGATTTCATCCTGGTTCAGGCGGATACCGCCGGCCAGCCGACCCGACAGGATTTCGGCCCTCAATTGCCGATAGACGTGCTGCTCGGCAGTCATGAATGGCGGAGCGTTAGCGTCTTCGAGAGCCATCATCGCGCCGTCCCCAAATTGGATCCAAAGTCCAGTGTCCTATATTCCTTAAGGCCTAGCAATCCAGGGTTTGTACCCATCGTTTCAGAGCTTTCAGGAGATCTTGCGCAATGCCGCCCCGCGACTGCGGACTAGGGACGTCCACAGATCAAGGGCCCTGCCGATCGGGGTTCACAAGGGGTCCGAGGTTCGTTTGGCAACCTTGCGCAGAAGGGCCTTGGGCAGCGCGACGACGAAGGCCGCTGGGGCGTGCATCACGCGGCGCCCCGCGCGGATCGTTCGGAAGGGATCAGGCCCCGCGGGCGGCGATAGGCCAGATTGCCTGCAGGGCATCGCCCCGCATGACGTGGATGCAGTCGTAGAGATTCACGGTGGGATCGCAATGGGGCACCTGCACTTCGAGCAGATCGCCCACGGCGAGCCGCCCCCCGGCCGGCAAAGTGACCGTGCCGTGCTCATCGCTGCTGGGCAGGTAACTCGCCCCTGCCTGCGCACCGCGGACGATGACCGGTCGGGTCCCCAGCTTGGAGACGAAGCGCTTCTCGCCGGCGTCGGTCGTGGCTTGGCCAGGGTGGTTGGCGCTGATCACGGCCGTAAGCACGAACAGCGAGGTTCCGAACATCGGCGTGCCGGAGCCGTCGGCATCAACCAGATCGTATTCCGCATCCATGAAGACGTAGCTGCCGCATTGCAGTTCGGTATAGACGCCTAGCGCCAGTTCCTGCAGGAAGGCGCCGGTGCTGGCCCCCGTCACCACCGGCCGCGGCGGCAGCAGCGGACCGAGCGCCGCCAAAGTCTGATGGATTTTCGCGCCGACCACCTGCATCTGGCGTTCGCGTTCCGCCTTCACGCGGCAGTGCGACAGGTGGTGGGCATAGGCCTGCACCCCCACCAGCTCGAAGCAGGGATAGCGGGCGATTTTCTCGGCCAAATCGCGGGCTGCGCGAGGGTCGGCCACGCCGGAGCGATGTCCGCCCAGATCCAGATCCACAAGCGCGCGCACACTCGCCTGACGCCGCGCGAGCGCCTGCGCCAGACCCTCGACGCAAGCGGGATGGTCAAAGACCACCGTCAGCGTCCGGATCCAGGTCGCC
This sequence comes from Castellaniella sp. GW247-6E4, assembly GCF_040276065.1. Classification (NCBI taxonomy): domain Bacteria; kingdom Pseudomonadati; phylum Pseudomonadota; class Betaproteobacteria; order Burkholderiales; family Alcaligenaceae; genus Castellaniella; species Castellaniella sp. GW247-6E4. Next base: position 68,815 of record NZ_JBELOI010000011.1, on the reverse strand, counting down.
AGATCGGCCACCCGCTCGAAGGCCTGGCGGGTGCCGATCGTCGAGGTCAAGAGAATATCGCTGCAGCCGGCTGCGGCAAACACCGCCGCTTCCCCCGGGGTTGCCACGCATACGCCCACGGCCCCGTGCCGCAGTTGCAAGCGCGCCAGCTCCGGACACTTGTGCGCCTTGGCGTGGGGCCTGAGCGCCACCCCGGCGTGGTCGGCATGTGCCTGCATGCGGGCCAGGTTCGCCTCGAGCGGCTCCCATTCGAGCAGCAGCGCCGGTGTCAGCAAGCGTGCCCGAGCGTCCGCGCGGCCGACCAGGCCGGCATTGGGAAACGGTGCGGCGGCACCAGGAAGGGGCTCAGGCATATCAGCATTCCGGATTTTGGTCATCGCCCCGCCGGCCGGCGGCGCCCGTGGCGGGGCACCCGGAGTATAGCCCGACGGGCCTTTGGCCCCGCACGCGGCGAGAGTGCGTGAAGGGAACACGTTGTGCATGCGCGTCCATCGCAAGGATGGGCAATTAGTTTATAATTCACGCTTCAAGGGGAGTAGCTCAGCTTCGCGGCGTCGTCAATACGGTCATCCTGCCTGCAGGTGCCCGGCGCCCCGGCAACCGATGGTTGCGAGCAAGACCTTGCCTCAGGGCAAGGTGCGTCTTCTCTTCATGACAGGCCTGGCCCTCGGGGGTTCAGGCCTTTTTGTTTCTGGCGCCTCTTTCGGGGCGGCGGCGCAGGGTCGGGACTGCTTTTTTTGCCGCCGGGCCGCCCCGAGGCACCCGCCGCCCTCCGCGGGCGGCGACAAACCGAAGACGCGGCGCGGCGATTTTTCGTGATCCACAACATCCTCCCAAGGGGAATCGATGCTTGAACTCTTCCAAACATTAAGCTGGGCCGCCGTCTTTCAGATCATCATGATCGACATCCTGCTGGGCGGCGACAATGCCGTGGTGATCGCCCTGGCGTGCCGCAACCTGCAGCCCAAGCAGCGCCTGCAAGGCATTCTCTGGGGCACGGCGGGAGCCATCGGCTTGCGCGTGGCGCTGATCGCCTTCGCCCTGACGCTGCTCAGCGTGCCGTACCTGAAGATCATCGGCGCCCTGCTGCTACTCTGGATCGGGGTCAAGCTCCTGATGCCCGAGGAGGGTTCGCACGGCAATATCGCGGGCGGCGCCTCGATCATGACCGCCGTCAAGACCATCCTGATCGCCGACTTTGTCATGAGCCTGGACAATGTCATCGCCATCGCCGGCGCCGCCCAGGGCGCGCATGCGGACCACCAGATCGGGCTGGTCGTGTTCGGGCTGCTCGTGAGCGTCCCCATCATCATCTGGGGCAGCACGCTGGTGCTCAAGCTGATCGATCGCTACCCGCTGGTCGTCACGTTCGGTGCGGCCCTGCTGGGCTGGATCGCGGGCGGCATGCTGGTCACGGACATCGTGATCACCGAAAGCCTGGGCGAGCCCACCACCCTGCTGAAGGTCTCGGCCGAAATCGCGGGCGCGCTACTGGTCGTCGGCCTGGGCCTATTTCTGGCGGGGCGCAAGAAGGCCAGGCAGGCGCGGGCCTGACGCAAAATGCCGCGGGCTCGTGGATGCCATCCGCTACAATAATGGCCTCTTTTGCAAACGGATCGGGGCAATGGCCTCCATGCCTCGATCCACATACCGTGCGCAAGCACCGCGAGCCCACTATGGACACACGCTCACGACAGGGCATCATCGAAGCCGCCTGGGAGGGCCGCGCGTCCTTGCATTCCGGCCAGGCGCCCGCCGACGTGCGCGAGGCGGTCGCCGCGACCCTTGCCGACCTGGACGGCGGCACGCTGCGCGTCGCCGACAAGGTCGACGGTGGCTGGCGGGTGCACCAGTGGATCAAGAAGGCGGTCCTGCTCTCGTTCCGGCTCGAGGACAATCGCGTGATGGGCCAGGCGCCCCAGCTCTATTACGACAAGGTGCCGCTGAAATTCGAGGACTACGGCCCCGACGATTTCCGGCGCGACGGCTTTCGCGTGGTGCCCACGGCCACGGTGCGCCGGGGCGCATACATCGCCCGCGATGTGGTGCTGATGCCCTCCTACGTCAACATCGGCGCCTACGTCGGCGAAGGCAGCATGATCGACACATGGGCGACGGTGGGGTCCTGCGCCCAGATCGGGCGCCATGTCCACCTGTCGGGGGGCGTGGGCATCGGCGGCGTGCTCGAGCCTCTGCAAGCCGGCCCCACCATCATCGAGGACAACTGTTTCATCGGCGCGCGCTCCGAGGTCGTCGAGGGCGTGATCGTCGAAGAAAACTCGGTCCTGGCGATGGGGGTGTTCATCTCGCAAAGCACCCGCATCTACGACCGGGCGACCAGAGAGATCAGCTACGGCAGGGTGCCGGCCGGCTCGGTGGTGGTGCCCGGCTCGCTGCCGGCGGCCGACGGCAGCCACAGCCTGGCCTGCGCGGTGATCGTCAAGCGCGTCGATGCCCGCACCCGCGCCAAGACCAGCATCAACGACCTGCTGAGGGCCTGATGTCCGGCTCCCCCGTGCGCGCCCTGTGCGAGGCGCTGATCGCCCTGCCTTCAGTCACGCCCGAGGATGCGGGCTGCCAGGCCTTGATCGCGCAAAGGCTCGAACCCCTGGGCTTCGCCTGCGAATCCATGGACAGCGGTCCGGTGGCCAATCTGTGGGCGCGGCGCGGCACCGAAGCGCCCGTGCTGGTCTTTGCCGGGCACACCGACGTGGTGCCCAGCGGCCCGCTCGAGGATTGGGCGAGCCCGCCTTTTCGGCCCACCGAGCGCGACGGCCTGCTCGTGGGCCGGGGCGCGGCCGACATGAAATCCTCGATCGCGGCCTTCATCGTCGCCGCCGAGGAATTCATCGCCGCCCATCCCCGCCACCGGGGCTCGATCGCGCTGCTGATCACATCCGATGAGGAAGGCCCGGCCATCGAGGGCACGGTGCACGTCTGCCAGCGGCTGAGCGAGCGCGGCGAAACCCTGGACTACTGCATCGTGGGCGAGCCCACCAGTGTCCGGGCACTGGGCGACACGATCAAGAACGGCCGGCGCGGCTCGATGTCCGGACGCTTGACGGTGCGCGGCATCCAGGGCCACGTGGCCTATCCCCACCTCGCCCGCAACCCGATCCACGACGTGGCACCCGCCCTGGCCGAGTTGGCCGGCGCGCACTGGGACGAAGGCGACGAGTACTTCCCACCGACCACCTTCCAGGTCTCGAACATGCGCGCGGGCACCGGTGCGGGCAACGTGATTCCGGGCGAGGCGATCCTCGAGTTCAATTTCCGCTTTTCCACGGCCAGCACGCCGCAGGGCCTGCAGGCGCGCGTCGCCGCGATCCTGGACCGCCACGGCCTGGCGTACGGCCTGGAATGGACCATTGGCGGCCTGCCCTTCCTGACCCCCCGAGGCACCCTGTGCGACGCGCTGCAAGGGGCGATCCTGGATGAAACCGGCGTCCAGGCCGACCTCTCGACCACCGGCGGCACCTCGGACGGACGCTTCATCGCGCACATCTGCCCGCAGGTCGTCGAATTCGGCCCGATCAACGCGACCATCCACCAGTCCGGCGAACACATCCGCCTCGATACGCTCGAGCCCCTCAAGAACATCTACCGGCGCGCGCTCGAACGCCTGCTGCCGGACGCGCCCTGAACACCCGGCGCCTTTTCCAGAGATCGCCCCAATGGCTACACCGCATTCCGAACTGCTCACGCTGCGCGACCTGCTGCGCTGGTCCATCAGCCGCTTTCGCGCGGCCGGACTGCACTTCGGCCACGGCAGCGACAACGCCTGGGACGAGGCCGCCTACCTGCTGCTGCACGGCCTGCACCTGCCGCTCGACACGCTGGAACCTTTTCTCGATGCCCGCCTGCTCGAGCGCGAGCGCCAGCGTTGCATCGACTTGATCCAACAGCGGATCATCACCCGCAAGCCCGCCGCCTACCTCACGGGCGAAGCCTGGCTCCAGGGGCGGCGCTTCCTGGTGGACGAGCGCGTGATCGTGCCGCGCTCGCCCATCGCCGAACTGCTCTCCCAGGCGCTGTCGCCCTGGGTCGCGGAACCGGAGTCGGTCAGCCGGGTGATGGATCTGTGCACCGGGTCGGGTTGCCTGGCGATCCTGGCGGCGCTGGCCTTCGAATCCGCACAAGTCGACGCGGCGGACATCTCGGAGGACGCACTGGAAGTCGCACGCTCCAATATCGCGCTCCACGGCCTGGAGCACCGTGTCCACGCCCTGCGCAGCGATGGTTTCGATCAGGTGCCGGCAGGAACGGGTTACGACGTCATCCTCTGCAACCCGCCGTACGTGAACACGCAATCCATGGCGGCGCTGCCGCCCGAGTACCGGCATGAACCGCGACTGGCCCTGGCCGGCGGTGCCGACGGCATGGACCTGGTGCGCCGCATCGTGCACGATGCCCCGCGCCACCTCGCGCCAGAGGGTCTGCTGGTGCTCGAGATCGGCCACGAGCGGACGCATTTCGAGGCGGCCTTTCCGCAACTCGACCCCGTATGGGTCGAGACCGAAGCCACCACGGATCAAATCATGCTGCTCCAGCGCGAGCAGCTCGAACCGTGATACGGGCCAGCGGCCTGACCGTCCGGCGCGGCGTCAAGATCCTGCTGGAGGGCGCCGACTTCGTCGTGCACCCCGGCGAACGCGTGGGCTTCGTGGGCAAAAACGGCGCCGGCAAATCGACCCTGTTCGCCCTCTTGCAAGGCGAACTCGATCCCGATGCCGGCACCCTCGATATTCCCCCCGGCTGGCGCATGGCCAGCGTGGAACAGATCCTGCACGATACCGGTCGGGCGGCCCGTGAGTTCGTCATGGACGGCGATGCCCGGCTGCGTGCGCTCCAGGCCCGCCGCGCGGCGACGCCGGACGAGGACGGCCAGGTCATCGCCGAGCTCGAGGCCGCGCTGGTCGAGGTCCAGGCCTGGAGCGCGCCGTCGCGCGCCGAGCAACTGCTGGCCGGCCTGGGATTCGGCCCGGACGAGTGGCAGCGCCCCGTCGCGAGCTTCTCAGGCGGCTGGCAGATGCGCATCGCCCTGGCGCGCGCGCTCATGGCGCCCTCGGACCTGCTGCTGCTCGATGAGCCGACCAACCACCTGGACCTGGACGCCATGCTCTGGCTGGAGCGCTGGCTATCGGCCTATCCGGGAACAGTGCTGCTGATCTCGCATGACACCGAATTCCTCGACGCCATCGCCGGAGTCATCCTGCATTTCGACCAGGGCAAGCTCGTGCGCTATAAGGGTGGCTACGAGTCGTTTCTCGAGCAGCGCGCCGAGCGGTTACGCCAGAATCAACTCACCCGCGAGCGCCAGGCGCGCACGGCGGCCCATCTGCAATCCTTTATCGACCGCTTCAAGGCCAAGGCAACCAAGGCCCGGCAGGCACAAAGCCGCGTCAAGGCGCTGGCGCGCATGCAGACGCTCGCCCCGCTGGCCGTGGAATCGGGGATCGACATCCGCCTGCCCGATCCGGTCCAGACACCCGACACGCTGCTGACGCTCGCGGAGGCCGACCTGGGATACGACGCGGCGAACGGCGAGACTCGGCGGGTGCTCGCCGGCATCAGCCTCGTCGTGCGCGGCGGCAGCCGCATCGGCATCCTGGGCGCCAACGGCGCGGGCAAGAGCACGCTGGTCAAGACCCTGGCGCGCGAGCTCGCGCCGCTCGCCGGCGACTACCGGCCCGCCAAGGGCCTGGAGATCGGTTATTTCGCCCAACAGCAGCTCGATGTCCTGGACCCCGCGCTCACGCCCCTGCAGCATTTCATCCGGATCGCACCGGACGCGCGCGAGCAGGCGCTGCGCAACATGCTGGGCGGCTTTGGCTTCGGCGGCGACATGGTGGACACACCGGTGGCGCCTTTTTCCGGCGGCGAAAAGGCGCGCCTCGCCCTCGCGCTGATCGTCTGGCGCAAACCCAATCTTCTGCTGCTCGACGAGCCCAGCAACCACCTGGACGTGGATACGCGCGAGGCGCTGGCGCATGCCCTGGCGGGTTTTCCCGGCAGCGTCCTGCTGGTCTCGCACGATCGCCACTTGCTGCGCACCACGGTGGACGAGTTCTGGATCGTGGCTGACGGCCGCGTCGAGCCCTTCGATGGGGACCTCGAGGACTATCGCGACTGGCTGCAACGGCGCGGCACGGCCGCGCGGGCACAGGCACGCGAGGATGCGCGTATCGACACCCGCCCCGAGCCGGACCGCAAGGCCCAGCGCCGCCTCCAGGCCCAGGCGCGCCAGCAGCTTGCGGCGCTCCGCAAGCCCCTCGAGGAACGCCTGCGCCGGATCGAGTCCGACATGGCCCGCACCGGCGCCCGGCTCGAGGAAATCGATGCGCGGATCGCCGACCCGGATTTCTACACGGACGCGCACAAGGAGGCGCGCCCCGCCCTGCTCGCCGAGCACGGCGAGCTCAGCAAGGCCCACCAGGCACTCGAGGACGATTGGCTGAAGGTGCAGGAGGACATCGAGGCGATCGAGCGCGAGGCGGACCCCGCCTGAGTCCCGGCGGCCAGGCCCGGACGAATCACTCAATACCATCATATTCCAGACCTGAATAATCTAATACCGTTATATTCGTTCGGTATGGAGAACGGCGTCCCTAGAATGAAAAAGCGTTTTAACTTTCATTCCGAGTTTGCCGATCATGAGCCGCCTCACCATCCAATCCGTCGAAACCGCGCATGCCGATGCGCAAGACCGTCTGCGCGCCGCGCAACAAGCCAACGGCTTCCTGCCGAATCTGCTGGGGGTGCTGGCCAACGCCCCCACCGCCCTCGAGACCTACCAGGTCGTGGGCGCCATCAACGGCCGCAACAGCCTCACGCCCACCGAACGCGAAGTCGTCCAGATCACGGCGGCGACCTACAACGGCTGCGGCTTCTGCGTCGCGGGCCACACCAAGATCGCCTATAAAAAGCTGCAGCTTCCCGAGCCCCTCGTGGAGGCCTTGCGCAATATCCAGGGGCTGTCCGACCCCAAGCTCGACGCCCTGGCACGCTTCACCCTGAGCGTGCTCGAACACAAGGGCCAAGTCCCGGACGAAGCCATCGCCGTCTTCAAAGACGCCGGCTATACGGAAACCAACGCCCTGGACGTGGTGCTGGGCGTGAGCCTCGCCACGCTGTGCAACTACGCCAACAACCTGGCCAAGACCCCAATCAACCCAGAACTCCAGGCTTTCGCCTGATCCCGGAGACGCCCGCCATGAGCACCGCACGACTGTCCGCGGCGCAAAGCGAATCCCTCGAAACCCTAGTTCGGGAATCGCTTGCCCCGCAGGCGCAGGCCATCGACCGCGAAGGCCTGTATCCCCACGAATTCCTCCATGCCTTCGGGCGCCTGGGCGGTTTCTCAGCCGCCATCCCCCGGGCCCATGGGGGCCAAGGCCAGGGCTTGGCCGCGCAGATCGAAGCGATCGCCCTGGTCGGCCACGCCTGTGGCTCGACGGCCTTCCTCGCCTGGTGCCAATCGGCCTGCGCCTGGTACCTGCTGCACTCGTCCAATGCGGGTCCGCGCGAGCGCTATCTGCGTCCGATCGCCGCCGGCGAACTGCTGGCGGGCACCGGCATGTCGAACGCGGTCAAGCACCTGGCCGGCATCGAGCGCATCAACCTGCGCGGACGCCGCGAGGGCGACGGCTACCGCGTCAGCGGCTCGCTGCCCTGGGTGTCCAACATCGGCGAAGGCCACCTGATCATCGTCGCCGCCCAGGTCGAGAACGACGGCTACATCATGTTCGCCGTGCCTCCGGGCACGCCCGGCCTGATCCTGCACGACTGCCCGGATTTCGCGGGGCTGGCGGGCTCGGGCACTTTCAACGTGCGCCTCAAGGACGCCTTCATCCCTGCGCACGACGTCATCGCCCACCCGGCGCAATTCAAAGACTACATCCTGCGGATCAAGCCCGGCTTCGTGCTCACGCAGATCGGCATCGGCCTGGGGATCGCCGAAGCCTGCCTGCGGATCATCCGCGAGAGCAACGGAGCGCTCGGCCACGTCAACAGGTTCCTGGACGATCAGGCCGGGACGCTGGAGGCCGAGCTGCAAGGGCTGCGGGATGCCGCCGGCGCGCTGGCGGATCTGGATGCCGCGGCCCGGCCGCTGGACATCCTGCGCGCCCGGGCGCACGCCTCCGAGCTGACCCTGCGGGCGGCGCAATCCGCCGCCTTGCACGCCGGCGCCAAGGGCTATCTGATGCGCCACCCGGCCCAGCGCCGCTTGCGCGAGGCCCTGTTTGTCGCCATCGTCACCCCGGCCCTCAAGCACCTGCGCAAGGAAATCCATGCGCTAGAAGAACAGCAAGCCGCCTGACGCCATGGACACGCTGTCGATCGACCCTGCACGCTCCGGCGCGCACGTGCACGCCGCGCTGTTGGAGGCCCGGGACATCGTCCTGAGCTACCCACGACCGCACGATGCGCCTCTGATCGTGCTGCACGAATTCTCGCTCGCCTTGCGGCGCGGCGAAATCGTCGCGATCCTGGGCCCCAGCGGCGTGGGCAAGTCCTCGCTGCTGCGCGTGCTGGCCGGCCTGCAGAAGGCCGAGCGCGGTCAAGTCCAGGTCGATGGCCAGGTCCTGCGCGGTCCGCACCCACGGCTGGGGTTCGTGTTCCAGGACCCCAGCCTGCTGCCCTGGCTGACCCTCGAGGAGAACGTCGGCTTCGGGCTGGACTTCAAGCACCAGCCTGTCCTGGACGCCGCGCAGCGGGCCAGGCGCACCGACCGCGCCATCGCCGAGGTGGACCTGGTCACGGCGCGCAAACGCTATCCGGATGAGCTTTCGGGCGGCATGGCCCAACGCGCGGCGCTCGCCCGCACGCTGGCGCGGGAGCCCGAGATCCTGCTGCTGGACGAACCCTTCAGCGCTCTGGACGAAGTGACCCGCGAGGAAATGCAGGGCCTGCTGCTGCGCATCAACCAACGCCACGGCACGGCTGCGATCCTCGTCACCCACGACATCGACGAAGCCTTGATCCTGGCCGACCGCATCCTGCTGATCAGCGGGCAACCTGGTCGCCTGATCGCCCAATGGGCGATCGATCAGCCGCACCCCCGTGACGAGGTCGACCCGCGCCTGACCGCGATCCGCATCGAAATCGTCCAGAAACTGCGCGCCACGCGCCCAACCCGAAGAACCTGAAACCACAAAGAACCCGAAACCAATGAAACTGCTCGATCTGTGCTGCGGCCCCGAAGAGGGCACCCTGGCGCGCCGCCGCCAATTCCTGAAACTGTCATCGCTGTTCACCGTTGCCGGCGCCCTGCCCCTGCTGCAGGCGGGCCGCGCGGCGCGCGCCGCCGAGCCCGACGCACCCGTGCGCATCGGCTACCTGCCCATCACGGACGCCACGCCGCTGCTGGTCGCGCACCACAACAAGCTGTTCGAGGCGCAGGGCCTGCAAGTCGAAAAGCCGCGGCGTTTTCGTAGCTGGTCGCAGATCGTCGAGGCCTTCCTCGCGGGTCAGGTGAATCTGGTGCACCTGCTCATGCCGATGACGATCTGGTCGCGCTACGGCAGCCGCTCCCCCGCCAAGGTGGTGGCCTGGAATCACATGGAGGGATCCTGCCTCACCGTCCTGCCCGATATCGGCAAGATCGAGGACCTGGGCGGCACCACCGTTGCCATCCCGTTCTGGTATTCGGTCCACAACATCGTCCTGCAGCGCATCCTGCGGCATGCCGGGCTGGAGTCCATCAGCGAAGGCGAACCCGGCGCCAAGCAGGTGAAGCTCGTGGTCATGTCGCCGGGCGACATGCTGCCGGCCCTCGGGTCGCGCCGCATCTCGGGTTACATCGTGGCCGAACCCTTCAATGCCATGGCCGAACTGCTCAAGGTCGGCAAGGTCTGGCGCTTCACGGGCGATGTCTGGCGCAACCACGCCTGCTGCGTGGTGACCATGCACGAGCGCGATCTGCAAGAGCGCCCCGACTGGTCGCAAAAGGTCGTCAACGCCATCGTCCAGGCGCAGATCTGGACGCGCGGCCATCGCGCCGAGGCGGTGGACATCCTGTCGCGCGACAACGCCGCCGACTACACGCCACACACCCGCGAGACGCTGGGGCGGGTGCTGTTGCCCTCGGCCGAACTGGACGCGGAATACGCCAGAACCGGAGCCATCCGCCACCCCGATTGGCGGGAAAAACGCATCGATTTCCAGCCCTACCCGTTCCCGAGCTATACCGAAAAGCTGGTTGAACTGCTGAAGACGACCTACGTTCTGGGCCGCAACGATTTCCTCCAGGAATTGGACCCGGCCTTTGCAGCTCGCGATCTGGTCGACGACCGCTACGTCAAGCAGGCGATCCAGGCGGCCGGCGGCATGGCCACCTTCGGGCTGCCTGAATCCTTTACCCGCACAGAAACCTTCTCGGTGACCTGATGAACAGCCGAATAGCCGCCCTTCCCATCCGCCGCCGCCTCGCCCTGAGCGCCTGCGGCCTGCTGGCCCTGCTGATCCTGTGGGCCGGCGGTATCGCCCTGATGGGCCAGGACCAGGGCATGGCGCGTCTGTTCGGGCCGGGCATGGCGCTCTCGAGCCTGAGCGACCTGATCATCGGCAATGAGCTGACCGTGCACACGCTGGTGAGCCTGCGCCGGGTCGCGGTCGGCCTGTTCTGGGCCCTGCTGTTCGGCATCCCCATCGGGCTGGCCATCGGGTCCTCGCGCAAGCTCGAATCGGGCACCAGCGGGGCGTTCCAGTTCCTGCGGATGATCTCGCCACTGTCCTGGATGCCGATTGCCGTCATGCTGTTCGGCATCGGCGATGCGCCGATCTACTTCCTGCTGAGCTTCGCCGCGGTCTGGCCCATCATCCTGAACACCAGCGCCGGCGTGCGGCAGCTCGATGCCCGCTGGCTGATGCTGGCCCAAAGCCTGAGCGCCACCCGCCGCGAAATCCTCTGGCGCATCGTGCTGCCGGGCTCGATGGCCCACATCCTGACGGGCTTGCGCCTGGCCATCGGCATCGTATGGATCATTCTCGTGCCCTGCGAGATGCTGGGCGTCAGCTCGGGCCTGGGATACTTTATTCTGGATACCCGCGACCGCCTGGCCTACTCCGAGCTGATGGCCGTGATCGTGCTGATCGGCGCGCTGGGCTTCATGCTGGATACCGTTGCGCAAAAGCTGCACCGGCGCTGGGCACGCGGGCGCTAGTCGAGGATCTCGAGCTTTGCCACGCCCAGGGCCAGGGTCTTTGCGCCCGCATCGCGGAACTCGATCCGGGCCTGGGCTTCCTGCCCCGAGCCGCTGAGGCTCACCACGATCCCCTCGCCGAAGCGGGCATGGCGCACGCCCAGGCCGACGCGAAAACGCTGATCGCCCACCATCACCCCGCTCGAGGCCGTGCGCGGCTCGCGCGGCGCAAAGGCGCTGCCGCCCTCGGCATGCCAGCCCGCACCGCGCCGGAACGCCCCGCTCCAGGCGGGCCGATCGGACGTCTGGCGCGCGCGGGGCGTGAGCCATTTCAGGTGCCCCTCGGGAATTTCCTCGAGAAAACGCGAGCGCATGGCATAGCGCGTCTGGCCGTGCAGCATGCGGCTCTGGGCCAGGGTCAGCGTCAAGCGCTCGCGCGCGCGGGTGATGGCCACGTACATCAGGCGGCGCTCCTCCTCGAGGCCCCCCGCATCGAGCAGGCTGTTCTCGTGGGGAAACAGGCCTTCTTCGAGGCCCGTGATGAATACCACGTCGAATTCCAGCCCCTTGGCCGCATGGACCGTCATCAACTGCACCGCGTCCTCGCCGGCCTGGGCCTGGTTGTCGCCGGCCTCGAGCGAGGCGTGACTGAGGAATGCCGCCAAGGGCGACATGACGGCGGGCGGTGGTTCCGCCCCGGGCCCGAAGGCCGGATCCGCGGCAAGAGCAGCCGCATCCGGTGAGAGGCGCGCGCCGCCCCCGGTATCGGGAATGCGGCCGGCCGCCAGGCCCTGAACACCTTCCTCGGCAACGAAGGCCGCGGCCGCATTGACCAATTCCTGCAGGTTGTCCAGCCGGTCCTGGCCCTCGCGATCCGCGCGGTAATGCGCCTCGAGCCCACTGTGATGCACCACGTGGCCGATGAGCTCGGGCAGGTCCAGGGACTGTGCCTCGTGCGCCATGCCCTGGATCAGGGCCGCGAAACGCGCCAGATTGGCGCCGCTCTTACCCGCCACATACGGCACCGCGCCGGCCAGGCTGACGCCATACTGTGCGGCCAGATCGGCTTGCTGCTCGAGCGTGCGCGCGCCGATGCCGCGCGCCGGCAAGTTGACCACCCGCATCCACGACGTGTCGTCGTGCGGATTGTCGATCAGGCGCAGATACGCCAGGACGTGCTTGACCTCCTGGCGTTCGAAAAAACGCTGGCCGCCATAGACGCGATACGGCACGCGCGCTGAAAACAGGGCGTGCTCGATGGGCCGGGACTGGGCGTTGCTGCGATAGAGCACGGCAATCTGGTGCGGCGCACGCCCCTCGCGGATCTGGGCGCGGATCTCGTCGACCAGCCATTGCGCCTCGAGGGCATCCGAGGCCTGCTCGACCACGCGCAGCGGCTCGCCCTCGGACTGTTCGGTCCAGAGGTTTTTGCCCAGGCGGTGGGTATTGTGCGCGATCAAAGCGTTGGCGGCGTCCAGGATGTGGCCGTGGGACCGGTAGTTTTGTTCGAGGCGGATCACATTGCCGAGCGCGTAGCGCTGCTCGAAATCGGCCATATTACCCACGTTGGCGCCGCGAAACGCATAGATCGACTGATCGTCGTCGCCGACCGCGAACACCGGGGTGTGCGCCCCGGCCAGCAGCATCAGCCAACGGTATTGCAGTACGTTGGTGTCCTGGAATTCGTCCACGAGGATGTGCTGGAAGCGGCGCTGGTAGTGTTCGCGGATCGGCGCCTCACGCTGCAGCAGCTCGTAGGCGCGCAGCAGCAATTCGCCGAAATCGACCACGCCCTCGCGCTCACATTGATCCTGGTAGCGTTGATACAGGTCCGCCAGACGACGGCCCTGTGGATCGCGTACATCCAGATCCTTGGGGCGCAGGCCGTCCTCCTTGGCGCCATTGATCATGCGCTGGACATCGCGCGGCGGGAAACGCTCATCGTCGATGCCCGCCGCCTTGATCATGCGCTTAATGGCCGAGAGCTGGTCGGCGCTGTCGAGGATCTGGAAGGTCTGCGGCAGGCCGGCGTCACGATGATGCGCGCGCAGCAGCCGATTGCACAGGCCATGAAAAGTGCCGACCCACATCCCGCGCGTATTCAGGGGCAGCAGCGCCGACAGGCGCGCGAGCATCTCGCGCGCGGCCTTGTTGGTAAAAGTCACGGCCAGCAGCCCATAGGGGCTGGCCTGCCCGGTCTGGATCAGCCACGCCATGCGGGTGGTCAGCACCCGGGTCTTGCCACTGCCGGCCCCGGCCAAGACCAGCGCATGCGCGGCCGGCTGCGTGACGGCCTCGCGCTGCCGCTCGTTCAGACCATCGATCATACGGCGTAGCGGCGCAGACGGAACGAGAATTGTTCGAGGCCCTCGATGCCGCTTTGCTGGGCGCGCAGGCACCAGGCGCGCAAGTCGGCGAGCAACTGCTCGCTGCTGGCGCTGGAGGACTCCCACAGGGCCGTGAGCTCGCCGCGCATCTGCACCAGAGTCGAGAGCGCCGGCGCCATGGCCAGGGCGCGATCGACCTCGGCGCGCTGCGCCGGCGCCAGGTCAGGGTCCTCGTGCAGCAGCCACTTGCGGCAGCGGCGCAGCAGCCGCCACTCGCCCTGGCGACGCCGGACACTGGCCAGCTCGCGGGCCACGGCCTTTTTCAGGACCCGGCTGTAGCGCGCCAGAACCTCGTAGCGATGGGCGATGATCCCCTGCAGATGCGCCGCGTCCAGCGACTCGATCGGCACGGCGCCGGCCGGTTGCAGGCGCAGGCGCGGCGCGACCCTGCGCACCCGCGCCAGGCCCACGGCCTGCAGCATGCGGATATATGTCCAGCCCAGGTCGAACTCATACCATTTGGTCGAGAACTTGGCCGAGGTCCCGTAGGCGTGATGGTTGTTGTGCAGTTCCTCGCCGCCGATCAGCAGCCCCCAGGGCGACACGTTGGTGCTGTCGTCCGGGCAGGCATAGTTGCGGTAGCCCCAGGCATGACCCAGGCCGTTGACGATGCCGGCCGCCCAGAACGGAATCCAGGCCATCTGGACCGCCCACACCGTCAGGCCGATCACGCCGAACAAGGCCAGATCGACAGTCAGCATGATCAGGATGCCCAGCAGGCTGTAGCGCGTGTACAACCGGCGCTCGAGCCAGTCGTCAGGCGTGCCGTGGCCAAAACGCGCCAAGGTCTCGGGATTGGAGGCCTCGGCGCGATACAGCTCGGCGCCGCGAAAGAACACCTGCGACAGGCCGAACACCGCGGGCGAGTGCGGATCCCCCTGGCGTTCGCACTTGGCATGGTGCTTGCGGTGGATGGCCACCCATTCCTTGGTCACCATGCCGGTGGTCAGCCACAGCCAGAATCGGAAGAAATGCATGACCGCCGGATGCAGATCCACGCCGCGGTGCGCCTGGCTGCGGTGCAGAAAAATCGTAACGGCCGCAATGGTGATGTGCGTCAACACCAAAGTGACCGCTATCAACTCCCAGGCGTTCAGGTGCAGCAGGCCGCCCTGCAGGAAGTGGAGAATCTCGTTCATGGCGATGGGCGTTGCCCCTGATGGATCGAAGTCATGATGAAAAGTGTAGCCCACCCCCGCCTGGCGCGTCAGGGGGATTAACGAGGATCGGATTGCGCGTCGGTCTCGGCGGCGGGGGCCGGATCGGGCTTGGCGCGCTGCATCACCGCGGCAAAGAACCCGTCGGTGCCGTGGCGGTCGGGCCGCAGGCGCAGGAACGGCCCCGCCATCCCCGGCACCGCATAGCGCTCTCCGAGGATGTCGTCGACCGCCAACAGGGAAAATTCGGGATGCTCGTCGAGGAAGGCGCGCACCTGTTCCTCGTTCTCCTCGGGCAGGATGCTACAGCTCGCATAGACCAGCCGACCACCCGGCATCACGCAGGCGGCGGCTTCGCGCAGGATGCGCGCCTGGGTCTGGCGCAACTGCTCGAGAGCCTCGGGGTGCTGGCGCCATTTCAGGTCGGGGTTGCGCCGCAATGTGCCCAGGCCACTGCAAGGCGCGTCGACCAGCACCCGATGCGCTTTGCCGTGCAGGCGGCGCACGCGCTGGTCCTTGTGCTCGGCAATGACCACCGGCGTGATGTTCGACAGGCCGCTGCGTGCGAAACGCGGTTTCGCGCGCGCCAGGCGCGCCGCCGAGACGTCGAAGGCGTACAGCCGGCCGGTCGAGCGCATGAGCGCGCCCAACAGCAAGGTCTTGCCGCCCGCGCCCGCACAGTAGTCGATGACCATCTCGCCGCGCCTGGGCGCCACCAACGCCGCCAGCAACTGGCTGCCTTCGTCCTGGACCTCGATTTCGCCGCGCTCAAAGGCCTTCCAGCGGTTGATCGGCGGGCGGCCCTCGATACGGATGCCCCACGGGGAATACGGCGTGGGCTGGGGCGCCCAGCGGGCCTCCGGGCCCTGGCTCCAGGCCGCGAGCAGCGCGGCGCGCTCGATCTTGAGCGGATTGACCCGCAAGTCCAGCGGCGCCGGCCGGTTGAGCGCCTCGAACAGCGCCTCGGCGTCCTCGAGGGCGGCGGTGCGTTCGACCAGCCAGTCGGGCAGGCTCAGGCGCACGGCGCCTGGCAACGCGCCCGTCTCGAAGGCGCGCACGTGATCCAGCCACGCACGTTCGTGCTCGTCCAGGCCGGTATCCAGCGTCTCACGCGGCCAGACCGAGGCCAGGCCAAGGATGGCGAGGCGGCGGGTCGCCGGCCCCTGCCCACTTTCGGCGAACTGGCGATAGCGGCGCAGGTGCCTCAAGACATCGAAAACCGCCTCGGCGATTTCGCCGCGGTCCCGGCCGCCCGCGTTGGGATGGGCCCGGAACCAACGAGACAGCACGGCATCGGCTGGATACGCCCATTGCAGCACCTCGCCGAGGACCTGGCGCACCTGCTCGATGCGCGCCGCCGCCACGACATAGGGACGGGCCGGCGCGCCCGCACGGGCGCCTTCGGAGGCGGGACGACGCCGCGGACGGCGCGACTGATCAGATTTGGTCATGGAATTCCTATCGGGACCGATACATCGGCAACGAGGCCCGCTGGACGGCCCCTACTCTGGACGGCCCTTAGGGTGTGAGGTCATGGGCCGTGAACGCGCGCCGCTCGGCGCCGGCCACTCGCACCAGGCCGTCGCCGCCGATCGAGACCTGCCGGCGGGCCAGCCAGGCCGCGACCTCGGTGTAGACGTGATGCTCGAGCGCCAGCAGGCGCCCCGCCAGCGCGTCGGCCGTATCGCCCGGCAGCACGGGGATCGCGCCCTGGGCGATGATCGGCCCGTGATCCAGCACAGGCGTCACGAAGTGTACCGTACATCCATGCCACTGGACCCCCTGCGCCAGCGCCTGGGCGTGGGTGTGCAGGCCCGGAAAAGCCGGCAGCAAAGAGGGATGGATATTGACGATGCGGCCCTCGAAGCGGCGGACCAGATCCGCTCCCAGCACGCGCATGAATCCCGCCAGCAGCACATAGTCGGGGGCGAGCTCATCGATGCGCTGAGCCAGCGCCTGGTCAAAGGCCTCGCGGCTATCGAACGCCCGGTGCGACAGCGTCTCGGCTGGAATGCCTCGAGAGCGGGCCCATTCCAGGCCGGCGGCATCCGGGCGGTTGGACAGCACCGCGCAGACCTCGGCGGGCAGTCCGCGCGCGGCGATGGCCTGAACGATGGCCTGCATGTTCGAGCCGCGGCCCGAAATCAGGATGAGGAAACGCACGGGGGATCCGGGTTGCTGCGCCAAGGTCTCGGCCTCCAACATACAATCAAGGCAAAATTGTAAACTCTTGCCTGTGAAATCCGCTCCCAGACTCTATCGCGGCTTGCCTCGACGCGACGCGACGGCGCCCAGCGCGCTGACCATCGGCAACTTCGACGGCGTGCACCGGGGCCATCAGGCCATCCTGGCCCACGTTCGCGACCAGGCTGCCCAACGCGATCTCGTGCCCAGCGTCATGACGTTCACGCCGCACCCACGGGCTTTTTTCGCCCGGCGGGGCCATCGGCCCGAGCTCATCCCCACCCAGATCAGCGCCCTGCGCGACAAGGTCGAGGCCCTGAGCGAGCACGGCATGCGCCAGATCGTCATCCTGCCCTTCCGGCAGCGCCTGGCCGACATGGCAGCCGAGGATTTCATCCGCCGCCTGCTGGTCGACGGATTGAACACGCGCTGGGTGCTGGTGGGCGAGGACTTCCGCTATGGTCGCCAGCGCAGCGGCGACATCGCGCTGCTGCGCCGGCTGGGCGACCTCCACGGTTTCGAGGTCCGCACCCTGGCCGACGTCGTCGATGGCCAGGGCCGGCGGATTTCCAGCACCGAGCTGCGCACCGCGCTGGCGGTGGGCAACCTCGAGCGCAGCGCCGAGCTGCTCGGCGCCGACTACCGGATCAGCGGACACGTGATCCACGGTCGCAAGCTCGGACGCGACCTGGGATTCCCGACCCTGAACCTGCGCGTTCCCGAGCCCTGCGCGGCGCGCTCCGGGATCTATGTCGTGCGCGTGCGCGGCCTGGGTCCCGACCCGCTGCCGGGGGTGGCCAGCCTGGGCGTGCGCCCCACCATCGCCTCGGACGGCCGTCTGCTGCTCGAGACACACATCCTCGATCGCCGCGTGGACGCCTACGGTAAACTGGTGCGCGTCGAATTCCTCAAGTTTCTGCGCGACGAGGAAGCCTTTCCCGACCTACCCACTCTGATCGCCGCCATTGAAAAAGATGCGCAAGGCGCTCGCGACCACTTCGCCTCCCATGGACTATAGAGACACTCTCAACCTCCCCGAATCACCCTTCCCCATGCGGGGCAACCTGGCCAAGCGCGAACCGGGATGGATCGCGGCCTGGGAGGAAAAGAAAGTCTACGCCGCCATCCGCGAAGCCGCTCGGGGACGCCCGAAATTCATCCTGCACGACGGGCCGCCCTACGCCAACGGCGACATCCACATCGGCCATGCCGTCAACAAGATCCTCAAGGACATCATCGTCAAGAGCCGCGACATGGCCGGCTTCGACGCGCACTACGTGCCGGGCTGGGACTGCCATGGCATGCCCATCGAAATCCAGATCGAAAAGAAATACGGCAAGCACCTGCCGGTGGCCGAGGTCCAGTCCAAGGCGCGCGCCTACGCCACCGAGCAAATCGAGCGCCAGCGCAAGGATTTCAAGCGCCTGGGCGTACTGGCTGATTGGGACCATCCCTACCTCACCATGAACCCCGGCAACGAGGCCGACGAGCTGCGGGCGCTGGCCGCGATCCTGCGCAAGGGCTATGTGTTCCGAGGCCTCAAGCCCGTGAACTGGTGCTTCGACTGCGGCTCGGCGCTGGCCGAGGCCGAGGTCGAGTACGCCGACCGCAAGGACCCTTCCGTCGACGTGGCCTTCGGCTTTGACGACCGCACGGCGATCGCGCGCGCCTTTGGCCTCGAGGGCGAGGTCGACGCCGGCGCCATCGTCATCTGGACCACCACCCCCTGGACCCTGCCCGCCAACCAGGCCCTGAACCTACACCCCGACCACGAGTATGCGCTGCTGCGGCTGGCGCAGCCCCGCGAGACGGGTCCACTGCTGATCGTCGCCGCCGAGCTCGCCGAGGCCTGCCTGAAACGCTGGGGGCTCGACGGCGAGATCGTCGCCACGGCGCCGGGCGAGCGCCTGGCCGGCCTGGCGTTCCGCCATCCGCTGCACGATGCCGATCCGGGCTACCGCCGCCTCTCGCCCATCTATCTGGGGGACTACGTGACGCTGGACTCGGGTACCGGGGTCGTGCATTCCGCGCCCGCGTACGGGGTCGAGGACTTCCAATCCTGCAAAGCCCACGGCATGGAGGACCACGACATCATCAACCCGGTGATGGGCAACGGCCACTACGCCGACAGCCTGCCGCTGTTCGGCGGCGAGCTGATCTGGGCGGCCAACCCGCGCATCGTCGAGGCCTTGCGGACGGCGGGCGCGCTGCTGCATACCGAGTCGCACACCCATAGTTACATGCACTGCTGGCGCCACAAGACACCCATCATCTACCGCGCGACCAGCCAATGGTTCGCCGGCATGGACCTGCGCCCCGATGGCGGCCCGAGCCTGCGCGAGCTGGCCTTGACCGGCGTGGACAACACGACCTTCTATCCTGCCTGGGGACGCGCGCGCCTGCACGCCATGATCGCCAATCGGCCCGACTGGACCCTGTCGCGCCAGCGCCAGTGGGGCGTCCCCATGGCGTTCTTCGTCCACAAGGAAACCGGCGAACTGCACCCGCGCACCGTCGATCTGCTCGAGCAGATCGCCCAGCGCGTCGAGCGCGCGGGCATCGAGGCCTGGCAGACCCTTGACCCTCGCGAACTGCTGGGCGACGAGGCCGACCAATACGAAAAGAACCGCGACACGCTGGACGTCTGGTTCGATTCCGGCACCACGCACGCCACGGTGCTGGGCGGTCGCGACCATCAGCTCAAGGGTTCGCACGCCGACGCGCTCGCCTGGCCCGCCGACCTCTACCTCGAGGGCTCGGACCAGCACCGCGGCTGGTTCCATTCGTCCCTGCTGACGGGTTGCATGCTGTATGGCCGACCGCCCTACAAGGCCCTGCTCACCCACGGCTTCGTGGTCGATGGCCAGGGCAAGAAAATGAGCAAGTCCGTGGGCAACGTGGTCTTTCCCCAAGAGGTCTCGGACACCCTGGGCGCCGAGATCCTGCGGCTGTGGACCGCCGCCACAGACTACTCCGGCGAGCTGTCGATCAGCAAGCAGATTCTCGACCGCGTTGTCGAGAGCTATCGCCGCATCCGCAATACCCTGAAGTTCCTGCTGGGCAACCTGGCCGACTTCGACCCGGCCGTGGATGCGCAGCCGATCGGCGAGCTACTCGAGATCGACCGCTATGCCCTGCAAATGACGGCGGCCATGCAGGCCGAGGTGCTGGCGAGCTTCGAGCGCTACGAATTCCACACTGCCGTCTCCCGCCTGCAGATTTTCTGCTCCGAGGACCTGGGCGCGTTCTACCTGGACATCCTCAAGGACCGGCTCTATACCACCGGCCGGGACAGCGCCGCCCGGCGCTCGGCGCAGACCGCGCTGCACCACATCACCCACGCGTTGCTCAAGCTGCTCGCGCCGATCCTGTCCTTCACCGCCGAGGAGGCCTGGGGCGATCTGCACGGCCAGGCCGCGACGACCAGCATCTTTACCGGCCTGTTCCACGAGGTGCCCGCCCTGGCGGACGCCCCGGAACTGGCCGCGCGCTGGACGCGCCTGCGCGAGATCCGCGCCGAGGCCATGCGCGAGATCGAGGCCGTGCGCACCCGCGGCGAAATCGGTTCGTCGTTGGCGGCCGAGCTCGATTTCCGCGCCTCGGGCGAGGACCTCGCGCTGCTCGAGAGCCTGGGCGACGACCTGCGCTTCGTCTTCCTGGTGTCGCGCGCCCAGGTCCATTCGGCTCCGGGCCCTCTGGCGATCGAGGTCCGCGCGACCGAACACGCCAAGTGCGCACGCTGCTGGCACCATCGTCCCGACCTCGGGCACGACGCCGGGCATCCCGAGCTCTGCGGCCGCTGCACCGACAATCTGTTCGGCGACGGCGAGCCGCGCAGCCATGCCTGAGCCCGGCCGATCCACGCGCGCGGCCCGGATGGCCGGGTGGCTGGCGGTCGCCGCCGTCCTGATTGCCCTGGACCAGGCCAGCAAATCGGTGATCACGGGCTGGCTGGCCTTCGGCGAGCGGATTCCGGTCCTGCCGGTATTCGATCTGACCCTGCTCTACAACACCGGCGCAGCGTTCAGCTTTCTCGCCGACGGCGGTGGTGGCCAGCGCTGGTTGTTCACCGGCATCGCGCTGATTGCCGCCATCGTCATCCTCCGGCTACTCTATACCCATGCGGGACAGCGCCTGTTCTGCGCATCCCTCGCCTGCATCCTGGGCGGCGCGCTCGGCAATGCGCTCGATCGCGTCATCCATGGGCACGTGGTGGACTTCCTGCTGTTCTACTGGCGGGACTGGTACTTTCCAGCCTTCAACATCGCGGATATTGCCATCACCTGCGGCGCAGGCCTGCTGATTCTCGACGAGGTCATGCAGTCCCGGCGGCGCAAGGCGGCCCACTGAACCACCGGAGGCATTCATGCTCGAACTCGCCGGCACTCGCATCGTACTGGGCCTGACGGGCGGCATCGCCTGCTACAAATCGGCCGAGCTGCTGCGCCGCATGCTGGATCAAGGGGCTCAGGTCGACGTGGTCATGACCGAGGCCGCCACGCACTTCATCACCCCGACGACCATGCAGGCGCTCTCCGGGCGCCCGGTGTACCGCGATCCGCTGGATGCGCGGATTCCGAACAGCATGGCGCACATCAATCTCACCCGCGGGGCGCACGCGGTCCTGATCGTGCCGGCCAGCGCCGATTTCATGGCAAAGCTCGCGCATGGCCACGCCGACGACCTGCTGTCGACGCTGTGCGTGGCGCGCGGCGACGTTCCGCTGCTGATCGCCCCCGCGATGAACCGCGAAATGTGGACCCACCCGGCCACCCAGCGCAATGCCGAGCAACTGCGCGCCGACGGCACGGTGCTGCTCGGCCCCGGCGAGGGGGATCAGGCCTGTGGAGAAACCGGCGAGGGCCGCATGCTCGAGCCCGGCCAGATTCTCGATGCGCTGGTCGCCCACTTCCAGCCCAAGGTGCTGACCGGCCGGCGCGTGCTGCTGACGGCCGGCCCGACCAGCGAGCCCATCGATCCCGTGCGGGTCATTACCAACCGTTCCTCGGGACGCATGGGCTACGCGGTGGCGCGCGCGGCCGCCGAGGCCGGCGCCACGGTCGAACTGATTTCGGGACCGACCGCCCTGCCCACGCCGGGCGGCGTGAGCCGCATCGACGTGAGCACCGCCGCGCAGATGCGCGCCGCCGTGATGGCCCGCGCCCCCGAGGCGGACCTGTTCATCGCCGTCGCGGCGGTGGCCGACTGGGCGGTGGCCGAGCCCTCGGCCACCAAGCTCAAGAAACAGGACGGCAAGCCGCCCGCCCTGTCCTTCGTCCAAAACCCCGACATTCTCGCCGAGGTGGCCGCCCTGGCCGATGGCCCATGGTGCGTGGGCTTCGCCGCCGAGACCGATCGACTGGACGAGCACGCGCAGGCCAAGCGCCAGCGCAAGGGGGTGCCGCTGATGGTCGGCAATCTCGCCCAGGACACCATGGATGCCGAATCCGCCCGCCTGGTGCTGTACGACGAGGCCGGCGCGCATCCGCTGGACAAGCAATACAAGCTGCACGCCGCGCGCGTGCTGATCCGTGAAATTGCGCGGCGCCTGCCCGCCTGACCCTCCTTTTCCCGTCAACCGCCCGGAACCCCATGCGATCCATCGCCCTGAAGATTCTCGACCCCCGAATGAAGGACTGTCTGCCGGCCTACGCCACGCAAGGCTCGGCGGGGCTCGACCTGCGCGCCTGCCTCGACGCGCCGCTCACGCTCGCCCCCGGCGACGCCGGCCTCGTGCCGACCGGCCTGTCCATCCACATCGCCGACCCGGCCTACGCGGGCATGATCCTGCCGCGCTCGGGCCTGGGCCACAAGCACGGCATCGTGCTGGGCAACCTGGTGGGCCTGATCGACTCGGACTATCAGGGCCCCCTCAAGGTCTCGGTCTGGAATCGTGGCGCGCAAGCCTACACCTTGCAACCCCTGGAACGCCTCGCCCAACTGGTGATCGTGCCGGTCCAGCAGGTGCGCTTCGACATCGTCGACGAGTTCCCCGACAGCGCCCGGGGCGATGGCGGCTTCGGCAGCACCGGCCGGGGCTGAGCAGGCCCTACGAGACCTCTTCCTCGCCCAGGTAGGCCGCGCGCACCTTGGGATCATCGATCAAACGCCGCGAAGGACCCGACAAAGTGATCTGGCCCGACTCCATGACGTAGCCGCGTGAGCTGATCTCCAGCGCCAGGCGCGCGTTCTGCTCGATCAGCAGAATGGTCACGCCCTCGGCGGCGATGGTGCGCACCACCTCGAAGACCTTTTCCACCATCAGGGGCGCGAGCCCCATCGAAGGCTCGTCGAGCAAGAGCAGCCGCGGCTTGGACACCATGGCGCGGCCCATCGCCAGCATCTGCTGCTCGCCGCCCGAGAGCGTGCCCGCCGACTGGCGGCGGCGTTCGGCCAAGCGGGGGAACAACTCAAAGACGCGTTCGATCGTGGCACGCACCTCGGCCTGGTCCTTGCGGGTGTAACCGCCGATGCTCAGGTTTTCTTCGATCGTGAGCTGGCCGAAAATCCCGCGCCCCTCGGGCACCATCACCAGACCCTCGAGGACCCTCTCGTGGACCGGCCGTCCGAGGATGGGCTGGCCGTCGTAGAGGATCTCGCCGCCCGCGGCCGGCACCAGACCGCAGATGGCGCGCAGGGTCGTGCTCTTGCCCGCGCCATTGGCGCCGATCAGGCTCACGAGCTCGCCCTGTCCGACGGCCAAGTCCAGGCCACGCACGGCGCGAATGCCGCCATAGGACACGTCGAGCTGGTGGATTTCCAGCAGATTCGAAGCAGTCATGCGGAATCTCCTTGGGCGGCCGCACCCGCCCCCAGATAGGCTTCGATGACTTTCGGATCGTGCTGCACGTCGGCGGGCCGGCCCTCGGCCAGCACCTTGCCGTATTCCAGCACCAGGACCCGGTCGCACAAACCCATGACCAGTTTCATATCGTGTTCGATCAGCAGCACGGTCACGCCGTCGGTGCGAATTTTCTCGATCAGGCGGCGCAGCACCATGGTCTCGGAGGCATTCATGCCCGCCGCCGGTTCGTCCAGGGCCAGGAGCATGGGCTCGGTGGCCAACGCACGGGCAATCTCGAGGCGGCGCTGGTCGCCGTACGGCAGCGAGCGCGCCATGTGGTTTGCCCGTTCGCCGATGCCCACGTAGTCCAGCAGTTCGCGGGCCCACGCCTCGATCGCGGCCTCCTCGTCCCGGGTGCGCCGGTTGCGCAAGACCGCGCCGAACACCCCGGCATGCGTGCGCACATGGCGTCCGATCATGACGTTCTCGAGCGCGCTGAGCGCCCCGAACAGGCGGATGTTTTGAAAGGTGCGCGCCATGCCGGCCTGGGCGATCTGGTGGGGTTTGAGGCGCGTAAACTCGCGGCCCATGAAATTGCAGGTTCCCGATTCGGGGATATAGAGGCCGGTCATCACGTTGAACAAGGTGGTCTTGCCCGCGCCATTGGGGCCGATCAGGCCGTAGATGTCGCCCTTGCGGATCGAAAAACTCACCTCGGACAGGGCCTGCAAGCCGCCGAAGCGCTTGCTCAACTTGTTGGCGACCAGCAGCAGGTCGCTGCCATGGCCGGGATTCTCGCGTTCCGCGGGCTTCATGCCCCACCCCCCGCATCGCGTCCGAGCTCGCGGCGCCGCACCGCCGAAGGCCACAAACCCGCCGGCCGGAAGATCATCACCAGCACCAGCGCAAATCCGAATATCAGCATGCGGATGCCGTCGGGATCCAGCACCACCTCGCCAAAAGCCGCCTGCTGCAGAGGCACGACCACGGCGCGCAACACCTCGGGAAAGATCGACAGCAGCAAGGCACCCAGGATCACGCCGGGAATATTGCCCATGCCGCCCAGCACCACCATGCACAACACGAGGATGGATTCGGTCAGGCTGAAACTCTCGGGGCTGACGAACCCCTGCATCGAGGCGAACATGGCACCCGCCAGCCCGCCGAAGGTCGCGCCCATCGAGAAGGCCAGCAGCTTGATGTTCCGGGTATTGATGCCCATGGCCTTGGCGGCGATCTCGTCCTCGCGCACGGCCTCCCAGGCGCGACCGATGCGGGAATTCTGCAGCCGCGCGCAGACGATCACGATCAGGATCGTCATCAGCAAGAGCAGGTAGTAGTATTTTTCCGGACCGGTGATGCGAAAACCCAGGATCTGCTCACTGCGTCCGAACGAGAATCCAGCCACGCTGAAGGGATCGACGCGGTTGATCCCCTGCGGGCCATTGGTGATGTTGATGGGGGCATCCAGATTATTCATGAAGATGCGCACAATCTCGCCAAAGCCCAGCGTGACGATGGCCAGATAGTCGCCGCGCAGCTTCAGCGTCGGGGCGCCCAGGACCGCGCCGAAAAACGCGGCCAGCACCAAGCCGGCCGGCAGGATCGCCCAGAACGGCAGGTGCAGGCCGAAATGCGGCGAGGCGAGCATCGCCCACACATAGGCGCCCACGGCATAAAAGGCGATGTAGCCCAGGTCGAGCAGGCCGGCAAAGCCCACCACGATGTTCAGCCCCAGCGACAGCATGACGTACAGCAGGGCGAAGTTCACGGTGCGCACCCAGCTCTGGCCATGCATGCCGAGCAGGAACGGCAGCACGGCCAGCACGACCCCGCACAAGGCGATGCCCAGCCAGACTTTGGGCGGCATGGATTTGCTTTGTGCCGTCATGCTCGGTCTCCCACGCGCTCGCCCATCAGGCCCGAGGGCCGGAACACCAGCACCAGGATCAGCACGATGAAGGAAAAGACGTCCTGGTAGTTGCTGCCGAACACCCCATGGGTCAGGTCGCCGATATAGCCCGCGCCCAGGGACTCGATGATGCCCAGCAGCAGTCCGCCCAGCATGGCCCCTCCCAGATTGCCGATGCCGCCAAGGACCGCGGCGGTGAAGGCTTTGAGACCCAGCATGAAGCCCATCGTGTATTGGGCCACCCCGTAGTAGGCCACCACCATGATGCCGGCGACGGCGGCAAGCGCCGAGCCGATCAGAAAGGCGGCCGAGATCACCGTGTTGATGTTGACCCCCATCAGCCCGGCGACCTCCTGGTTCTGCGCGGTGGCGCGCATGGCGGTGCCCAGGCGCGTGCGGTGCACCACGGCCATCAGGCCGGCCATGATCAACAGGGATCCCAGTACGATGATCAGTTGCAGCGTCGTCACGCGCGCGCCCATGAACTCATGGACGACGGGTTCGACGAGCCGCGGAAAACTGAGGTAGTTGCGGCCCCAAACCATCATCGCGATGTTCTGGATGATGATCGAGACGCCGATCGCGGTAATCAGGGCCGTCAGGCGCGGTGCGCGGCGCAGGGGCCGGTAGGCATAGCGCTCGGCCAGCCAGCCCAGGCCCATGCAGAACGGGACCGCGACGGCCACGGCGGCGGCCAGCAGGACCACCGGCGAGGCACCCGCCCAGGCGCCGCCGGCCAGACTGATCACCAGGGTGGTCGCCAGCATGGCGCCCACCATCACGACGTCGCCATGCGCAAAATTGATGAGACCGATGATTCCGTACACCATGGTGTAGCCGAGCGCCACCAAGGCATAAACGCTGCCCACGGTCACCCCGTTGATCAACTGCTGCAGGAGAATATCCATACGTATGTCCGAAACTGAAACGGGCCGGCAGCGCCCTCGCAATCCGCCGCATTGGGAGGGGGACGGAGGGCCCGGTCCAACGATTCGTCGGGAGCAGCGGGCGGCGGCCCCTCGTGGGGGATCGCGCGCCGCCCGGAATCGCGCTTAATTGGCGGCCTGGCTCACCATGCTCTTGAACATGGTCCATTTGCCATCCTTGACCAGATAGATGGTCACGGCGACTTCTTTGAGATCACCCTTGGCATCATAGGCGATGTGCTTGCTGGTGGCGCCGCTGCGCTTGAGGGCGGCGAGCTTGGGCAGATACTTGGCGGGATCCGAGGAGCCGGCTTCCTTCATGGCGGTGATCATGTTCCACGCGCCATCATAGGCGTAGGGCGAGTAGACGCCCGGCTCGGCCTTGAAGCGGGCCTTGTAGTCCTTGAGGAACTGCTCGCCGGACGCCATCGTGGTCAGGGGCACGCCGGCCAGAGAGGCGTAGGTACCGTTGGCCGCATCGCGCGCGAGCTTCAGGAAGGTCTCGCTGCGGGTCATCTCGCCCGACACCAGGGGCGCCGCGATCCCCAGCCGCGCCATCTGCCCGCGCATCGGGCCCGATTGGGCGTCCAGGCCACCAAAGAAAATCGCATCGGGCGCCTTGGATTTGATGTTAGTGAGGATCGCCGTAAAGTCCGTCGACTTATCGGTCGTGTACTCGCGCGCGATGATCTCGCCCCCTGCGGCCTTGACCGCCTTGGCCACCTCGTCGGCCAGCCCCTGGCCATAGGCCGTGCGGTCGTCGATCAAGGCGACTTTCTTGGCGCCCAGGTCCTTGACGATGAACTCTCCGTCCGCGGCGCCCTGCTGGGTGTCGCTGGTCATCATGCGAAAAGTGGTGTCATAGCCCTGCTGGGTGTATTCGGGCGACGTCGCCATGGCGATCTGCGGCAGGCCCGCATCGTTGTAGACGCGCGATGCCGGAATCGTCGTGCCCGAGTTGAAGTGCCCCAGCACGCCCTTGACGCCCTCGTCGACGATCTGCTGCGCCACCTGCACGGCGGTGCGCGGGTCGGCCTGATCGTCGCGCGAGACGAGCTCGAATTGGGCGGTCTTGCCGTCGAGCTGGATGTTCTGTTTATTGGCCTCCTCGAGTGCGAGCGTAAGGCCGTTTTTCATGTCCTCGCCGTAGTGGGCCTGCGGGCCGGTCAGCGGCGCCGCAAAGCCGAGCTTGACCACTTCGGTGTCGGCATGCGCCGGACCAAATACGAAACCGGCCAGTAGGGCCGCCGAGGTCGCCAGCAGCTTGAAGCGTGAGGTGGATAGCATGTCGTCAATCTCCTTGATGTCGGGTTCCCTTGGGCTTGTGGCCATCCCGGGCATCCCAGTTTACGCAAAAATACGCACGGCCTTCATGGCTTGTTACCATTTCCGGCCGCCACACGGCGCATGCCCTACCCGACCATCATCAGGCTGGCATTGCCGCCCGCGGCGGCTGTATTGACACAGATCGACACCTCGCGCACGAGCATCTCGAGCGAATAGGCGCCACCTGCCGACAATTCCTCGCTGCGCAGCCCCTGCACCGGGACGATCGGTCCTGGCCGGGCTGCAACGGCCTGGCTCAAGGCCAACAGGTCATCCCCGTCACCTTCGAACAGCACGGCCTGGAAATCCCCCTCGCTCACCACGTTCTCGCCCGCCAGGCCCACCGCCGCGTCGCGCACCTGCTCCTGAAAAGCGTGGCCCGCAGGGGTGTCGACAAACAGCACGCGATTGCCAGCGCGCCGACAGGCCTCGTACTGCGCCTGCGCGCCCGCCGGCGTCAAGGCGCGGCACAGCACGGTGCCGCGGGGCTTGAGGCGATAGACATTGCTCTCGCCGGTCGGTCCCGGCAGGACCCGTTCGGCGGTGTCGCCCCCGGGCACCCCATCGATGGGCAGGCCAACAGGCCCGCGCGACAGCAGCCGATGCAGGTACAGTGGGCCGCCCGCCTTGGGCCCGGTGCCCGACAGGCCCTCGCCGCCAAAGGGCTGCACGCCCACGGTCGCACCGACGATATTGCGGTTGACGTAGATGTTGCCCGCATTGATGCGCCCGATGATGTGCTGGATGGTCTCGTCCAGGCGGGTGTGCACCCCGAAGGTCAACCCGTAATGACTGCCGTTGATGTCCTCGAGCAAACTGTCCAGCGCCTCGCGGCGATAACGCAGCACATGAAGCACCGGTCCGAACACCTCGCGCTCGAGTTCGGAAATCTGTCCGATCTCGATCAGCGTGGGCGGCACGAATGTGCCGTTGCGCGTTTGGTCGCCGAGCTCGAGCTGATCGACCACGTGGCCGGACTCGCGCATGGCATGCACATGCTTCTCGATGTTGCCGCGCGCCTCGGCGTCAATGACGGGCCCGATGTCCGTGGACAAGAGCTCGGGGCGCCCCACACGCAGCTCGCGCATGGCGCCGCGCAGCATCTCCAATGTGCGGTCGGCGCAATCTTCCTGCACGCACAGCACGCGCAGCGCCGAGCAGCGCTGGCCTGCGGAGTCGAAGGCCGAGCCGAGCACATCGTAGACCACCTGCTCGGTCAAGGCGGACGAGTCCACGACCAGCGCGTTCTGGCCCCCCGTCTCGGCGATCAGCGGAATCACCTGGCCGCGCGAATCCAGGCGCTGCGCCAGCGTCGCCGCGATGTGTCGGGCGACCTCGGTGGACCCGGTGAACATGACCCCGCGCACGGCGGGATGGGCAACCAATTGTGCGCCCACGGTTTCGCCGCGCCCGGGCAGCAACTGCACCGCATCCGTCGGGACGCCGGCGCGCCGCAAGGCCGAGACGCCGAGGGCCGCGATCAGGCTGGTCTGCTCGGCCGGCTTGGCCAGCACCACATTGCCCGCCGCCAGCGCCGCGCTGACCTGGCCGATGAAGATGGCCAGAGGAAAATTCCACGGACTGATGCACAATACCGGGCCCAGCGGCCGATGGGTGTCGTTCGAGAAATCGCGCTCGATCTCGTCGCTGTAGTAGCGCAGAAAATCGACCGCCTCACGCACCTCGGCGATCGCATTGGGATAGGATTTGCCCGCCTCGCGCACGATCAGGCCGATGGCCGCCTGCATCTCGTCCTCGAGAATCTGGGCGGCCAGCCGCAGACACTGGGCGCGTTCGCCGACCGGCGTGGACTGCCAGATCGGCGCCGCGTATTCCGCGCGGGCCGTGGCGCGTTCGATATCCGCATCACCCGCCTCGACCACCCGGCCCACCACATCGCGGTGGTCGGCCGGATTGAGGACCTCGCGGGCGCGTTCCTCGTCCCAAACGCCGTCCGGCGCCGCGCGCCAATCCGTGGCGGCGCTGCCCAACAGTGCCGCCGACAAGGACCCCAGGCGGTGTTCGTTGCTCAGATCCAGGCCGGCTGAATTTAGCCGCCGCCCCTGCTCGCGGTACAGATCACGCGGCAGGGGAATGCGCGGATGCGGCGCACCCAGCGGCTGAATGCGGCGCGCCGCCTGGACCGGATCGATGATCAGTGTCTCGATGGGCACCTGTTCGTCGCCGATCTGGTTGACGAAGGACGTATTGGCGCCGTTCTCGAGCAGGCGGCGCACCAAGTACGCCAGCAGGGTCTCGTGCGTGCCCACCGGCGCATAGACACGGCAGGGCCGGTTGAGTTTGCCCTTGGCGACCGGCCCAACGACCTCCTCGTAGAGCGGCTCGCCCATGCCGTGCAGGCACTGGAACTCGTATTGGCCCGGGTAGTAGTTTGCCCCCGCCATGTGATAGATCGAGGACAGCGTCTGGGCGTTGTGCGTGGCGAACTGTGGATAGACAGCCTCGGGCGCTCCCAGCAGCTTGCGCGCGCAGGCCAGATACGATACGTCCGTATAGATTTTTCGTGTATACACTGGATAGCCTTCCAAGCCATCCACCTGCGCCCGCTTGATCTCGCTGTCCCAGTATGCGCCCTTGACCAGCCGGACCATCAGGCGATGCTTGCTGCGCCTGGCCAAGTCGATCACGTAGTCGATGACGACGGGCGCGCGCTTCTGGTAGGCCTGGATCACGAAGCCAATGCCGTTCCAGCCCGCCAGGAGGGGATCGAAGCACATCGCCTCGAGCAGATCCAACGAGAGTTCGAGGCGGTCGGCCTCCTCCGCATCGATATTCAGGCCGATGTCATAGCGCCGCGCAAGCGCCGCCAGCGCGATCATGCGTGGCAGCAGCTCGGCCATGACCCGGTCGCGCTGGGCACGCGAATAGCGCGGGTGCAGCGCCGAGAGCTTGATCGAAATCCCCGGGCCTTCGTAGATGCCGCGACCCTGCGACGCCTTGCCAATGGCGTGGATCGCCTGCTCGTAGGATTCATAATAGCGATCGGCGTCCTGCGCGGTGGTCGCCGCCTCGCCCAGCATGTCGTAGGAATAGCGAAAGCCGATTTCCTCGAACTTGCGGCTGTTGGCCAGCGCCGCCGAGATCGTCTGCCCTGTGACGAACTGCTCACCCATCAGGCGCATCGCCATGTTGACGCCACGGCGAATCAGGGGCTCACCGCCCTTGCCGATCAGCCGGGTCAGCGCCCTGGACAGTGTCTGTTCGCTGTTGACACCCACGAGCTTGCCCGTGACCAGCAGCCCCCAGGTGGCTGCATTGACAAACAGGGAGGGCGACTCGCCCACGTGCGAACGCCAGTCGCCACGGCTGATCTTGTCGCGGATCAGCGCATCCCGCGTCGCGCGGTCCGGGATCCGGAGCAAGGCCTCGGCCAGGCACATCAAAGCCACGCCTTCTTGGCTCGAGAGCGAGAATTCCTGGATCAGGGCCTCGACCCCCCCCGCCTTGCGCTTGCCGCGCAGCGCGGTGACAAGGCGGTGCGCCAGGGCCTGCACGGCCTGGCCATCGTCCTGGTTCGCGAGGTCGAGCAGCATCGGCATGCACTCGGGCTCGGGCCGGCGGTAGGCCGCTGTAATGGCCGAGCGCAGCACGGACTGGGGTTGTACCTCTTGGGCAAATTCGTAGAACGCCTGCGGACGCTCGGGCTCGGCCACCTCGCCAGCGGGTTCGTCACTCACCAGGTGGCTGACCTCGGCCGGCACCTGGCCCCGCTCGATCGCCTCGATATAGGACAACAGCGCCTGTTTGTGAAGCCAATGGGGCGTGCAGCCCAAGCCATCGGCGATCCGTCGCAGACGCTCGCGCAGCGCCTCATCAACCTTCACGCCCAGGGTAACGGTAGCCATAGGATCATCCAGCGGGTCAAGCGGTGAGGCCGGCGGGGCGCAGCGCCCCGACAACCGGGTTTACTGCCGGCATGCTATATGGGCAACCAATGGTTTACCACTGGGGATAACCCGAAACGATAAAGGTGAAACCCGAGAAAGCCTCAGGACGCTCAAGTGCAGCGATTCGACAGAATCGCCGGATCGTGGGGCACCGCCACCGAGGAATCCATGTGGGCGGCGATCATCTGGGCCAAGAGGCCAACCGCCTCGCGCTGCCCCTCAACCAGAGCGGGAACCCCCGCGGCGACCGGGACCCGCAAGGCCGCATGGCACAGTCGCATGGCCTGCCGCGGTCGGCTCTCGGTCCAATTGGCCTCGAGGCCCGCATACTGGCCGTACACCAGGTCGAAGCGTGTCACCTGGACGGCCACCTCGCGCAGTTGCAGGCCCTGGGGCGCGGCCATCACGCTCACGTCGGGCACCCCAAGCGCCCGGGATATCCTCGCGGCCAGCACGGCGCGGAGCTGATCCGAAAGCGGCGCCGCCCACAGCGATCCATTCAGCAAGGCGACCCCGGCATCAGCGGCCTCGCGACGCACCACGAGCTGCGGGCGATCGACCTCGGCGGGGATGCCCACCGCCTCGACGCGCAGGCCGAAGTCCGCCGCCGCGCGGCCGGAAGCCGCCGGCACGGCGGACGGCGCCAGCGTCGGTGTCGGCGCGGACAAGCTGTAATACGCGCTGGGTGCAGCGGCGCACGCGCTCAGCAGCGCCGCGATCCCCAGGCTTGCGATTCCTCGCATCCAAGTCTCCTTTGTGACGCGCCGGCGGGCACCGGCGCACTCGGCCTGCCGGCAGGCCCTAGCGCAATGCATCCGTCGGATGGCCGCGAACCAGCGCCTCTGGATGCGCCTGTAAAAAATCCGCCAGCGTGCGCAAGGCGCGCGCTGCCCGCTCGAGCTCTCCAAGGGTCGAGTGCAGGCCTCCCAGCAGGGGCGCCTCGGGCCCCAGGGTCTGGCCGATACGATCGAAGGAACGCTGGACCGACTTCAGGGCCGCAGTCGCCTGCGGCGTCAGGCTGGCGTCGAATTGCCGCAGCAATATGTTCAAGGACTTCAGGCTGGCGTCCAGGCCCTCGCCGATCTCCTTGATCGGCACGGCATCGAGCTTGGACACGATGCTGCCGACCTGCTGCTGCAGTTGGTTCAGCTCGCCGGGCATCGTCGGCACCCCGATCGCCTCGCCATA
Source organism: Castellaniella sp. GW247-6E4 (assembly GCF_040276065.1). NCBI lineage: Bacteria > Pseudomonadati > Pseudomonadota > Betaproteobacteria > Burkholderiales > Alcaligenaceae > Castellaniella > Castellaniella sp. GW247-6E4. The sequence goes on along the minus strand of NZ_JBELOI010000011.1, from coordinate 35,899 downwards.
GTCCGGGGCCGCCTCGGTCGGCGGCTTGGCCTTGGGGAAGAAATCCAGGGCCACGTACTGCTGCCCCGTCACCAGCGCGGCCGAGCGCAACTGCGCCCTCATGCCGTGACGCACCAGGGTCTGGAGCAGTTCGCGGCCGCCCTTGCCTTTATTCGCCTTGAGCAAGGCCTCATAGGCCTCGGCAAAACGCAGCGGGTACAGATCCGCGCGGACGCGGGTGTAGAAATGCCGCTTTCCCGGATCGAACTCCAGATCGATGTCCACGACGCGGCCCAGCTCCATCCCCCGGAAATCGACCGGGGCACCCACCCGCAGGCCGCGCACCGACTGGTCGAAGCGCATGATGACCTGCAAGGGCGGGCCATCGGGATCCGCCAGCGCGTCATCCCGCGTGGGGAACAGCGTGAACTCGTAATTGGCGGCCACCGGCGTCTTGTCGGCGACCCCGTCATAGGAGCTCACCTCGTCGGCCTGGGCGAAGGCGACCCCGCCCGCCAGCACCGAGCTCAAGCCCGCGACGCGCATATTGATGCCCTCGGGCGAGAGCGTCACATCGATGCCACTGATGTTCCAGAATCGCGAGTCCGCAGTCACGAAGCGATCATAGGGCGCGTCCACGAAGAACTGGATGAGCACCGAGCTGCCGTCGCGGGACATTTCATAGCCGACGACGCGGCCCACCAGAATGCGCCGATAGTAGACGCCGGTCCCGATGTCGAGGGATCCAAGATCATGTGCGCGCAGGACGTAGCGCGTGCCCCGGCGTCCGCTGGTGACCTCGGGGGGTTTTTCCAGCCCGGTGAATTGATAGGTTCGCGCGCCTTCCTCGATCTTGGTGGGCGCGTCCACGCTAATGTAAACCCCCGACATGAGTGTGCCCAGGCCGGATACCCCGGTCAGGCTGAGCTGCGGCCGCACGACCCAGAAACGCGACGCCTTTTGGGTGATGTACCCAGACCCCTCCTGCTCGAGCTGGATATCGACTTGCACATGCTGGCGGTCGTCGGCGACCCGCAGGGCGCTCACCTGGCCGACGATCACATCCTTGTAGCGCAGCTTGGTCTGCCCGGCGCTCAGGCCATCGGCCGACTCGAAGCTGATGGTGATGACCGGGCCGGTGCGCAGCCAATGGGTCACCAGCAGTGATATCCCCATCAGCACCGCAAGCAGGGGCACCAACCAAATCCAGGACCAGCGGGCACCCTTGCCGACACGGACCACGGGCCGTTCGACCCGTATGGGTTCTTCGCCATCCCGCCCCGGTTCCGTCATCGATCGCCGCTCCTGAGTTTGTCCCATCCCAAACGCGGATCATAGCTCATCGTCGCCCACATGGTCAGGATCACGACAACGCCGAAGCTGAGCGCGCCGGGACCGGGGAGGATCCGGGTGAGACCCGGAAAGTTGGCCATTGCCCCCATCAGGACCACCACGAACACGTCCAGCATCGACCACTGTCCAATGAACTCGACCATCTCGTACATGCGGGTGCGCTGGCGCTGCACTCGCGCGCCGCGCGGCTGTCGCAACAGCATCAGCACCGCCAGGGCAAGCAGTTTGGTGATCGGCACGACGACGCTCGCCACGAACACGATCAGCGCCAAGTCCCAGGACCCCAATCGCCACAGCTCGACCACGCCACCCAGGATCGTGTGGTCGCTGGCGCCGAGTATCGATTCGATGCGCATGATCGGCAGGATATTGGCGGGTACGTAGACCACCGCCGCCGCGAGGGCGAGCGCCCAGACCCGCGCCGTGATGTTCTGACGACGCCGATGCAGGCGCGCCCCGCAGCGCCGGCAGCGCCCGCTGGCGCACGCCCCCTGGACGCACCCGCAGGCATGGCAGGCCAGATCGCTGCCGTGCGCGCCCGAGGTCTCCACCAGCCCGGCCCGCTCGGCATGGTCCCAGAGCTCGAAGGCGTTCAAGCGTCCCAGGCCGGTCAGGAAAAACGACAGCAGAAAGAACCCCAGCATCCCGGGCTCGACGGTCAAGGCGGCCATCCCGGCGAACTTCACGATGGCGACGAAGATCGCCAGCACCAGGACCGGCGCCATGGACCAGGGCGTCAAGGCGCGCAGCAGGCGCATGCCAAGCGTGAAGTCCCCCGGAATCCGGCCCGTGGATATGCAGCGCACCGCCCATAGGGTAAGGACGATCTTGAGCAGCGGAAACCAGAAGCCGAATAGGCCGGTCATGATCGACAGCAGCCAATCGCCCTGGTCCCAGATGTACAGCAGCGCCTCCCAGTACGTCACGCTGACGCCGCGGCCTTGCAGCGACAGGCTGACGATGGGAAAACCCTGGGCGATGACGAAGACCGCCAGGGCCGCCAGCGACATCGCCGTCCAGCCGTTCAGGTCCAGCACCCCGCGGCGGTACAAATTGGCGCCACAGCAGGCGCAGAGGGCCCGCCCACGCGGCGTCAACTCGACGCGCTCGTGCAGCGTATCGCAGTGCGGGCAGGCGACCAGGCTCGGGCCCTGTGGATCGGCTCCCATGGACACGCGTTCTTGCGCGCGCGTCAATCCACGAGCTCGGGCTCGGGATGCGAGGGCTTGGGCACGGCGCCGCGGCTGGCCGGGTTGCCGGGGAAGTTCAGGATCACCTTGTCCTGCTCGTCCAGATCCACCTCGACCTGCCCGCCATTGACCAGCCGCCCGAACAGCAACTCGTCGGCGAGCGCCCGCCGGATCGTATCCTGGATGAGGCGCTGCATGGGCCGCGCGCCCATCGTCGGGTCGAAGCCCTCGCGGGCCAGATGCTCGCGCAGCGCCGGAGTGAACACCACCTCGACATGTTTTTCGTGAAGCTGGTCCTCGAGCTGCATGAGGAACTTGTCGACCACCCGCAGGATGATCTCGCGCGGCAGCACGGAAAATCCAATGATCGCGTCAAGCCGGTTACGGAATTCCGGCGTGAACAGGCGCTTGATATCGGCCATCTCGTCGCCGCCGCGCGCCGGCGTCGCAAACCCGATGGCATTGCGGTTCAGGGTCTCGGCGCCGGCATTGGTCGTCATCACGATGATGACGTTGCGGAAATCCGCCTTGCGGCCGTTGTTGTCGGTCAGCGTGCCGTGGTCCATGACCTGCAGCAGGATGTTGTAGACGTCGGGATGCGCTTTTTCAATCTCGTCGAGCAACAGCACGCAATGCGGCTGCTTGGTGATGGCCTCGGTCAGCAAGCCGCCCTGGTCGAAACCCACATAGCCCGGAGGCGCGCCGATCAGGCGCGAGACCGTGTGCCGCTCCATGTACTCGGACATATCGAAGCGCAGCAGCTCGATCCCCAGCACGAAGGCGAGCTGGCGCGCGACCTCGGTCTTGCCCACGCCGGTCGGCCCGGAAAACAGGAAAGAGCCGATGGGTTTGTCGGGTCGACCCAGGCCGGAGCGCGCCATCTTGATCGCGGCCGCCAGCGCGGCAATCGCCTGATCCTGGCCGAATACCACGGACTTGAGATCGCGCTCGAGCGTCGCGAGCTTGTTGCGGTCGTCGGTGGAGACGCTTTGCGGCGGGATGCGCGCGATCTTGGCGACCGTGGCCTGGATCTCGGCCTTGCCGATGAGCTTTTTCTGGCGCGATTTCGGCAGCAGGCGCTGAGCGGCCCCTGCTTCGTCGATCACGTCGATGGCCTTGTCCGGCAGGAAGCGGTCGCTGATGTGGCGCGCGGCCAGCTCGGCCGCGGCGGTGATCGCCGCCGCGGAATAACGCACCTGGTGATGCGCCTCGAAGCGTCCTTTCAAGCCCCGCAGGATCTGGATGGTCTGCTCGACCGAGGGCTCGGGAATATCGATCTTTTGGAAGCGCCGCGCCAGCGCGTGATCCTTTTCGAAGATTCCGCGGTACTCGGTGTAAGTCGTCGCGCCGATGCACTTCAGGTGCCCCGAGGACAGCGCGGGCTTGAGCAGGTTGGAGGCGTCCAGCGTGCCGCCGGAGGCCGATCCCGCCCCGATCAGAGTGTGGATCTCGTCGATGAACAGGATCGCGTTGCGGTTTTCGCGCAGCGATTTCAAGACGAGCTTGAGGCGCTGCTCGAAGTCGCCGCGATACTTGGTGCCCGCCAGCAGCGAGCCCATGTCCAGGGCGTAGACCTGGGCCTCATGCAGCACCTCGGGCACGTCGCCCTGGGTGATGCGCCACGCCAGCCCCTCGGCAATCGCGGTCTTGCCCACGCCGGCTTCGCCCACCAGCAGGGGGTTGTTCTTGCGGCGACGGCACAGCACCTGGATCACGCGCTCGACCTCGGCCTCGCGCCCGATCAGGGGATCGATCCGGCCTTTGAGCGCCTCGGCGTTCAAGTCCGTGGCATAGGTCTCGAGGGGGGACTTTTGCTGGTCGGACTTGGGGTCGGCCGCGGGCGGCTCGGCCCGCGGGCCCTCGCCCTGCGCCTGGCCCGCGTCGGGCGCCTTGGCGATGCCGTGCGACAGGTAGTTCACCACGTCCAGGCGCGAGATGCCCTGCTGGACCAGGAAATACACCGCATGGGAATCCTTTTCGCCATACATCGCGACCAGGACATTGGCGCCCGTCACCGCCGCCTTGTTTGAACTGCTCGAGGAGACGTGCATGATGGCGCGCTGGATGACGCGCTGGAATCCCAGGGTCGGCTGCGTGTCCACCTCACCATCGCCCGGGAACACCGGCGTGTTCTCGGCGATGAACTTGCGCAAATCCTGGCGCAAGGTTTCCAGATCCGCCGCGCACGCGCGCAGCACCTCGACCGCTGCGGCATTGTCCAACAGCGACAGCAGCAGATGCTCGACCGTGATGAATTCGTGCCGAGCGGCCCGAGCCTCGACAAAGGCCATGTGCAGGCTGACTTCAAGTTCTTCGGAGATCACGCTTCCTCCATGCCTAATCGGAGCGGATGAATAAATCCATGTCTCTATTCTATGACTAAAACGCCGCCGCGTAGTGCGAACAACACCGATGCGTGGCTATCGCAGGGCATTGGCCGTGGCGCAACGCCAAACCCTTTCAAGGCGCGACGGGCTCCATCACGCATTGCAGGGGGTGCTGATCGGCGTGTGCCATCCGCCGCACGGTGTCGACGCGCGTGGAGGCGATGTCGCGCGTATAGATGCCACACACCCCGCGCCCCTCGTGATGAACCTTGAGCATGATGCGCTCGGCCTCGGGATCGGGCTTATGGAAAACCTCGCGCAACACCAGGACGACGAAATCCATCGGCGTATAGTCGTCGTTGAGCAGGACCACCTGGTACATGGGCGGCGGCGCCACCCGCGTGGGGGCGGCGGCCGGCAGCAGTTCACGCTGATTCTGGATATCGGTCGGCATTTCGAGAAAATACGATTCAAACTAGCGAATCATACTGAATACTAGTGGTTTCCATAGTTGACTAATGAATAGCGAATTAAGCATTATCAACGATGTTCTGCTGGAGGGCCCGCGATCCCGCGCAATACTCCGGGGAACGGGTTTGGTGGCATTCGATGACACCAAGGTTTCAACCCCACACTCATAGACGAGAGGCTGTTCGCATGTCCGATTCAATCGAAAACACCGGGGAGTCACAAAAACTGACTGGAACGGTAAAGTGGTTCAATGATGCCAAAGGCTTTGGCTTTATTACCCCCGATAATGGGGGCGAAGACCTGTTTGCGCATTTCTCGTCCATCCAGATGAACGGCTTCAAAACCCTCAAAGAAGGCCAGAAAGTCCTGTTCGACATCGCACAAGGACCCAAAGGCAAACAGGCCCTGAACATCACCGCTGCTTGACCGTACATGCCGAAAGCCTGGATAAAACCAAGAACATATTTATTCTACCGCTGTGCAGGGCTCGCCATGAGCCCTGTTTTTTTTCTGCTGGCCGCCACGGCACCGGCCGCCTGGGGACAGGCCCTGCTGCCGATCGCCGGCCTGACGGTGGGCGCCCGCGAGGTCCAGGCCGAGGTTGCCCGCACGCCCGAGGCGCGCAGCCAGGGCTTGATGCACAGGCGCAGTCTCGCCGCCGACCATGGGATGCTGTTCGTGTTCGACGAGGACGACCAGCATTGCTTTTGGATGAAGAACACGCCCTTGCCGCTGTCGATCGCCTTTATCGACGCCAAGGGCCGGATCACGTCGATCCAGGACATGCAGCCCTATGCTCTGGACACGCACTGCCCGCCAGGGCCGGTGCGCTACGCCCTTGAAATGAGCGAGGGGTGGTTCAAGCGAGCGGGCGTATCGGTGCGGGACACGGTCTCGCCTCTGCCGCCGCCATAAGCCGGCGCCCCGGCCAGCCGTCCCGAAAACACGAGGCGGCCGGGATGCCGGGGTGTTCCCGGCGTGGGTTCAGGCCAGATTGGCGGCCGCGAATTCCCAGTTGACCAGCGCCCAGAAATTCTCGAGGTACTTGGGACGGGCGTTGCGGTAGTCGATGTAGTAGGCGTGCTCCCAGACGTCACAGGTCAGCAGCGCCTTGTCGCCGGAGGTGAGCGGGGTGCCGGCATTGCTGGTGTTGACGATGTCCAGCGTGCCATCGGCCTTTTTCACCAGCCAGGTCCAGCCCGAGCCAAAATTACCGGCGGCCGATTGCGTGAAGGCCGCTTTGAAAGCGTCCACACCGCCCCACTTGGCCTCGATCGCCGCGCGCAGCGCGCCGGAGGGCTCGCCGCCGCCCTTGGGCGAGAGGCTGTTCCAGTAAAAGGTGTGGTTCCAGACCTGAGCCGCGTTGTTGAACACACCGCCCGAGGACTTGCGGATGATGTCCTCCAGGCTGGCGGATGCGAGGTCGGTGCCCTCGATCGCCTTGTTCAGGTTCGTGACGTATGCCTGGTGATGCTTGCCATAATGGAACTCGAGGGTTTCCTTGGAAATGTGCGGCGCCAGCGCATCCATGGCATACGGCAGGGGCGGAAGGGTAAAAGCCATAATATTTCCTTCAAACAGACAGTGAACGGACACAAAACCGGGCCGGGACCCGCCGCCGCGCAAACCGTACGTGCGGCGCGGCATCGGCGGGAGCCTTTCAAAACGGAGATTCGGTATGCACGATATCAGCCTGGGCGCGGCCCGAGCCGAATTCAACGTCGATGCGCTCTCCTATGTTTAAGTCTAACGCATTTTTGACGATGTTCCCGGAGGGGCCGCGCACGATGGCATAGCCTCGGCCGAGCACACCGCGCGGATCCAGCGCCTCGAGCCTGCCGCGCACCGCCGCGAGCCGGGCCGCCTGTACTTGCGTGCGATGCGACACGGCGGCTTGCAGGCGCTGGGCCGCCGCCGTCAGGCGCTGGCCCCGCAGGCGCAAACGCTGCGCGGGTGAAACGAGCTGCGCAGCCGCTTTGTCCAGGCGCATGGCAGCGCGATCCAGGCGCCGCCGCTGGGCGACGGCCAAAGCGCCCAGCGCATTGCGCAGGCGTTCTTCGCAGGCGGCCTGGCTGTCGCAGCACAGCTCGGCCGCGGCCGTGGGCGTGGGGGCCCGCAAGTCAGCCACAAAATCGGCGATCGTGAAATCGGTCTCGTGACCCACGCCGCTCACGATCGGAATCGGGCTGGCCGCGATGGCGCGCGCCAGCGCCTCGTCGTTGAAGCTCCAGAGATCCTCAAGGCTGCCGCCGCCACGCACCAGCAACAGGGTATCGACCTCGGCGCGCGCGACCGCCAGCGCCAACGCCTCGCACAGCTGCGCCGCCGCCTCGCGTCCCTGCACCGGCGCCGGATAGACCACCACCCGGACGTGCGGCGCCCGGCGCGCCATCACCGAGAGCACGTCGCGCAAGGCGGCGGCGGCCAGCGAGGTCACCACCCCGACCGCACGCGGCATGGCGGCGATGGGCCGCCGGCGGGCGGGGTCGATCAAGCCCTCGGTGCTCAGGCGGTCGCGCAGGCGCAGGAAAGCCTCGTGCAGATCGCCGCGCCCGGCCCGGCGCATGGCCTCGACCTGGAGCTGATAATCGCCCCGGGGCTCGTACAGGGACACCTGCACGCGCAGTTCGAGGCGCTCGCCCACCCGGGGGACAAAGCCGACGGCCTGCGCCCGTCCGCGGAACATCACCGCGCGCACGGCGGCAGATTCGTCCTTGATCGAAAAATACCAGTGCCCGGAGGCCGCACGCGTGAAATTGGAGATCTCGCCACACACCCATACCCGGGGAATGCCAGCCTCAAGCAACCGCGCCACCCGATGATTGAGCTGGGCCACCGTCAACACGTCGTCCGCACCCGGAAAACCGCCACGCGCGCCGTCCTCGCCCGAAATACTCATGAAAACCTATCCACAGCAAGATGCCTTTTGTCAACTGCGCCTATTTTCAAGCTTTTTGAGGCGTCACATTAAATATGACTTTAATGTAATGAAATAAACCATTGATTTAATTATATAAAATAGAATTTAAGCCTGTGCGCGAAAATCAACCAATGAACTGACGAGAAGCATGAAACATGCGGATCGGAGGGCTTGTACACAGAATTATCCACAGAATCTGTGGATACTGCCCGCAAAGCCAACGGGCATGCCGTTCTCGCCTACCAAACACCCATTTCACGCGCTTTGCCACACGCCTCGGAGCCACATCCCGGGCCGCGCGGGACCCACCGCTCGTAAAACCCGGCCCACGCGCAAAGCTGGCCTTAAAATAGGCGCTTTGCACCGCACCCGAAGAGGCCTATCTTGCTGGACATCATCGAGGCGGCCGGCTGGCCGATCTGGCTGCTGATCGCGACCTCGGTCGTCACCCTGGCGATCATCATAGAACGATTCGTCGCCCTGCGCGCAGGGCGGATCATGCCCCCCGGCCTGCCCGAGCAGGTGCTCGAGCTCATGCGCCGCCAGCAGGACCAGGCCGACGCCATCCTGCGCCTGGCGCGCCAATGCCCCATGGGCAGGATCCTCGCCGAGGTCGCCGCGCACCGCGATGAGCCCGACGACTGGCGGCTCGACGCTATCGAGGACGTCGGCAAGGACGTCGCCTGGCGGCTGAACCGCTACCTGCCCGCCCTGGCCACCATCGCCGTGGTGGCGCCGCTGCTCGGCCTGTTCGGCACCGTGGTCGGCATGATCGAAATTTTTGGCGCCTACAACCCTTCCGGCAGCGACCCGGCTCTGCTCGCGCACGGCATTTCGGTCGCCCTGTACAACACCGGCTTCGGCATCCTGATCGCCATTCCGGCGCTGATTTTTCACCGCTATTTCCGCTCGCGCGTGGATTACTTCCTGCACTCGATGGAGCGCGAGGCCGGCGTGCTCAACCGCCTGATCAGCCACAGGACGGTCTCATGAATTTCCGCCCGGCGCCCGCCCGCGACGACCCCGAGATGAACCTCATCCCGCTCATCGACGTGCTGCTGGTGATCCTGATTTTCCTGGCGGCCTCGACCTCGTTCACCCAGATGCGCCAGCTCCAGATCGCACTGCCGGAAGCCAGCGCCCAGGCCCTGGAGGACGATACGCCGATCTCGCTCGCAATCAGCCAAGAGGGCCTGTACGCCCTGGACGGCGAGTACGTGGGCGGCGAAAGGGACGATACCCTGGCGCAGGCCCTGCGCAAGGCGGCACACGGGCGCGAGTCGATCGCCCTGCGCATCAACGCCGACGCGCAGGCAACCCACGCCGCCGTCGTGCGGGCGCTCGAGGCCGCGCGCCTGGCGGGCATTTCGCGGGTACATTTCACCACCTTGGCCCGGCCTTGAGACGCCGCGTCGAAAACTGGCTGCACACGATCTGGAGCGAGCGCACACTGGCGAGCGACCTGCTGCTGCCCCTGTCCTGGCTGGTCGCCGGCGCCGGCGCATGGCGCGCCTGGCGGGCGCGACGCGCGCATCCGGCGCGCCCGCCTGTGCCGCTCGTGGTGATCGGCAACATCCTGGTGGGCGGCACCGGCAAGACCCCCGTCGTCATCGCCCTCTGCCAGGCCCTGGCCGCGCGCGGCTGGCATCCCGGCGTGGTCAGCCGCGGCTACGGCGTGCGCAGCGGCCCCCGGCCACGGCTCGCGCGCGACGGCGCCCAGGCCGAGCGGCTGGGTGACGAGCCCGCGCTGATCGCGCGCGCGACCGGGGCCCCGGTCGCCGTCCACCCCCGGCGGCCGCTGGCCGTCGCCGCCCTGCTGGACGCCCACCCCGAGGTGGACGTGATCCTCTCGGACGACGGCCTGCAGCACCTGGCGATGGCGCGCGACGTCGAGATCATCGTCCAGGACCGGCGCGGCACGGGCAACGGACGGCTGCTGCCCGCAGGCCCTCTGCGCGAACCCGTCGCCCGCCTCGCGCGCGCGGATTGGATCATCGACAACGACGCGGCCGCGCCGCCACGCCCCGGCGCGATCGGCATGGTGCTGCGCCCGGTGCGCGCCGAGCACCTGGCGAGCGGGCGCAGCCTCGCCTGGTCGGACTGGCGGCGCGAACACGCGGGCCTGGACTGCAGCGCGGCGGCGGCCATCGGCCAGCCCCGGCGATTCTTCGACATGCTGGAACAGGCCGGGCTGCGCCTGATCCGCACCCTGCCCCTGCCCGATCACCATGACTACCGCGACGATCCCCTGCGGGCACTGCCATCGGGGCCGGTCCTGGTCACCGCCAAGGACGCCGTCAAGTGCGCCGCGCTCGGCGACCCCCGCTTGTGGGCGATCCACGTCGAAGCCGTCTTTTCGGATCCGGGCTGGATCGACGCGCTGGATGCGCGGCTGCGCGAGGCGCAAAACACCCTGGACGCCGCCGGCCACGCCAAGCGGTGAACGACGCCTCGCGGGCATGGGGTGCAACGCGCGAACACTCGCATTAAACTAGCTGTTTTCCCATCCCCCGTCCCCGGAGCCCCCCATGGAGAATCGCCTGCTACAAATCCTGGTCTGCCCGGTGTGCAAGGGCCCCCTGCGGCACGATCGCGAGCACCAGGAGCTGATCTGCATGGCCGACAAGCTGGCGTTCCCCATCCGCGACGGGGTACCCGTGATGCTCGAGGGCGAGGCGCGCCTGCTCGAGCCCGACGCCGCCCGCTAGGCCCCGCGCCAGTGGCCCGACGACCGCCTCCAGAGCGCCCGGCATGAGTTTCATTGCCGCCATCCCCGCGCGGGCGGCCTCCACCCGCCTGCCCGGCAAGGCCCTGCTCGATCTCGGCGGCAAACCCATGGTGGTGCGCACCGCGCAGCGCGCCGCGCTGTCGGGCGCGACGCGCATCCTCGTGGCCACCGACCACGAGGATATCGCCGCCGCAGTCCGTCGCGAGGGCTTCGAGGCCATGATGACCCGCGCCGACCATCCCACGGGCACCGACCGTCTGTCCGAGATCGTCCAGGCGCTGGCGCTCGATGATGCCGCCGTGGTGGTCAACGTTCAGGGCGACGAGCCCCTGATCGATCCCGCCGCGATCGACGCCGTCGCCGCCCTGCTGGCCGGCCGCCCCGAGGCGGCCATCGCCACCTGCGCGAGCCCCATCCGCGACGCGCGGGCTCTGTTCGATCCGAACGCGGTCAAGGTCGTCTGCGACGCGCAGGGCCACGCCCTGTACTTCTCGCGCGCGCCGATCCCCTGGGCGCGCGACGCGCTGGCCGACGGCGGACAGCGCGTCGCGCCGGGACTGCCGGCCTGGCGCCACATCGGGCTGTACGCCTACCGGGCAGGGTTTCTGCGGGCCTTTCCGGGCCTGCCGGCGGGCCCGCTCGAGCGTTTTGAATCCCTCGAACAATTGCGTGCCCTCGAACACGGCTATCGCATCGCCGTCCACCTGGGCGTCGAGGACCCGGCAGCCGGCGTGGACACTGCCGCCGACCTCGAACGCGTGCGCGCCCTGTTTGCCGCCGGCTACACGTGACCGTGCCCAAGCCGCCCGGAACTGCAAAAATTGGTGCATTGCGGCATAATCAGGAACATTTTTTCAGAAGAAAAACCTTCGGGAGGAAACCATGCGTTTGATTCTGCTCGGACCGCCAGGCGCCGGTAAGGGGACCCAGGCCGCCTTCATCACCGAGGCCTTCGGCATCCCCCAGATCTCGACGGGCGACATGCTGCGCGCCGCCGTCAAGGCGCAAACACCCTTGGGCCTGGAGGCCAAGAAGATCATGGACAGCGGCGGGCTGGTGTCCGACGACATCATCATCGGCCTGGTGCGCGACCGTCTGCGCCAGGGCGACTGTGCGACCGGCTATCTGTTCGACGGCTTCCCGCGCACCCTCCCGCAGGCCGACGCCCTCAAGGACGCCTCGGTGCGCCTGGACCATGTCGTCGAGATCGCCGTGCCCGAGGAAAACATCATCGAGCGCGTGAGCGGGCGGCGTGTGCACGTCGCCAGCGGCCGCACCTACCACATCAAGTTCAACCCGCCCAAGCGCGACGGCCTGGACGACGACACCGGCGAGCCCCTGATCCAGCGCGACGACGACCGCGAGGAAACCGTCAGGCACCGTCTGGCGGTCTATCGCGAGCAGACCCGCCCCCTGGTCGACTATTATTCCAACTGGGCGCACTCCGGGGACCCGACCGCGCCGCGCTATGCCCAAGTCTCGGGCCTGGGTCCGGTCGACGAGATCCGCCAGCGCATCCTCGCCATCCTGCGCGGCTGAGCCCGCGGCACACTCCCAGCGAAGCGGAGACTCCATGGACATCCAGGACAAGGTATTCATCATCACCGGCGGCGCCTCGGGGCTGGGCGCGGGCACCGCGCGCAGCCTGGCCGCCGACGGCGCCCGCGTGGTGCTCGCGGACGTCCAGGACGACGCCGGCGAGGCCCTGGCGCGCGAACTCGGCCAGACCTACGTGCATTGCGACGTCACCGCCGAGGCCGACGCCCAGGCCGCCATCGACGCGGCGCTCGCGCGCGGCCCCCTGTCCGGCCTGGTCAACTGCGCCGGGATCGCGCCGGCCGCCCGCACCATCGGCAAGACCGGCCCCCATTCACTGGACCTGTTCCGCAAGGTGATCGACATCAACTTGGTGGGCACGTTCAATATGGCGCGCCTGGCGGCGCAGGCCATGGCCGGCAACGCCCCCGAGGCCACCGGCGAGCGCGGCGTGATCATCAACACCGCCTCTGTGGCCGCCTATGATGGCCAGATCGGCCAGGCGGCGTACGCCGCCTCCAAGGCCGGCATCGTCGGCATGACGCTGGCCATCGCCCGTGACCTGTCGCGCCTGGGCATCCGCTGCATGACCATCGCTCCGGGGATCTTCGGCACTCCCATGCTGTTCGGCATGCCGCAAGAGGTCCAGGACTCACTCGCCGCCAGCGTCCCCTTCCCGTCGCGTCTGGGCCGCCCCGAGGACTACGCCAAGCTCGTGCGCGCCATTCTCGCCAACGACATGCTCAACGGCGAGACCATCCGCCTGGACGGCGCCATCCGCATGGCTCCGAAATAGGGCCGGACGGACACGGCCGGATGGGCCTGCTGCGATCAGCCGCCACGATTAGCGGCCTGACCCTCTTCTCTCGCATCACCGGGCTGCTGCGCGACATCCTGATCGCCAGCGTCTACGGCGCGGGGCCGCTGACCGACGCCTTCTGGGTCGCCTTTCGCATCCCCAACCTGCTGCGGCGCCTGTTCGCCGAGGGGGCATTCTCGCAGGCGTTCGTGCCCATCCTGGGTGAGGTCCGCAAGCATGGCGACCAAGACAGCGTTCGACGCCTCCTCGACCACGTCGCGCTGGTCCTGCTGGCCGTCCTCACCCTGGTCACCCTGGTGGGCATCGTCGGCGCGCCCTGGGTGGTGACCGCCATGGCCAGCGGCATGCGCACCGCGGCGCGCGCCACCGAATTCGAGGCCGCCACCTGGATGACCCGGCTGATGTTCCCCTACATCATCTGCATGTCGCTGGTGGCCTTCGCCTCGGGAGTGCTCAACACCTATAGCCGCTTTGCCGTGCCGGCCATCACCCCGGTGCTGCTCAACCTGTCGATGATCGGCGCAAGCCTGCTGCTGGCGCCGCACACCGCCCGGCCCATCGATGCCCTGGCCATTGGCGTGATGATCGGCGGGATCCTGCAGCTCGCGGTGCAGTGGGCCGCCCTGGGGCGCCTGGGCCTGCTGCCGCGCTACGGGGCGGGACTGCGGGCCGCTTGGCGCGACGCCATCGTACGGCGCGTCATGCGCCAGATGCTGCCCGCCATCCTGGGCGTGTCGGTCGCCCAGATTTCACTGTTGATCAACACCAATATCGCCACTTGGCTCGCGCCCGGCAGCGTCACCTGGCTATCCTTTGCCGACCGCCTGATGGAATTCCCCACCGCGCTGCTGGGCGTGGCGCTGGGAACGGTGCTGCTGCCCAGCCTGTCGGCGGCCCACGCCGGCGGCGACCAGCACCGCTACAACGCCTTGCTGGACTGGGGCTTGCGCCTGGTGTTCCTGCTGGGCCTGCCGGCGGCGCTGGGATTGGCACTCTTGTCCGACGGACTGGTGGCGGTCCTGTTCAACTATGGCGCCTTCAGCGCGGCCGACGTGGCGCAGACCCGCCTGGCCGTGATGGCGTATGCCGTGGGCCTGCTGGGCCTGCTGGCCATCAAGATTCTTGCACCGGGCTTCTACGCGAAACAGGACATCCGTACACCGGTGCGGGTCGCGATCCTGGTGCTCGTGGCCACACAGGCCCTGAATCTCGTCCTGGTGCCCTGGCTGGCGCACGCCGGCCTGGCCCTGTCGATCGGCCTAGGCGCCACCCTCAACGCCCTGAGCCTCGCCCTGCTGATGCGCCGGCGTGGCCTGTACACGCCGCTGCCGGGCTGGGGGCGATTCACCCTGCGCCTGCTGCCGGCCCTGGCGGTCCTCGCGGCGGTGCTGCTCGCAGCCGACCGGCACCTGGACTGGATCGCGCTGGCGGCCACGCCCGGCCTGCGCGCGGCCTGGCTTGCCGGCGTGCTGTGCGCGGCCGTCGCCCTCTATTTCAGCGCCTTGTTTTTATTCGGATTTCGGCTCGCGGACTTTACACGAAAACGCGCTTAATATACACTTGTCGTCTTTGCTTGGTTTAGCATCAGCAAGCCTTACCCGGTTCACAACTTTAAACGACAGATTTCCATGGCCAATTCCGCACAAGCCCGCAAGCGCGCCCGCCAGGCCGTTGCCCGCAACAAACACAATTCCAGCATGCGCTCGATGCTGCGCACCGCGATCAAACGCGTGCGCCAGGCCATCGAGGCCGGCGACCAGACCGCCGCGAACGAGGTCTTCCAAAAGGCCAGCAGCGTCATCGACCGTGTGGCCGACAAGCAGATCATCCACAAGAACAAGGCTGCCCGCCACAAGAGCCGCCTCTCGGCCGCCATCAAGGCCCTGGCCTGAGGCACTACCGGGCTCATCGCTAGCAGCCGCATTGAAAAGGGCGCCCAGGCGCCCTTTTTGTCGTGCCTGCGAGACCCGCGCAACGGCCCGCCCCGCCGGCAACGGCTTCAATCCTCGCGGCGCCCCAGCAGCAGGAACTCCATCAAGGCTTTCTGGACGTGCAGGCGGTTTTCCGCCTCGTCCCAGACCACGCTCTGCGGACCATCGATCACCTCGCCCGCGACCTCCTCGCCCCGATGCGCGGGCAGGCAATGCATGAACACCGCCTCGGGGTGCGCCGCGGCCATCATGCGCTCGTCCACGCACCAGTCGGCAAAGGCCAGGCGCCGGGCCTCGTTCTCGGACTCGTAGCCCATGCTGGTCCACACGTCGGTGGTCACCAGGTGCGCCCCCCGGCAGGCCTCGAGCGGATCGTCGAACTCGCGCAGGGTCGAGGCGTGCTGTGCGCCCACGCGCCGCCGATCCAGGCGATAGCCCTCGGGCGCCGAGACGTGCAGGGTGAAGCCCAGCAGTTCGGCCGCCTGCAGCCAGGTGTAGGCCATGTTGTTGGCGTCCCCGATCCAGGCGATGGTCCGGCCCCGGATCGGGCCGCGGTGCTCGATGAAAGTCAGGATGTCGGCCAGAATCTGGCAGGGATGGAATTCATTGGTCAGGCCGTTGATGACCGGCACGCGCGAATGCGCCGCAAAACGCTCGATCCTGGTCTGCTCATAGGTCCGGATCATCACCAGGTCGACCATGCGCGAAATCACCCGCGCCGTATCCTCGATGGGCTCTGAGCGGCCCAGTTGCGAGCCCTCGGTGGTCAGGTAGATGACCGAGCCGCCCAGTTGGTACATACCCGCCTCGAAGGACACGCGCGTGCGCGTGCTGGCCTTCTCGAACACCATCGCGAGGTTGCGGTCATGCAAGGTGTGGTGCGGCAGATAGCGCTTGAACTTGTCCTTGATGATCCGGGCGCGATCAAGCACATAGAGGATTTCGGATTCGGAGAAATCCCGCAACTGCAGAAAGTGGCGCAAGGGCCCGGGAGTGGTGATGGCCGACATACGAAACCCTGGTTAAAACGAGCATCTTACCGTGGGCGACCGACACGCGCAAAACGCCAATCAGATACAATGCGCGGCGAAGGTCGCCTCGCACGCCCAAGAAAACGCCCTCCTGCCGAGCCCCGGCTTGCCGCCTCCAAAAGAGGCTGTCAGCCTTGGTATGGCCCAACGACACGCAAGGGCGGGCTTTGTCCCTGGAAACCACATGACTCACCCTGTCCCGCACCTCATCATCCACGGCATCACCCTGGAGGGCCAGCGGTTCCGGCCCAGCGATTGGGCCGAACGGCTGGCGGGCGTCATGTCGCAATTCCGGCCCGAGGGCTCGGTGCCCAGCCCCCTCAGCTATTCGCCTTACGTCATGCCGCGCCTGCTCGACGGCGTGCGTTGCGTGGTGGTCGACCACCGCCTGCGTCAGATCGAACCCCTGGCCTGGAAGTTCGTCTGCGATTTCGCGCACAGCAACCAGCTCAAGACCACCGACACCGCAGAATCGGACGAGGGCGAGCCATAACAGGCCCGCCGCGCGCCGCCCCTATTTACTTCGAATTCGCGTCCTGCCGGATCTGCGGGATCGCGGACTGCTCGGATGCCGACAACAGCCCGGCCTGGGCGTAGGTAAAGAGCTTGGCCCGGGTATCGACGATATCGAGGTTGCGCATCGTCAACTGGCCGATGCGGTCGCGCGGCGAGAACGTCGACGCGCCCTTTTCCATCGTCAGGCGTTCGGGCTGATAGGTCAGGTTGGGCGAGCGCGTGTCCAGAATCGAGTAATCGTTGCCGCGGCGCAATTCGATCACGACCTCGCCCGTGATCGCGCGGGCCACCCAGCGTTGGGCCGTTTCACGCAGCATGATCGCCTGAGGATCGAACCAACGGCCCTGGTACAGCAGGCGCCCCAGGCGCAAGCCATTGATGCGGTATTGCTCGATGGTGTCCTCGTTGTGGATGCCGGTGACTAGGCGCTCGTAGGCCGCATGCAGCAGCGCCATGCCCGGGGCCTCGTAAATGCCGCGACTCTTGGCCTCGATGATGCGATTCTCGATCTGGTCGCTCATGCCCAGGCCATGGCGCCCGCCGATCCGGTTGGCCTCGAGCATCAGCTCGACCAAGTCGTCGTACTCGACGCCATTCAGGGCGACCGGGCGGCCCTCGTCAAAGCGCACCGCGACCTCCTCGGCAGCCACCTCGACCTCGGGGCGCCAGAACGCCGCGCCCATAATGGGCTGCACGATGCGGATACCGGAATCCAGATGCTCGAGATCCTTGGCCTCATGGGTCGCGCCCAGCATATTGGAATCGGTCGAATAGGCCTTTTCCGCCGACATCTTGTAGTCGAAGCCGTTCTCTCGCATGTACTCGGACATCTCGGCGCGACCGCCAAGCTCGTCGATGAAACGCTGGTCCAGCCAGGGCTTGTAGATGCGCAGCTCGGGATTGGTTAGCAGGCCGTAGCGGTAAAAGCGCTCGATGTCGTTGCCCTTGAAGGTGCTGCCGTCGCCCCAGATGTTGACGTCGTCCTCTTTCATGGCGGCGACCAGCATGGTGCCGGTCACGGCGCGCCCGATCGGCGTGGTATTGAAATACGTCACGCCCCCCGTGGAAATATGAAAGGCATGGCACTGCAAGGCCGCAAGCCCCTCGGCCACGAGCTGCGCGCGACAATCGATCAGGCGCGCGCCCTGCGCGCCATAGCTCAGGGCCTTGCGCGGAATCTCGTCGTAATCCGGCTCGTCAGGCTGGCCCAGATTGGCTGTGTACGCATAGGGCAACGCGCCCTTGTTGCGCATCCACAGCAGCGCGGCGCTGGTATCCAGCCCGCCGGAAAAGGCGATGCCGACCTTCTGCCCGATCGGCAGGTCTTCGAGTATGGTTGTGCTCATGTGAAATCCGGCAAGTCCATGCGTTCAAGTCAATCGGGCATTATATCGCCGGCCCCGCATCATCCCAGAATCTCGTCGAGCCAATCCATCGAAACCGCCGCCGACAAGGACAGGTTGCTCACCTGGCAATGGGCATCGGCCCCCTCGAGCGCGGTGAACAGGCGGGGCGTGCAGGGCCCGCCGACCATGTCCTGGAACACCTGCCACTGCCGCAAGGGCTCGGCCCCCTCGCCGTCGCCCACCAGCGCCAGCGAAGGACAGCGGATCGCGGCCAATTCGTCCGCGCTCAGCCTGAAATCCAGCATGCGGCGGTAAGTCTGGCTGAACGTCGGCTGACCAAAGCGCAGCATGAGGTTGCGCGACATGGCGCGCGTCTGGGCATTCATCACCGCATCGGGAATGTGGTCCAGGTCGGCCACCCTGAAATCGTCCGACTCGGGCAGCGTCGCCGGATCGAGTCCGATGAAGGAAGTCATGTAGGCATGTAGATCGGTGATCGGCGAGTTGGGGATCAGCGCCCGGATCCGCGGCTCGTGCGCCGCGATGCGGGACGCGAAATATCCCCCGAAGCTGATGCCCATCAGGGCCAGGCGGCGCGGATCCATGCCCGGCTGGGCCAGGGCGTAGTCCACCGCCTGGTGTCCCACGCCCTCGAAGTCCGGCGCAAAATGGCTGGCCTCGTTGAAACGCCAGGCGTCCATCTGGCCCGGCCCGGTGAACAGCAGCAGATCGTAGCCGCGCTCGAGCGCCGGCCGGCCATACGCGAGATACGTTTCCTCGAGCGTGCCATCGAATCCGCTGACGATCATGAGCAAGCGGTCGCCGGCACCGCGCGCGCCGCGGATATGGTAGGCAGGCAGGCGCAGCCCCCCGTGCGAGAACCAGAGCTCCACGCACGAGGCCTCGTCCCATTGCATGGCCCACAGGAAGGACTGGCGGCTGGCCATGCCGTATTCCCGATGGCGGGGATCGTCCACCGGACAATAATATTCCGCCGCCCGATAGCTGTTGCAGGCCACCAGATATTGGTCCCGGGCGCTGATCGCGTGTCCATTGCGCGCCCGCATCGCCGCATCCTCTGATTGGCGCCAGCCCGCCTCGGAAAAAACCTCGATCCACGAGGCCGGATCAGCATCGCGAATCCGCGACGCCGCCGCCAGGCACTCGCCGATCGAAGCGCCACCGTATCGCACCGAACCCAATTGCCGCATGAGCTGGTGATCCATCTCAGGGTCGCGAAACCCCTGCACCCGTGTATGCCCGCGCTCCAGAGCCTCAGCCATTCCCCCTCCCCAGGCCGTGCGCCGGCCTGTCGGTCATCGGTTCCCACGCTCGGCCGCGACTCGCCTCCACACCACTGGCGCCCGTCTGCGACTGTGACCATATGCTACTTTAATTCGACGCTGTTCTGGCGAATTCCCACAAGAATCCCGCCCATGAACACGCCCCCGATCAGCGAACCGCCCGATCAGGCATCCACGGTTCACTGGCCCATAGCCTGTCCCACACCACATCTGGAATCTGCTAGAATTGCTGTCTTTCGGGGACGTAGCTCAGCTGGGAGAGCGTCGCGTTCGCAATGCGAAGGTCGGGAGTTCGATCCTCCTCGTCTCCACCAGAATACACGCCTGACTGCTTTCAGTCAGGCGTTTTTTTGGTGCAGTGGCGCCTCGTTCCGGGACGGCCATCGTCACTACACCGGCGCGTCGGATTTGATGACCCACAGGACACGTGCTTCTGTGGTGCCGTTATTTTGAAAACGATGGGGCACGCTACTGTCGAATTGGAAGCTGTCCCCCATGTCCAGCGACCAGCTCTCGGGCCCAACGACAAGATCAAAATGCCCCGAAAGAACCAAGCCCGCTTTTTCCCCGGTGCGAGTCCAAGGCTCGTTCCCAGAGCTGCCGCCGGGTTGGATGACCAGCATGAAAACCTCAAGGCTGCCACCCTGGTTGGGTGAAAGGAGCTCTTTGACAAGGCCGATGCCGTCAAACGACAGTTTTGGCCGCTCATCCGCCTTCATGACGATCGTCTTGCCCGTGTCACGAGGCGCGTCCTCGCTCCTGAAAAACCTGGACAGCGGCACACCGAGCGCCACACGGATGCGGTCGAGAGTCTTGAGCGAGGGTGACACCTGGGATCGCTCTATATGGCTCAGCATGGCAACCGAGACACCCGCCCGCTTTGAAAGGTCATTGAGCGTCATCCCCATTTCGACTCTCGTGCTTCGAATGTAAAAACCAAGAGAGTCCAGCGGTGAGGTATCCAAGCCCAACTTTTTCTCGGCCAGCGCCATGATGAAGTCATTCCGCTGAAAAAAGCTTGTTTGCCAGTGAGAAAGCGCGGCGCTGCCTGCGAGGGTGAACGATTCGCCGCCACCCTCGAGCCGTCATGGCATCATGGCGCCACGACGTAGAACTTGGTCATGGTCTGGACAACCTCCCAAGTGCCGCGGAACCCTTTCTCGACTATAAATGTACCACCCGCCTCAAGCGTCTGAGGCTCGCCGCCCTCCGGGGTAATGATGCATTTGCCGCTGATGACGTGGCAGAATTCCCAGACCACTGTATTCAAGCTGAATTTCCCGGGGGAACACGACCACTTTCCAGAGACCATGTTCGGATCGCCGGGAGTATATACCTTCCTGTTTTGAGCCTCGGGGCGGCCATCAATCACGCTCCATCCGCCGGGAAATTGCGTAAGCGGCTCGATGGCACCAAGCAGATTATCGAAAACAACCAGTGAACCTGTCGCCATTGCGAATCCTCCAATAGGGTTAAAAGTTTAAATTTGGCCAATCAGGACCCCATGCAACGCCATTAGGCTGTCGTCGCGGATAGTTTGGCTCTCATTTATGCAACTTGCAGGGCACCGACATTCAGGCACTGGTTTGCTACATGGTCTTCTATCGCAGAATTTCAATTCCATTGAATGAAGGCCATGCTAAGGAATATAAATTATCGCATCAATGAATATTAACCCTAGTGTTTACCCGGATTTTTGCTCAATACTGCAGGTGGACCTGGACTCGGTCACCGCCGCCGGTCCGTGTCCGACGCGGCCCGGCCGGCGAGGATCGGCCCCTGGATACTAGGGGCATGACCCCGACCAGCCGGCGGCGGCGCCTGGCGGTCAGGACGGCTTGATGGCGATCTTTAGCACGCCGTCGCGCTGGTTGGCGAACAGGTCATAGGCGGCAACGATGTCGTCCAGGGCGTAGTGATGAGTGACCAAGGCTCCGAGATCGAGGCGTTCGGCGGCAATGACATTCATCAGCCGGCGCATGCGCTCTTTGCCGCCGGGGCACAGGGCGGTGTTGATGCGATGGTCGCCCAGGCCGGCGGCGAAGGCATCGAGCGGAATTGTCAGATCTTGCGAATACACGCCCAGGCTCGAGAGCGTGCCGCCGGGCTTGAGGCAGCGCAGGGCCTGCTCGAAGGTGATTTGCGTGCCGAGCGCCTCGATGGCCGAGTCGGCGCCACGGCCGCCGGTAAGCTTCATCACCTCGGAGACCACGTCGCAGGTGCGAAAGTCGAGGGTGACGTCGGCGCCCAGCCGCCGCGAGATGCCCAGGCGGTGTTCGTTGCCATCCACCGCGATAATGGTGGTCGCGCCCAGCAGGCGCGCACCGGCGGTCGCGCACAGGCCGATCGGCCCCTGGGCAAAGATGACTACCGTGTCGCCAATACGGATATTGGCGTTTTCCGCCCCTTTGAAACCAGTGGACATGATGTCCGGGCACATCAGCACCTGCTCGTCGGTGAGACCGTCGGGTATCGGCGCGAGGTTGGCCTGCGCATCCGGCACCAGCACGTATTCGGCCTGGGTGCCATCAATCAGGTTGCCGAAACGCCAGCCGGCGGTGGCCTTGTAGCCATGGCAGCCGCAGCGCCCGGAGGCGACCAGGTAGCTGCCGTCCTGCGACGGGACACCGTCCTGCGCGGCGTAAGAGCCGAAATTCGGGCAGATGGCGCCGGCGATGACGCGCTGGCCCTCTTGGTAGCCGCTGACCGCGCTGCCGAGTTTTTCAATGACCCCCACTGGCTCGTGGCCGACCGTGAGGCCCGGGGCGACCGGATACTCGCCCTTGAGGATGTGAACGTCGGTGCCGCAGATAGTGGTGGTGGTGATGCGGATCAGCGCGTCGTTGGGGCCGACCCCGGGGATGGGCTTTTCGGTCAGCTCGATGCGGCCGGGCTCGACGAATACGGCGGCTTTCATTGTGGCGGTCATTGGGGCTCTCCTTCCATGGGGCGGGCTCGTGAATGCATCCACCCGCGAACGATGGCTCCATGGTATCGGTTTGCCGCGAACAGCTTATTGCGCCAGATCAGAAATCGATACGGAAGGCCGTCTCCGGCACAGGGCAGGCTTCTGACCTAGAGCCCTGTTCGGATTAACCGTACCGGACACTAGGCGGCGCCCGCCGCCTTGCGGGCGGTACGCTCCTTTTCGATCCGCTCGGTGACGTCACGCGCCATGGCGACCGAACCGACGACCGCGCCGCCGGAATCCTTGACGAGGGCAAAGGTCATCTCGACATAGAGCTTGTGGCCACCCTTGCCCACCGCCCGCGTCAATGTCGGCAGCCCCTGGAGTCTCAGGCTGCCGCTGTCGATGGCGGCGCGGTAGCCGGCCCAGTGGGCGGCGCGCAGGTGCTCGGGAATGATCAGGTCCAGGCTGCCGCCCATGGCCTCGTCCGCATCAAAGCCGAACAGCCGGCCGGCCGCCCGGTTCCAGCGCCGTATATTGCCTGCGCGGTCCGCATAGATCAGGGCGTCGGATGTCTGTTCGATGATCCATTCGGCCAAGGCGGGGGCCTCGCTCATAGTGTCTCCTGGAAAAGGCGCGCGTTTGTCGCGCACGCGGTGAACGCGCCGGATCCGGTGTTTGTCGCTCGAGCCTGTTATACCGCTGGCGCGGCCCGAAGGGCAAACCAGCGGCTCAACGGGCGCCCAGACCTCGCAACCACTGCCCCACGTCATCGGGCAAGCGCGCCGGCGCCGCCGGCAGGTCCAGGTAACCGGACGCGAGCGGCGCCACGGTCAGTGTCTCGATGCGAAACTCGGAGCCATAGGACAGGACCCCCAGCCCGCGATCCCCCAGCGCGCGCGTGACCTCCTCCAGGCCCTGTCCCGGGGCTTGGGTGGCGGATTGCAGGCGCTCGGCGATCCGCCCGAGGACTCGCGTCAACTCGCGCACCTCGGGCTGCCGGCCCAGCACGCCCTGTCCTCTGCGCTCCCGCCCCTCGAGATCGCGGTACGACACCCTATAGACCTCGCCCGCGCGCCCGGCGACGGTCTGGCGTTCGCCCGTGGGCTCGAGCGCGGTCAGCGCGCCGACCATCTCCGCCGATGGCTTCCAGGCCAAACCGCCCAGCAGCCCGGCCGCCGCCTGCGCATCCATCACCATGGGGCTGCCGTTCATCCGCATCACTGAATAGAGACGCTCGTCGCGCAGCAGGAGATAGCCCTGCGAGACACCGGACACATCGACCCGCGCATCCGGGCCGTCAAAGGCCACCGTCAGCGTCCGGTCGCCGGCCCGCACCGTCGCCTGCGCCGCCGCCAGTGCGCCGCTCGAGGCCAAGCATCCGCAAACCAACCACAGCCATCCCCAAGCCCGCATCCTGATCTCCGTTCCAGACATGTCGATGCATGTCACGATAACGGCTTTGAGAGCACGAAAGCAGCAAGCAATCGGCTCATTTGTATCCGGATCTTGCCCACCCCGCCAGCGGGCTCAGAATCCAGCCAGCACGATTTTCCCTATCGTGCGCCCGCTTTCGATCAAGGCATGGGCCGCGCGCAAGTTCGCCGCGTTGATCGCGCCCAGATTCCGCGTGGCCGTGGCCCGGAGCTCGCCCGCGTCCACTTGGCGCGCGACCTCGTCCAGGATGTCGTGCTGGCGCGCCATATCGGGCGTATTTTGCATGGGCCGCGTGAACATCGCCTCCCAGTGGATGGAAACGCTCTTGGGTTTGTAGAGGCGCAAATCCAGCGGTTCGGGATCATCGATCAGGCCGAACCGACCCTGGGGCGTGATCACCCGGGCGATTTCCGCCCAGGCGCGGGCGCTGGTGTAGCTGGAAAAAACGTAATCAACGGTCCCCTGCCCAAGCGCCTGGATCTGTGCATCCAAGGGCTGGCGATGATCGATGACATGATCGGCGCCCAGCTCGCGCACCCAGGCCGCGCTTTCGGGCCGCGAGGCGGTCGCGATGACGGTCAGCCCCGCGCCGCGGGCCAACTGGATGGCCATGGACGGCACGCCGCCCGCACCGCCGAGAATCAATACCGAACGCCGCGGCGAGGCCATGCGCGGCACCTCCAGGCGATCAAAGAGCATTTCATACGCGGTCAGCGAGGTCAACGGCAGCGAGGCCGCGGTCGCGTGATCCAGCGACACCGGCTTGTGCCCGACGATGCGCTCGTCGACCAGTTGGAACTGCGCGTTCGATCCCGGGCGATCGGTCACCCCGGCGTAGAATACCTCGTCGCCGGGCTCGAACAAGGTCACGCCGCGCCCCACTTTTTCGACCACCCCGGACGCGTCATAGCCAATGATCATCGGCTGTTGCGGCGTGCCCCGCAGCGTCCTGCGGCTCTTGACGTCACGCGGGTTGACGGCCACGGCTTCGATCCGGACGAGCAGATCGCGCTCGCCCGGCTCGGGGACGGCGCATTCGATATCGAACAAGGACCGATCGTCCTCGATCGGCAGGCAGTCCACATAAGCAATCGCTTTCAAAGCGCCCTCCTCGTTGTTTCAGTCTGTGCCCATACACCCGGAATATGCTAACGCATACCCGCGCCCCGGTGAACGGGCGCGCCGCGCGCGAACGGCCGCGCTCAGAGCCACCGGATTCTGCGAAATTTCCAATACAGCAAGCCGCATACCGTAAAAGTCGCCCCGAGCACCGCCGGATAGCCGTAGGTCCAGCTCAGCTCGGGCATATCATGGAAATTCATGCCGTAGATCCCCGCCACCGCGGTCGGCACGGCCAGTATGGCCGCCCAGGCGGCCAGCTTGCGGGTGATATCGGTCTGCTGCATCTGGCTGAGCATCATGCTGGCCTCGAAGGCGAAGGCCAGGGCCTCGCGCAGGCTGTCGACGGACTCGACCACGCGCTGGACACGGTCGGCCACCTCACCGAAATAGCCGCGACTGTCGGCGCTGATATTGCGGGTATCCACCCGCGCCAGCCGACGGCAGATTTCCACCATCGGCACGATCACCGTATGCATGCGCAGCAGGTCCCGGCGGCAACGATACAGGCTATGGATATCCTTCTGGCGAAACCCTTCGAGCAGGAACTGGTGCTCGATCCCTTCGACCCGCGTCTCCAGCCGCGCAAGCGCCGCGACATAATGATCGGCCATGAGATCCAGGAGCGCCGAGGCCACATAATCGCTGCCACGCTCGAAAAGCTCGGGGGACTCGGTCAGCAAGGCCCGCAATTCCCGATACGACGCGCTGAAATGACGCCGGATCGTCAGCAGATAGCCGGGACCGATCAGGATCTGGGTATCGCCAAAACTGGGCTTGTCACGGAGCACCTCGACCGTGATCGCCACGATCAGCGTCAGCCGTTCGTATTCGATACTCTTGGGCCTGCGGTGCGGCGAGAGGATCTCATCGATGGCCCGGCCAGGCAGGCCAAGCCGCGCGCCCACCTCCTTCAAGACGTCGTCGGCCGGATCCTTCAGCCCGATCCACAACAGGCCCTCGCCCGCCGCGGCGATCGCATCGATTTCGGCCAAGCCGACCTCGCGGGGCGCCTGACCCTTGACGTACCAGGCGGACGCCACCACGGATTGCGAAAAAAGCTCGGCAGCGGACGGATGGGGTGTCATGGGCGGACTCGCGGTTGCAGGGCTTACTCGCCCGACGGATCGGTGCACAAGGCGTGGCGCAGATTCGCCTGCGTAATGCTCGCGCCGGGCGGCACGCTGCTGGTGACCCAGACGTTGCCGCCGATCACGGCGCCCTTGCCCAGCGTCACCCTCCCGAGAATGGTGGCGCCGGCATAGATCACCACGTCGTCCTCGACCACCGGGTGGCGCAGACCGCCCTTTTCCAGGTGACCCTCCGCGTCGGTGGCGAACCGCTTGGCGCCCAGGGTCACGGCCTGATAGATGCGCACCCGGTTGCCGATCACCGCCGTTTCACCGATCACCACCCCGGTCCCGTGATCGATAAAGAAGCTATCGCCGATCCGCGCACCAGGGTGGATGTCGATCCCCGTCTGGCTGTGCGCCAGCTCGGCGATGATGCGCGCGAGCAAAGGCAGGCCCAGCGTGTAGAGCGGATGGGCCAGCCGGTGATGGATCAGGGCCAGCACCCCGGGATAGCACAGCAGAACCTCGTCCACGCTGGTCGCGGCGGGATCGCCGCCGTAGGCCGCCAGCACATCATGGTCGAGCTGGCGCCGGATTTCGGGCAACATTTGCGCAAACCGATCGATGGCCCCGAAGGCCCTGGCCTGCAGCAAGGCATCGTCCGCCGGCTCGAGGCGGGAGGCGTAGCGCAGCTCGAGGTGCGCCTGCGTCAGCAAGCTGTTCAGGGCGGCGTCCAGCGTATACCCGACATAGAAATTCTCGCTGGTGTGGTGCAGGTCGACCGGCCCCAGGCGCATCGGGAACAGCACGCCCTTGAGGGCCTCGACCGCCTCCGCCACCGCATTGCGCGAAGGAAACTCACGCGCATCCGGTTCGCGCGCGCGCCGCTGTGAATCACGCCATGCGCTGCGGATACCGTCGAGGGCATGCACAACACCCGTCACATTGAAACTGGCCATATCGGATGATCCTATTGCTCGCGGCCCGCGGGGAGCCACCAGCCCGGAATTTTTCCGCAGGAAAATGCGCCTGCGCGCGCCATAGTGTAAGGCCACCCGGTCCGGGCCTTGGCGCAGTCCCGCCCTCCGGGCGGACTCAGAGCGCCACGTCCCGGCCCTCACGGGCGCTGGCCGCCAGAGCCTCCAGGGTGGCGGCGGTATCCAGGCTGGCCTCGGCGTGGCGGCGGATCAAGGCCACATCCCCGCTGGCCACGGCCTGGGCGAACGCCTCGGCTGCGAAACGGAACCCGCTGCCCGACGGCGACCGGACCTCCTCGAACGGAATCGTCCCGGCGCCGCCCCGGCGCACGCGCAACTGGCTGGGCTGATAGCCGTGGGGATGGTCGCCGGCCCCATCGCTGGTGTGATTGAGGAATTCCGTATCGATCGTCCCCTCGGTGCCGGCAATCGTCGCCCGGCGCTGATTGGCGACGTCCATGGCGCAGGCGAATTGGGCGCGGCGGCCGTCCGCGTAAAACAAGGTGCCGCTCATGCTGATGTCCACCCCCGTCGCGGCCCAGCTCGCGTCGGCGCGCACGCGGCTGGGCGCGCAGCCCATCACCCACCGGATCAGGCTCAGCGGATAGCTGCCGGCGTCGAGCAGCGAGCCGCCGCCCAATTCCGCTTGCATGCGGATATTCGTATTCCCGCCCAGCAGGGGAAAACCAAAAACCGCCTGCACCGAACGCACCGACCCGATCGCCCCGTCGCGCAGCAAGGCCAGCATGTCGGCGGTCTGAGGCTGGAACTGATAGGGGTAGGCCTCGAGCAACATGACCTCATGGCGGCGCGCCGCCTCGAACATGGCCTGCGCCTCGGCTCGGCCGAGCGCCAGCGGTTTTTCGCACAGGACGTGCTTGCCGCTCTCGGCGGCCCGGATCGTCCAGGCCGCATGCAGACTGTTGGGCAGGGGGATATACACCGCATCGATCTCTTGATCGGCCAGCAGCGCCTCATAACTGCCGACATGGCGGCCGATGCCGGTGTCCGCCGCAAAGCGTGCGGCCGTGTCCGCGTTGCGGCTCGCCACGGCGACGACGCGCACCGCCGCGCTGGGCGCCACATCGCGCGTGAACTGACGCGCGATATTGGCGCAGCCCAGAATGCCGAGACGCAAAGGCTCGGAGGAACGGAAAGCCATACTCATGCTTAGATCACCTGTCGGGTTCAAAAGGAACGGCGCCACGCAAAGCGGCGCACACCCGCACGGTAATGCAAGTCGGCGCGCGCCCGCAATCCCGTGCCCGCCGATCCCGCGAAACAGCCGTTTCACCCGCCCATGCACGCCAGGCCACGGCCTCGTCCATAATGCACATTTATCCACGCAAGAATGCCAATGACCGACAGGAATACCCTTTTATTGGTGGGCGGCGACCTCTGCGCGCGCGTGGCGGGAATGCTGGATCCGGCCCGCTGGCGGTGCATCGGGCTGCGCCGCCGGGCACCGCCAGCGGGCGACGGGGGCATTGCCTGGCATGCGGCCGACCTGCGCCACCGCGAGAGCCTGTCCTTTCTGGGTGCGCCGGAATTTTCCGGGATCACCCACATCCTGTACGCCCCGTCGCCCGACACCCGGACCATGACGGACTATGCCGAGGTCTACCCCTCAGGACTGCCCAGGCTGCTGGACAGCCTGGCGCCCGGCGGCCTCGAGCGGCTGCGGCGCTGTGTGCTGGTGGGGTCTTCCGCGGTCTGGGGGCCTTCCGACCATTGGGTGGACGAGGATACGCCGCCGGACAATACCGATTTCCGCGCGCGGGCGCTGCTGGGTGCCGAGGCCGCGCTGCACGCCGCCCTGCGGCCGGGCGTCGGGGTCGTCCTGCGCCTGTCGGGCCTGTACGGACCAGGCCGGCTGCGCCTGGCCGAGGGCTTGCGCGCCGGCACGATCGCCGCGCCCGGCGGCCCGGGCCACTGGGCGAATCGGATACACATCGACGATGCCGCACGGGCCTGCGCACACCTGCTGAGCATGGCCGACCCCGGGCCGCTGTATATCGGCACGGACGATCGCCCCCTGCCGACCGCGGAGCTGTACGACGCCATCGCGCGCCTGGCCGGCGGCCCGCCGCCCACCCGACAAGCCCGGCCGGCAAGCGGCAAGCGTTTGTCCAATGCGCGGCTGCGGGCCAGCGGCTGGACGCCCGCGTGGCCGAACGCGCCGGATGGATACGCGGCCTGCCTCGCCGGGTGGGCGGCGCACCGCCTCCCGCCCCCGTCATGACCCGTCACGCGCCGCACCGGATACTCAATCCGGCAAGGCGAAAGCCACCAGGTCATCCCCCATCCTGGTGCCAAACGACCCGTGGCCGCCGGCCATGATCACCACATACTGCCGGCCGCCCGCCGCATAAGTCATCGGCGTGGCCTGGCCACCGGCGGGCAGGCGCGCCTCCCACAACAGGCTGCCGCTGCTCACGTCGAAGGCGCGCAAGTAGTTGTCCTGGGTGGCGGCCACGAACATCACATTGCCTGCGGTCGAGATGGGTCCACCCAAACCCGGCACACCGATCTTCAGCGGCGGCAACTGGAATAGCCGCGGCAGGCTGTCGCGAATGGTGCCGATGCGTTTCTTCCAGACCACCTGATTGCTCAGCAAATCCACGCCGGCCACATAGCCCCAGGCGGGCGCCTTGCAAGGCAGGCCCAGCGGCGACAGGAATGGATTGATCGTCACGCCGTACGGAGTGCCGTACATCGGCTGCACGCCGCTTTCCGTGCCGGTCCCCTCGCCCCTGGCACGGTTCGGATCCTCGGGCACGAGTCTGGAGACGAACGGCAGGCCGATCGGGTTCATCAACGCCACCTGGCGGTCTTGGTTCACCGACATGCCGCCCCACTCGAACACGCCCAGATTGCCGGGAAACACCAGCGTGCCGTTTTCGGACGGCGGCGTGTAGATGCCGTCGTAGTTGAGACGCTTGAACATCACGCGGCACACCAACTGATCCAGCAGCGTGGCCCCCCACATATCCTTGTCGGTGAGCGTGCCAGGCGGGGCCAGATCCAGCGCCGAGAACGGCTGTGTCGGCGCGTAATGCTCGCCCCGGGTCTGCGGACCCCGCGCCACGCGTTGCGGCACGGCTTTTTCCGCCACCGGCACGACGGGCTCGCCACTGCGGCGGTCCAGCACGAACACATTGCCGGTCTTGGTGAGCACATAAATGGCCGGCACTGTCCGGCCATCATTCGTCCGCACGTCCATCAGCGAGGGTTGCGCCGGAACATCCATGTCCCACAGATCGTGGTGCGTGGTCTGGAAATGCCAGATCAGGCGGCCGGTGGCGGCATCGAGCGCCAGGACGGCGTTTGCGTAGCGTTCCTTCAGGGGGCCGCGGTCGCCGCCCCAGATGTCGGGCGTGCCCACGCCGGTGGGGACGTAGACCCTATCGGTCTGCGCGTCGTAGGCCAAGGGCGCCCAGGCGTTGGGCGAATTATGCACGAACTCGGTGTGCTCGCCCGGCATGGCGTTGGGATTCTCCGCGCCGGTGTCGAACACCCATTTCAGCGCGCCGGTGCGCACATCGTAGCCACGAATCACGCCGGACGGTTCTTGATTGGAGAAATTGTCCGTCACCGATCCGCCAATGACGATGGTCGTCGCGGTGACCACCGGCGGCGAGGTCGGGTTATACCCCCCCGGGTAGGCATGGGGCATGCTTTTCTGCAGATCGATCTCGCCGTCCTTGCCGAAATCACTGCATTTGCGGCCGTCATCGGCATTCACCGCAATCAGGCGCCCGTCATTGGTGGGCAAGAGCACCTTGCGCGGGCAGACGGTCGAGGCAGGCCCCCCGGCCTTGTCCAGACTGGCCGGAAAACGCTCGGTATTGCCCGCGTCGTGATAGGCGACGCCGCGGCAGGTCAAGTGCTGGAAGGACTTGTCGGCCTTCAGTTGCGGATCAAAGCGCCACAAGCGCCGGCCGGTGGCGGCATCCAGCGCGTCCAGGAACTGGTGCGGCGTGCAGAGGTACAGCGTGTCGCCGACTTTGATCGGCGTGACCTCATTGGTGGTTTCACCCGAATCATTCTCGCCCCGGAAGTCGCCCGTGTGATAGACCCAGGCCACTTGCAGGTCCTTGACGTTCCCGGCATTGATCTGGGTGAGCGGCGAATAACGCACCCCGCCCTCAGTGCGCCCATAGGACGGCCAGTCCTCGTCCGCCACGCCGCGCACCGCCTGTGCCTGGGCCGGCTGGGCGCGGGCGAACACGCCGTCGATTTCCTGCGGATCGTCGTATACGCCATAGCCCAGCACCACCAGCATGGCCACCATCGCCACGCCCATGGCGGTCTTGGCGGGGCGCGGAGACACGAACCCGCGCGTGGCCGCCGGCAGCAGCAGCCACAGCCCTAGCAGGAACAGCAAATCATAGCGCGGCGCCAGTGCCCAGAAATCGGCGCCGACCTCCCACAGCCCCCAGACCAGCGTGGCCGCCAGGATCAGCGCGTACAGCCATAAGCCCGTCGCCTGGCCGCGCCTCAGAAACCATACGCTCAGCAACAGCGCCACACCCAGTGCCGCGTAATACCAGGAGCCGCCCAGCACTGCCAGCCAGGCGCCGCCCAGGAGGGAAAAAAGCGCGATCAGAAGCAGAACGATCCAGCCCAGGGTTTGGGCCACGCCCCTGTTTCGATGGGTCGAATCCATGGGAGTCATCCTTGCGCGTGAGGCATGGCGACCACTCTATCACGGGGATGGACACGAACACCTGAATGGCGAGGGGGCGAATTGCTACGAGTCCATAAGGGGTTCAGAAGGCCGAGCTTCGCGATGGCAACAAGGTCATCCGACGCGGGCGTCCAAAATCGGTGGCCCCGAGCGTATCCACCTTTAGAGGCAAAGGGAAATCATATCAAAACGCTCTGATCAGTTTGAGACTGATCAGAGCGTATTCTTGACTACCGTAGGGCTCACCGCAGAGGCTGTTCCAAGCGAATCAGATACCCGTTACCCGATAAGCGAACCGCCTGGAACATCCCGCACCCTAAGAATTACCGCAGCAGCGACAGCACGGTCTGCGGAACCTGGTTGGCTTGCGCCAGGACCGAGGTGCCGGCCTGCTGCAGGATCTGCGCGCGGGTCATGTTGGAGACTTCCACCGCATAGTCGGCATCCTCGATGCGCGACCGGGCGGCCGACAGGTTGGTAATGGTGTTGGTCAGATTGGCGATCGTGGACTCGAAGCGGTTCTGCACGGCACCCAATTCGCTGCGCAGAGAATCGACGTCCGCCAAGGCGTCATCCAGCGCCTGGAGGGGGTTGGCATTCGCCGTACCCGCGGATGCCGCGTCAAAGGTCAGGACATCACTGGCATCCTTATACAATTGAGCACCTTGGCCATCGGTGATCATGCCGTTGCCCTGCTCGTAATAGGTTGTCGTCGTGACGGTGCTCGCCTCTGTCGTCAGCAAACCGGAGGCCGCGTTATAGCGCATTGCTGCTCCGGTGGACGTCTGCGTCACGGTACCGGCGGTAACCGTGTAGCCGTTGCTCGTCGAGAAGTCTTCGGCCGCCATCGCCGCCTTGCTCATCGTGGCGCCCGTCACATCGATCGTAGCGGTGTTGCCGGCGAACTTGGTGCCACCCAGGGTGATGGTACTCGTACCCGAGGCCTGAATCGCGGTGGTCAGATCGCCAATTGTCGCTTGAGGGTCGCCATCCGCATTGTTGGTGGTGAGGTTGCCCGTTGCATCCAGGTACAACACTTGGCCGTTCTCGGCCGTCAGGTTGCCACCTGCCTCGACGATGGCCACCGCATCCTTGCCGCCGATATTGGCTGTGATGCTGATGGAACCGCCAGCGGCGGTCGCGGCTGTCGTGATGTATGTCGCCACATCCGTATCGGCGGCACCGTCCGCGCTGAAGGTAAAGGTCTCGGTCGCCGCATTGTAGATATAACTGTCGCCCTTGGCCGCGACACCCAGACCGTTCGCCGTGCTGCCGGTATAAGTCACCGAGCTCGTATCCACCAGGCTATCCATGACGTTGGCAGCCGTCGCTACAGCATTGCCAACCGTCGTATCCTTGCTCCAAACAGTCGTGCCATTCGCCCCGGCCGTCGAGGTGAAGCCCCCATCGATCAGGTCTTGCTTGGCGGCGGCGGTGTTTGCAACATCCTTGTTGTTGATGTTGAAGCCGTCCAGGCCCAGCTCTGCGCTGTTGATGGTGCGGAAGTTGACCTCAATCGTCTGGCCGTCATTTGCGCCCACCTGGATTTTCAGCTTGCCCGCCGTGTCGCTGAGCACATACTGGCCGTTGAACTGGGTTTCCCTCGATACGCGATCGATCTCCTCCAGGCGCTGATCGATTTCCGCCTGAATGGAGTTCAGGTCGGAGGCCGAGTTCGAGCCGTTGGCGGCCTGCACCGACAGCTCGCGGACGCGCTGCAGGTTGTTGTTGATTTCGTTCAGGGCGCCTTCGGTCGTTTGAGCGATCGAGATGCCGTCGTTGGCGTTGCGGCTGGCCTGCGTCAGGCCCCGGATATTGGCGGAAAAGCGATTGGCGATGGCTTGACCGGCGGCATCATCCTTGGCGCTGTTGATGCGCAGGCCGGACGACAAGCGCTCGATGGCAGAACCCAGGGCATTCTGCGACCTGACCAGATTGTTCTGGGAAACCAGAGCCAAGTAGTTCGTGTTGATAACAGCCATGAAAGACTCCTAAATGTGTGTGGCGCAGGATTCGCGCTGATTGCCCAGGATGACAAACCGAGTGACCTCCTGTTCTGCCGCATTTACGGATATGAGGGAGGGAACTTTAGGGCGCGCACGCACCGGCGACATCCACGGCGACCCGCCCACATGTCCCTGGGATGAGGGGCCACGGGTTTTTCGGGGCGACGTGTGCGAACCTGCCGCCGCAGCCGCACTCGGCGGGCATATGCCCGCCATCGCCCCCTTTTCCAGGCTTTTTCCCCGCTTTCCGATGGACGCCGAGCCCGTATGCTAGGGACTGGCCCGTTTCCCCCAACCTCGATGATCGCCCTCTGGCGCCGCACCCCGAGACCCGGCGCCACGGCCATCCCAGGATCTCACATGAATTCCACACAGGACACCCGCGCCGATCGCCCGTTCGACGATCCTGACTCGGCATCGACCGGCTTGTCCGACGCCAATCAAGGCCTGGCCGAGGACTATGATCGCCAGGTCTATACCTCGAACGCCTTCTGGTATGCCGCGCCCGGCCACCTGCGCGCCGCCGCCCACCTGTATGGCCTGGAGGCCCCGACGCTGGAGCACGCGCGGGTGCTCGAGCTGGGCTGCGCGGGCGGCGGCAACGTGCTGCCCTTTGCGCTGACCCATCCCGGGGCCCAGGTCGTGGGCGTGGACTTGTCGCCAGTGCAGATCGCCCACGGACAAGGCTTGATCGACACGCTGGGCCTGAAAAACCTGCAACTGCGCGCGATGAGCCTGACCGATATCACGCCGGACTTCGGGCAGTTCGACTACATCATCGCGCACGGGGTATTCAGTTGGGTACCGCATGAGGTCCGCGAGGCCATGATGCGTATCCTGCGTGACAATCTCGCGCCGGACGGGGTCGGCTATATCAGCTACAACACCTATCCGGGCTGGAAGGCCGGCGATATCGTGCGCGACGCGATGCTGCTGCATAGCCACAGCGTGGCGCGCGACGAGGATAGACTGCCCGCGGCCAAGGCCATGCTGAACCTATTGTCCGAAGGGATCGCCCCCAGCAACCCCCTGGCCTCGTCCCTGCGGGCGGCCGTCCAGCAGTTGCGCCAACAATCAGACTATTACATCGCGCACGAACACCTGGAAACCTATAACAACCCCTGCTACCTGCTCGAGTTCGTCAGTCTGGCCGACCAATTCGGCTTGACCCACGTGGGCGATGCCGAGGCGCAGTCCGAGCTGGGGGAAACCTACGGCGCGCAGACCCGCCTGAACCACAATCTGGTCGCCCTGGGCCAGCCGCGCGAGATGCGCCAGCAGTATCTCGATTTCGCGGTCGGACGGAATTTCCGCAAGAGCCTGCTCGTGCATCAAGCGCGCGCCGGCGACCTCTCAGCCGCCCCCCTCATGGAGCGGCTGGGGGATCTGCGTTGGGCGGGCTCTTTCATTGAAACCGAACCCCCAGCCCAGGCGCCGGCGGGCGTGCGTTTTTTCCGCAACCACCGCCAGCACCCCCTCCACAGCAACGACGCCACGATATTGAGTGTGATCCAGACTCTCAGCCGCCACTGGCCATCCAGCCTGACGACCGACGAGTTACTGGACAATATGCGCGCCGACCTGCCAGAGAGCCCCGAAGCGGCGCGCGAGGCCTTGCAAACCGCCCTGCGGACCCTGTTCCGGCTGAACATGCTGTGCTATTTGCTCACGCCCTCGCCTTATGACGCGACGAAAGCCGCCGACGAGGCGGAGCCTCCCCGATTGATCCCAGGGTTTCAGGTGATCTTCGAGGCGCAACGCGATCCCGCGTTCGGCGTCGGCATCTTCACGCTGTGGCACGAGACGGTCAACCTGCAGTTGAAAGACGCCGAGGCCTGGCTATTACCGCACATCGACGGACGCCACAGCCGCAAGCAATTGGCGACGATCCTGCGCGACGCGCTCAGCCAGGGCATCGTGCCCGACAACGACGGCCGCTCGCTGAAGGGCCAGCGCAACCTGGACCAAAAGGCCGGCACCCTGGTGAAAAACCTGCTGGACCTGCTGCAACGCCTGGCGCTGCTGCAATAGGCGGCATCGGCAACGCCCGCACCTTCAAGGGCACCGGCGGTTCGCCGATTGCCCGCCCTCTTTCAAATACCCCCGAGGGCGCTCTCGCCTGCGCCATCGACTCCAGCCAGTCCGTACTTCTCGCAGTGACCAAACAGCCCACTTGAACGTCCATGGGGCGGCGTCCTCGGCCATGATGGGCACTCCCCATTCATGCGAGGGTGCCC
>NZ_JBELOI010000010.1:0-163249 GCF_040276065.1 Castellaniella sp. GW247-6E4 | reverse complement strand
AAGAAGCAGGTGGCCAGCCTCGCCTCGTGTCATTACATCGAGCACGGCGAGAACATCGTCATATTGGGCCCTCCCGGTGTGGGCAAGACGCACCTGGCTGTCGGGCTGGGCATCAAGGCCATCGAGGCTGGCTATCGCGTGTTGTTCACCACCGCGGCGGCCATGATCGCAGCTTTGACCAAGGCCGCTGGCGAGGGCAGGCTCGATGAGAAGCTGAAAGTCTATACGGTGCCGCGCCTGCTGGTGATCGATGAGATCGGCTATCTGCCCATTGACCGGCAAGGGGCCAACCTGTTCTTCCAACTGATCAGCCGACGCTACGAGAAGGGTCCGATGATCCTGACCAGCAACCAGAGCTTCGGCGCCTGGTCAGAGGTCTTCGGCGATCGGGTGATTGCCACCGCGATCCTGGATCGGGTCTTGCACCACGCCATCACCATGAATATACGAGGCAACTCCTATCGCCTGAAGGACAAACTTAAGGCCGGCCTGGTCAGACCCGCCGAAACCCCAGCCGTCGAATGACGGCCACACGGGTGAGGAAATTTGCGTGACCCCAACTGGGGAAATCTGGAAGACCCTTGACAGCGCTTCGTCGAAAAGCCCGACGCCGAACGCGCGGCCCAGTACTTGGCCTCGGGGAGCCATTATTGGAACAGCGGCATGTTCATGTTCAGGGCCGGCCGCTACCTGCAGGAATTGGAGGCCTGCCGCCCCGATATGCTGGCGGCCTGCCGCCAGGCCCTGCAGGGCGCGGCCTACGACATGGATTTCGTGCGCCTGGATGCGGTGGCCTTTGCGGCCTGCCCGGCCGATTCCATCGACTATGCGGTGATGGAACATACCCGGGACGCGGCCATGGTGGCCCTGGACGCGGGTTGGAACGACCTGGGCGCCTGGGGTG
Organism: Castellaniella sp. GW247-6E4; assembly: GCF_040276065.1. Lineage (NCBI taxonomy): Bacteria > Pseudomonadati > Pseudomonadota > Betaproteobacteria > Burkholderiales > Alcaligenaceae > Castellaniella > Castellaniella sp. GW247-6E4. Next base: position 162,345 of record NZ_JBELOI010000010.1, on the reverse strand, counting down.
CACTGGCCGACGTGCTGGATTGCGACGATCGGGGCAATTGTCTGCGCGGCGACGTGCTGGTCGAACAGGTGGACGACACCCTGGTCCACGCCGACAGCCGCCTGGTGGCGGCGGTGGGGGTGCGGGACCTGGTGATCGTCGAGACCAAGGATGCCGTCCTCGTGGCGCACAAGGATCAGGTCCAGGACGTCAAGCGTATCGTCCAGCAGTTGAAGGACGACGGCCGCAGCGAGCACATTCAGCACCGCGAGGTCTACCGGCCCTGGGGCGCCTACGATTCCATCGGCAATGGCCCGCGCTATCAGGTGAAAAAGATCACCGTCAAGCCGGGCGCAAAACTGTCCCTGCAGATGCACCACCATCGCGCCGAGCACTGGGTGGTGGTCAGCGGCACCGCGCGAGTCACCAATGGGGATCGCACCTATCTGGTGTCCGAGAACGAGTCGACCTATATACCGGTCGGTACGGTGCATTGCCTGGAAAACCCCGGCGTGATCCCGCTGGAGCTGATCGAGGTGCAGTCCGGCGCCTACCTGGGCGAGGACGATATCGTGCGGCTGGAGGATCGATACGGGCGGGTGTAGGGGTCTGAGGCGAGCCACTTATACAAATTTTATCCTGTATTTTGAATTTACTGTATATAATGAGTAAATCATAAATACAGTATGGAATATGTATGTCTGATTTCACCGTTCGTACTGCGGAACAATTGCCGGCCCTGTTGAAAGGGTTTCGCAAGCAGGCGGGCTTGACCCAGGCCGCCGCCGCGCTGCGTCTTGGGATTACTCAGCAGACACTTTCCGCCATGGAACGTAATGCCGGGAAGGTCGGCGTCGACCGCTTGCTGCATCTGCTGAGCATCCTGGGCGTGGAACTGGTGCTGCGCCAGGCGGGCGAGTCCCCCGCGCCTTCCGCCTCCAGCGCGATCTGGTAAGCCATGGTCCGGCGCTCCCGCCCGCAGAGTCTTGGGCTGTGGATGAACGGTGCCTTCGTCGGCACCTGGCGCATGCGGCCCCACCTGAAGTACGAAGCCGATGGCGGGCCGGGCATGCGCGCCATCATGAAGGTCTTGGCCACCTCCACGGCGCCTGATCGTGATAGGCGCATATTCTTTCAGGCACAGGTCTTGTTCTGGATGCTGCGTGCGACTGATGGCCACGCAAAGAATTTCAGTATTTTCCTGCGCCCGGGTGGCGCCTACGAACTGGCGCCGCTCTACGATGTGCTCTCGGCCTACCCGATCATGGGCACCGGCGCGAATAAGCTGTCGCCATTCAAGGCAAAAATGGCCATGGCGGTGCGGACCAGGAACACGCATTGGAAGATGCACGAAATCCTGCGCAGGCATTGGTTGGCGGTCGGTGCTGAACATGGCGTCCTCACCCCTGATGGCCGCGGCGCGGATTTCGTCATCGATGACCTGCTGGCACGGACACCCGAGGTCATACGTGCGGTACGGGCCCTGCTGCCAGAAAACTTCCCGCAGAACCTGGCCGACAGCATCCTGGACGGATTGCAGGGGGCGGCCGACAAGCTGGCGGCTTAGGGGCTGCGGTTGCGGCCATGGCACAACTGGCTGATGTATTCCGGCGAGCTGTTGCACAGGCGCCATTGGATTCGGTTTTTGTGTAGGGTCCCCGGCTCTTTCAAGGCTGTCGATTTAGAAAGCCCTTGAATATCGTCCAGACGATGATCTTTAGATCCAGCATCAGCGACCAGTTCCGGATGTACCACAGGTCGTGCTCGACGCGGCTCTGCATCTTGTCCAGGGTGTCGGTGGCGCCCCGGTAGCCGTTGACCTGCGCCCATCCGGTGATGCCGGGTTTGACCTTGTGGCGCTTCATATAGAACTCCACCAGGTCCTTGTAGTATTCATTGTGGGCCAGTGCGTGGGGCCGGGGGCCGACGATCGACATGTCCCCCTTCAGCACGTTATAGAACTGCGGCAGCTCGTCCAGGCTGGTGCGCCGCAGAAAGGCGCCCAGGCGCGTCACGCGCGGATCGCCCGGTGCGGCCTGGGTCACCTGCCCGTTGGCCTCGGTGTGGGTTTCCATAGTCCGGAATTTATAGACTTGGAAGGACTGGCGGTTCATGCCCATGCGGTCCTGTCGAAAGATCACCGGGCTGCGGGAACTGAGACGGATCGCCAGGGCAATCGCAATGCACACCGGCAGGATGAGCAGGCCGATCAATCCCCCCAGGACCAGATCCTCCAGCCGCTTGATCACGCGGTTTGCGCCCTCCATGGGGCTGCAGCTGATGTCCACCGCGTACATGCCCGCCAGGTTGCGGGTGCGGTAGCTCAGCAGGGGAAAGTCGTCGATCTCGGGCAGGTAGCGGATCTCGGCCGTCTGGTGGCGCAGAGCATGGACGATGGGCTTGACCAGGGCGCCGTCGGCGATCGGCAGGCACAGCCAGATTTCCTGGGCGCCCAAGGCGGTGATCCGCGGCCCCAGTTCGTCGAACCAGCTGGGGTCCTCCTCGACGTCGATGCGGGCATGTACCCGATAGCCTTGTCGGGCCAATTGCGGGATGCGCTGTTGAACCCCGTGCGTCGTGCCGGCCGATTCGATCAGCACGATGTTTTTCAGGTGCAGGCCCTGCGCGTGCAGCTTGCGCAGGGCCAGGGCCGCAGCCACCCGCAGCAGGGTCGTACCCAGTACGCCAATCAGGACTGTCTGGGTGAACCACAGCCGGGAATAGAAGTCCGACACCTTCAGGCCAAAACCGACCAGGGTGATGATGCCGATGGCCAGCAGCCAGGCGGCGTACAGGCGCAGGATGCGCCGGCCGACATGCTGTCCCCGCCAGGGGATGTACAGATTGGCGACGCCCTGGGTCAGAGCGACGAGGACGGCCATGAGGATGCCGACGGTCAGGTAGGGCGCCGGCATTTGCCAGGCCTCGAAGCGCAGCTGGTGGGCGGCATGGGCCGCCAGCAGGATCAGGATGAAGTCGGCCCCCGCGGTCAGCAGGGCGATCGGGTACCGGCCTACGGAGGGGACGTCAAAGTCCTGCGTATGCACGCGTTGCATGCGGGAGGGATCGATTCGGTCCATGGGCGCGATTGTTCTTGTCCTGCTGTTGAGTCGCCGGCGGGCTTTAGAGCCAAAGCGATTTTCCCGAGATAGGCCATTGTTAGTATTCTTTCGGCCAGTATGCTACGAAATGTGGATGGCGGCAACGCGCGGCCTGCGCGCTTTGGCTAGTATCCATATTATGAATTCATAGGCCTTATGGATGTATTTTTTGCATACATTGGCTTGCGCTGTGGCTGCGGGGATTGCTGGATGGCCTAGCGGATTGACTGGGGTGCCGGTTTCAAGGTGTAATGCACTTAGCTGAGGTGCGTTTTCGAGGGGATAGTCATGAATTTCAAACAGATTTCTTTGCTGCTGGCGGCGCTGGCGTTTTCCGCCGGCGTGGCGGCCCAGGGCGCGGCCGGTGCTGGCGCGGGTGGTAGTGGCGGTACGGGTGGCGCCGGTGCGGGCGCTGCCGGCGCGGGGGCGGGTACCGGTGCCGGTAGCGCGGCGGGTGTCGCCGGTGGCGCGGCAGGTGCCGGTGCCGCCGCGGGGGGCGCCGCCGTGGGCGGTATTGCGGGTTTGTCCGTCGGCGTGGTCGCCGCCGGGGTCGCGGTGGCGGCCGGCGTAGCGGCCGCGGTGGCCAGTTCCTCGGGTTCCTCGGACGGCAGCGGCACGACCCCCAGCCATTCGACGACGTCCCACCACTGATCGCGTCCTGACGTCCTGTTTTCGACCGCGCGCCGCAATGGCGCGCGTGGCTTTTCACCATTCACTGAAATCCGACTGATGGCATGCTGGGTGTGATCCTGGGCGGATTGGCGTCCGCCCGATGGCTGTCCTTGTGTGCGACGGCGGTATTGGGTGCCGGGATGGCGGTCCCCGGCATCGCGCGGGCGGATACCCCCACTTCCATCGGCCTGACGGGCCTCGTCAACATGCCCACGGCGCGCGCCGAGGCCGAGGGCACCTGGTTCGTCGGCTACAGCTACGACAAACCCTACGCCACCACCTACAGCACCCTGCAGTTCCTGCCGGACCTGGAAATCAGCGGACGGTATACACGGATTTCGGGCGTCGAGGGGTTTTCCAGCCCGACCACGGACTACGGCGACTACAAGGACAAGGCTGCGGGGTTCAAGCTGCGCATTCTGCGCGAGGGCGCCTTTGGCCTGGACTGGCTGCCGGACGTGGCCGTGGGCATGGACGACATCCAGGGCACGCGCATCTTTCGCAGTGAATTCATCGCGGTGTCGAAACGCTTCGGCCTGGGATCCCTGGGCGAGGCCGAGGCGACCATCGGCTATGGCCGCCACCGCATCGATGGCCTGTATGGGGGCCTGCGGTTCCGGCCCGCCGCGCTGCCGTCCTGGGCGCTGGTGGCGGAATACGACCGCACGGATTATCGCAAGGACCAGGGCGCATCCCAGACCGGCGTGGACCAGCGCAAACCCGGGCAGTTCAACGTGGCCCTGGAATATGCCTGGGGGCCCCTTAACCTGCAGTTGGCGCGCCAGCGGCACGGCAATTCGGTCAATGTGTCTCTGGCCATCCCCCTGCAGCAGCGCGAATTCATCCCCAAGGTCGACGAGGTCGGGCCGTTTGCGGGCGGCGCCTGGTACAGCGCCGAGGCGCGTCCGACCGCCCGCATGTGGCGCGACGATCGCGGCTATCGCCAGGCCCTGCTGGCGGCCCTGCAGGCCGAGGGCTTGCGCAGTGTGCGCATGGCCTGGGTGGACGGGGTGATGTCGCTGTCGGTGTCGGCCGGCCGCTATCGCTATCCCTCGCGCGCGGTGGGGCGCACGGCGCGCCTGGCCATGGCCTATGCGCCGCTGGAGACGCACACCCTCGAGATCACCTGGGAGGTCAACGGCGTGGCCGGCATGACCTGGACGTTCTTTGACGTGGCGACCCTGCAGCGCTATTTCGCCGGGACGGCCACGCGGTCCGACCTGGCGCAGTCGGTGACGCTGTCGTATGCGGATCCGGCCGGGCGCACGGCGGCCAGCCGCGCCAACGACATCGATGCCGTGCTGGATGCCATCGCGCTGGAAGGCGCGGGCGGCGGCACGGAATGGAACTGGGGCATGGCGCGCTTCAGTGTCGAGTCCCACCGCCAGTCCTCGTTCGGGGTGGCACCGACCTTCCGCACGATCCTGAACGACCCCAGCGGCGCCTTCAAGTACGACATCGGCATGCGGGCCTCGGCCAACCTGAACCTGGCGCGCGGCCTGTGGCTGGCCGGGGCGGTGCAGGCCTCGGTGCTGGAGAACATCAGCGACATCACCCAGCCCTCGAATTCGGAACTGCCGCACGTGCGTTCCGACCTGGCGGAATATCGCAAGGCGGCCAAGGTCAAGCTGGATCGCCTGCTGATCAACAAGTTCTGGCAGCCGGCCGAGCGGGTCTACCTGCGCGCCTCCGCCGGCCTGTATGAGGAGATGTTCGCCGGCGCGGGCGGCCAGGCCCTGTACCTGGCGCCGGGCGGGCGCTGGGCCTTCGACGCGGCGGTGGACGTGCTGCGCCAGCGCGACTACAAGGGCACCGGATTCCTGGACTACAAGACGCACACCATCATCGGGTCGGCCCATTACCGCCTGCCCTGGATCGAGGGGGCCACGGCCACGGTGCGCGCCGGGCGTTTCCTGGCGGGCGATTTGGGCGCGCGCTTCGAATTGAAACGCACTTTCCGTTCCGGCATCGAGTTCGGCCTGTGGTACACCCGCACCAACGGCAAGGACGAGACCAGCCCCGGGTCGCCGGGCAACCCCTATTTCGACAAGGGGCTGTTCGTGCGCATCCCGCTGGGGCCATTGTTGACACGCGACACTGGGGGCACGACCTTCTTTTCGCTGGCGCCCTGGAACCGCGACGTGGGCCAGATGGTGGCCTCGCCCACCGATCTGTACGACATGGCCGAGCACGGCTGGCTGGACAATGCCCTGGATGGCGATGGCCTGCGCGGGTTCGGCGACATTCCCACCGAGGACGGGCCATGAGGTGCATGATCGCGGTGCGTGCGGCGCTGGCCGCGGGCCTGCTGGCCGGCGCGGCGGTGGGGTCCGCAGCCGTGGCGTCGGACACCGTGGCGGCCGCGCATACGGGGGGCGGGGCCGGCCACCAGCATGCGGCCTGCCGGGTCCTGGATCCGGAGCTGCAGCTGTCCTACACCGGCGGCTGTGCCGAGGGCCTGGCGCAAGGGCAGGGCGTGGCGCGCGGCGCCCACGGGGCCTGGTATCGCGGCGATTTCCAGGCCGGCATGAAAACCGGCCATGGGGTCAAGATCTATCCCAATGGCGATGCCTATGCCGGCGGCTGGCGCGCCGACCGCCGCGAGGGCGAGGGCCGCTATGAGTACGGCCCGCACTCCCCCTGGCGCGGCGACGTGTACCAGGGCGGCTGGCGCGCCGATCAGCAGCACGGCCACGGCGTGTACATTTTTTATCCCTCCGGGGATCGCTTCGAGGCGGATTGGGTCGACGGGGCGACCGACACCGTGGGCACGACCACGGTGACGCGGCGCAAGCAGGCCCTGGAGGTCCTGGCGCCGGTCATCGGCCGCGTGGGCGCGCGGGTGTGCTCCGTGACGACGCAGGGCGCCGGGCCGGACCGCATCGCCCGCGGCGAGGTGCTGGATGCCGTGTCGGACCGCCTGCTGGTGCGCATCGACTCCCCGGACGTTCTGGCGCGTTCGCCCGATCCCGGCCTGAATCCGCGCTGGGAGATCCTGACGGAATGGCTGCCATGTCCGTAGATCCCGTGATCCTCATCCTGTGCACCGGCAATATGTGCCGCAGCCCCATGGCCGAGGCCTTGATGCGTGATCGCCTGGCGGCGCGCGGCCTGGCGGCCGAGGTGCTGTCGCGCGGCCTGGCCGCGCCGGTGGGGCGCGAACCGCATGCGTTTGCGGTGGCGACGGCGCGGCATTTCGGGGTGCCGATCGACCCGGCCAAGCGCGCCGCCCAGGTGAATCAGGTAGACTTGCGCCTGGCGTCGGTGGTGTTGGTGATGGACACGGGCCATCGTCACCAGGTCCAGCAGCGCTATCCCGCCGCGGGCGGCAAGACCTTCCTGCTGGGGCATTGGCGGGACCAGCTTCAGATCCCCGATCCCCTGCACGAACCCGAGGAGGTCTTCCTGGCCCAGTGGCCGGTGATGGCCGAGGCCTGCGAGGACTGGATCGATCACTTGTTGCGTGCCGGCATGCTGGCGGCGAGGCCGGCCTGATGGCGCGCGTAATGTTTGCAAACCCGCTTGCAAATCCATAAAAAGAGGCGAAGGCCGATATGAAAGCTGTTCTTGCTGAGACCTGGATCGGGGACGCATTGCGCCGCGGCGCGCGCCTGGCGCTGCTGGCGCCCGTGTTGCTGGCGCTGGGGGCCTGCACGGGCATGTACATGGGGGTCCAGGGGGAGCGCCCGACCAGCAGCGGCGCGCTGGACGAAAGCGTCACCGCTCGGGTCGACATCCACACCATCACGCCTGAAACCGTGCACCGCCTGCGGGCCGAGCGCGACGCCGCGCGCGAACTGGAGGACGCCCGCCGCGATGCGCGCCGCGCCCAGGCGCCGCAAACCGGCCATTACCGTTATCTGGTGGCGCCGCAGGACGTGCTGAACATCACCGTGTGGAACCACCCGGAATTGAATAATCCGGCGGGCCAGCTGTCCACCGACCTGGCGGGCCGCACGGTCAAGGACGACGGCTATTTCTTTTATCCCTACGCCGGCCGCGTGCGCGCGGCGGGACGTTCGGTCGACGAGATCCGCCGCGAGCTGGCCTCGCGGCTGACGGAATACCTGACCGAGCCCCAGGTGGACGTGTCGGTGCTGCAGTATCGCGGCCGCAAGGCCTTTGCCGTGGGCGAATTCGACAAGCCCGGCCCGCAGGCGATCAGCGATGTGCCTCTGCGCGTGACCGACCTGGTGACCAAGGCCGGCGGCCTGACGGAAAAGGCCGACCAGCGCGAGGCCATCCTGACGCGCGACGGCGTGGCGCGCCGCATTGATCTGTACGCCCTGTATCACGACGGCGACCTGTCGCAAAACCTCTTGCTGCGTGATGGCGACGTCCTCAATGTGCCGGAACAGCGGTACAACAAGGTCTTTGTTCTGGGCGAGGTCGCCAAGCCGCAGTCTGTATTATTGCCGTATGGTGAATACACGCTGTCCGAGGCCTTGAGCGACGCGGGCGGCCTGAATCCGGTGACGGCCAACGGCGGCCAGGTCTATGTAATGCGCGCCGCCGACAGCGGTCGGCCGCAGGTCTGGCACCTGAACGCCAACGCCCCGGACGCCCTGGTCCTGGCCGATCGATTTGACCTGCAGGCGCGCGACGTGGTGTTCGTGGATGCGGCCTCGGTGACCCGCTGGTCGCGGGTGATCAACCAGCTGCTGCCCACGGTGGGCGGTGCGGCCAACGTGCGCACCATCGCCGATTGATCGGTGCTTCAAACCAGAAAAGACAATCGAACAATGATGGAACAATCAGGACAAGGGAACCAGGCCATCCAGGCGGGCGGCCTGGCGGACGAGGACGAGATCAGCCTCGGTGAATTGCTGAATGTGCTGGCGCAGCGCGTCTGGCTGATCCTGGGCGTGTTCGTCGTGGTCCTGGTCGCCGGGGTGGCCTACGCGTTGCTGGCGCGGCCGGTCTATCAGGCCGACGCCCTGATCCAGGTCGAGGATCAAAAGGGATCCGCCCTCAGCGGCCTGTCGCAGTTGTCCGAATTCATCGGCATGCAGCAAAGCTCCGTCGCCGGCGAACTGGAAATCCTGCGCTCGCGCGAGGTCCTGATGAAGGCCATCCGCGCCACCCAGGGCAATGTCGAGGTCGAGGTCGACAGCCGCTTTCCCCTGATCGGCGGCTGGTTCGCGCGCCGCCACGAACGCGAGTCCAAGGGTCTGGCCGAGCCCCTGTGGGGCCTGGACGGTTACGCCTGGGGCGGCGAACGGCTGGTGTTCGCCGAACTCGACCTGCCGCGCCGCCAATGGGGCGAGGCATTCGTGCTGGAGGCCACCGACGCCGGCTATGTGCTGCTGGATGGCGATGGTCAGGAACTGGCTGCCGGTGTGGTCGGCGAGCGCGTCCAGTTCCAGATCGCCGGCGAGGATGCCTCGGTGGCGGTCAAGGACCTGGCCGGGCGCCCCGGCACGCGCTTTGAGGTGATCGAGAAGTCCCCCATCCAGGCGGTCGAGGACTTGCGCAAGGCGCTGAGCGTGTCCGAGGCGGGCAAGCAGAGCAACATCATCCGCATGAGTTTCAAGGACCGCGACGTGGCCTTTGCCACGGAGATGGTCAACGCCATTGCGCGCGCCTATCTGGCCCAGAATGTAGAGCGGCGCAGCGCCGAGGCGCGCAGCAGCCTGAAATTCCTGGAACAGCAGCTGCCAGAACTGAAGCGCAACGTGGATGCGGCCGAGGACGCCCTGTCGCAATACCGCTCGCGCAGCAGCACCATCGCCGTGGACAAAGAGGCCGAGGGCCTGCTGGAACAGGCGATCAAACTGGAAAACAGCCGCCTGGAGCTGCGCCTCAAGCGCGACGAGCTGCTGCAGCGCTTCAAGCCCGAGCATCCCGAGGTCAAGGCCCTGGGCAACCAATTGGCCGCCGTCGACAAGGCCATCGCCGACCTGGACAAGACCATCAATCGCCTGCCCAAGGCCCAGCGCGAGCTGCTGCCCTTCGAGCGCGATGCGCGCGTGAACACCGCGCTGTACATTTCCCTGCTGAACAATGCGCAGGAACTGCGCGTGGCCGAGGCCGGCACCATCGGCAATGTGCGCATCATCGACTACGCCGTGCGCAACGACAAGCCGGTCGAGCCGCGCCGGATGCTGGTGGTCGCCATCGCCGCCGCCCTGGGCGCCATGCTGGGCCTGCTGATGGCGTTCCTCGCGCACTTCATGCGGCCGGCAATCCAGCGTTCCGAGCAGATCGAGCAGGCCACCGGCCTGTCCACCTACGTCACCGTGCCGGAATCCGACGGCCGCGGCGGCGTCAAGCGCGGCGGTCGCCCCGGGCGCCGCCGCCGCGCCTTGCGCGTCCTGCTGGCCGTCACCCACCCCGAGGACCCCGCCGTCGAGGCCCTGCGGTCGCTGCGCACCGGCCTGACCTTTGCCATGATGGGTGCGCCGGGCAAGGTCGTGGCCATCACCGGCGCCACCAGCGGCGTGGGCAAGAGCTTCGTCGCCTCGAACTTTGCCGTGCTGCTGGCCGGCGCCGGCCAGCGCGTCGCCCTGCTGGACACCGACATGCGCCGCCCGCGCCTGCACGAGTCCTTTGGCTATGACCGCAAGGCCCCGGGCCTGTCCTCGGTGCTGGCGGGCACCGCGCCCCTCGAGGACCTGCTGCGCAAGGGGCCGGTCGAGGGCCTGTCCGTCCTGCCCGCCGGCGTCGTGCCGCCCAATCCGGGCGAATTGCTGCTGAGCCCCCGTTTCGCGGAACTGCTGGACGCCCTGGGCCGCACGCACGACCTCATCGTGCTGGATACCCCGCCCATCCTGCCCGTGGCGGACGTGCTGGCCGTCATGCGCCACGCCTCGGCCGCCTTCATCGTCGCGCGCGCCGAATACAGCACCGTCGGCGAGGTCCGCGACGCCCTGGCCAAGCTGCGCCACTCGGGCGTCGGCGACCCCGTCAAGGGCGCGATCTTCAACGGCGTGCGCGGCGGCCGCATCGGCTACGGGGCCTCGTACAAGTACTATTACTCGTACAAATAAAATCCGCTAGTTCACGCCCGATGCGCCTGGCTCAGCACGAAGTCCCGGGCATCGGCGCCCGTCGTGGCGCCGGACCACAGGTCGGAGGCCAGGCGCGAGTAGAGTTTGACGGCCTCGGGCGCCTCGGAAATCATGGCGATGCCGCGCTGGATATTCAGAGGGGGCGCGAGGCGAAAGGGGCTGGTCACCACGACTTGCCGGCCGTCCCTGCGGATCAGCGCGAAGCCCGTGCTGGGCAGGGGCTCGAACAGAATGCCGATCTGGATGCCGATCGGCGGGTGGGCGATGTGCCGGGCCAGGACTTCGAGTTCGCGGGCGGCGACGCTGCGCTTGGCGCGCTGGTCCGTTTGTGAGGAATCGGCGGCCGCCATTCCGAAGCGCGCATATTGCATGATGTCGGCCGCTGAGAGCACGACGGTCACGTTTGGCGCCGCCTGCTGGAAAGCCGCTTTGCGGCGCATCAGGATGTCCATCAACTCGCCCACGATCTGCGGGCCTGGGCGGCCGGCGATCTCTCCGGTGCATTGCTCCATCAGCGATGCGCGCAGCGCCTCGTCGTACTCTGCGGATGTCAGCAAGGAGAACACGGGGGCGAAGGCGACGAAGATGCGGGCGCATCCGCTCTCGAGCTGGCGCAGGCGCTCGAAGTAGGTCACCGCGGATGCGATGTATTCCACGCCGACGCCGAGGAGGGTCTCGAGCGAGACGCCCAGCAGTGAGGCGACCCTTTCGAGCAGCCCGATCCGGTCGATGCCGTGGCTCTCGAGCCGGTAGACTGTGGCCCGCGATACGCTGAGCCTGTCGGCGACGTCATTGGCGCTGAGCCCCGCGCCGATGCGGTAGGCGTGCAGGCGCTGTCCGATTTCCGCGAGTTTCGATGCCATGGATCGGCCCTTTCATGACGGCCGCCGAGCGGGCGGTGCGCCCCCGGAGGCCTTTGGGTTCTTCCCGGACGGCTTGTCTCGTATTTTGAGACAAGTCTTGCAGATTCAAATTGCCTTGTCACACATCGGCTCATATAGTAGCTCGAAACGATACCCCAGGGCACATGACAACATGCTCAGAAATTGAGACGGCAGTAGACCGGGGCTGACAAAGGAGGCTGGAGATGAAGATCGATAGGGGTTTTGCCGCAGCGCTTGTTTCAATGGTTCTGTGGTCCGCGGGCAGCGCCGGCGTCGCGGCGCAAGAGTCCTACCCCCTGAGGGCGGTGGGTACGTTCCAGGGGCAATTGCAGAGTTCAGAGGTCGAGAGGCCGTTCTTCGAGGGGCTGTCCAAGGCCACGGATGGGCTCTTTCAGCCACAGTTCAAGACCGCCGACGAGGTCGCGCTCAAGGGATTCGATGCCTTGCGGCTGCTCAAGCTCGGTGTGTTCGATGTGATGGAGATCCAGGTGGGCTATGTCAGCGGCGATGACCCATTCCTCCTGGGGCTGGATCTGCCGGGCGTGGCACCCGATCTCGAGACCGAGCGCAAGGTCGTGGACGCGTTCCGGGATGATTTTTCGCGCCGCATGCTGGACAAGCACGGTGCGCTCACGCTGGCGCTCTGGCCTTTCCCCGGCCAGGTGTTCTTTTGCAAGGGCGACGTAAAGGGGCTCGCCGGCCTCAAGGGTAAAAAGATTCGCAGCTTCACGCCCGAGATGGGCAAGCTCATCGAGCACCTGGGCGGGACCCCCGTATCGCTGGCGTTCTCGGAGGTCTACCAGAGCCTGCAGCGTGGTGTCATCGATTGCGGGATCACGGCCACCCTGTCGGGCAACACGTCGAAATGGTACGAGGTCACCGATCACATCTATCCGCTGTCCATCGGCTGGGGCATCCAGGCGCACGTGGTGAGCAAGGCGTATTTCGACAAACTGTCGCCCAAGGCGCAGGCGGTCTTGGTCGAGCAGTTTCGCGGCCTGGAGGCCGCCATGTGGGACCTGGCCTTCAAGACCTTCGACGACGGCGTCAATTGCAATATTGGTGCCGCCGATTGCAAATACGGCACCAAGGCGGCAATGACGCGGGTGCCGGTGCTGCCCGAGGACAAGGCAGCGCTGCGCGAGGCGGCCCGAACGGTCATCCTGCCGGACTGGAGCAAGGACTGTGCGGCGACCCATCCCGGTTGCGCGGCGGCCTGGAACGGCAGCGTCGGCAAGGCGGTCGGGCTTTCCGTGGTTGTGGATTGATTGCGGGGCCCAGATGGATACGCGGACCCCACCAGTGGATGGCGCGTCTTCCGGGATGCCGCCCGGCCGGGATGAGGTGATCGGCGGCCGGCTCATCGACAGCATCGTGCTGTTGGCGGGGTGGGCGCTGCTGGCCTTGTCGCTGGCCATCGCACTCGAGATTCTGCTCAGGAAATTCCTCAACACCTCTTTGCAGGGCGTCGATGAGATGGGCGGCTATGTGCTGACGGCGGCATCGACGGTCGGTTTCACTTACGCGATGATCATGCACCGGCATATCTGTGTCGACCTTCTGGTCAAGCGGCTGCCGGCCCGTGGGTTGTTGTTGTCGGCGGGTCTGGCACACCTGCTGCTGGCGGTGTTTGCGGGCACGCTGACGTGGCGCGCCGCGCTGGTCTTGCGAGACTCCTGGGATCTCAAGGCCATCGCCCCGACGCCTCTCAAGACCCCGCTGGTGATCCCGCAGTCGATCTGGTGTCTCGCCCTGGCGATCTTCACGATCTTTGCCGCCTGGCTCGCCGTGCGGCTGCTGAGGGGCGCGTTCGGCCCATCCTCCCAGGCCTTGGCGGCCTCCATCCAGGTCGAAGAAGACGGACGCTGACAGGAGCGGAAAATGGTGGATCCAATGACCTTCGTCATCTGTTTCCTGGGCGCCTTGATCATCCTGGGGGCGGCGGGCATTCATGTGGCGGTCATCATGTTCGTGATCGCGGGGGTGACCGCACTGATCACGCTGGGCCCGGCGATCGTGATGAATATCGGCAATCTGGCCTGGGCCACGCAGAATGATTTCATCCTGGTGTCCGTGCCCCTGTTCATCCTGCTGGGCGAGCTGCTGCTGCGCGCCGGCCTGAGCGAGCGGATGTACGCGGCCCTGGCCGCCTGGACCAGCAAGGTCCCCGGGGGCCTGCTGCATACGAACATCGTCAGTTGCGGCCTGTTCGCGGCGACGTCGGGCTCCAGCATCGCAACGGCCGCGACGATCGGCACGGTCGCCCTGCCAGCGTTCAGGGAACGCGAGTACGACGAGCGCATCGTGCTCGGCTCCCTGGCCGCCGGCGGCACGCTGGGTATCCTGATACCGCCGAGCATCAATATGATCGTCTACGGCGCGATGACCGACACCTCGATCGGCCGCCTGTTCGCCGCGGGCGCGATTCCCGGCCTGGTCCTGATCGCGCTGTTCATGCTCACGATTGCCGGGCTTGCGCTCTGGAGGCCGGCGATCGCCGGCAAAGGGGAAAAGCCGGTGGACTGGGCGACCCGGCTGATCATGCTCGTCGACCTGGTGCCGTTGATCATCGTCGGCCTCATCGTGATGGGCAGCATCTATGCCGGATGGGCCACCGCCACCGAGGCGGCCGGCCTGGGGGTCGTGGCCGCGCTGGTCATCGTGGCGCTCTACGGGCGGCTGTCGATCCGGATGCTCAACGCTGCGTTTCGCTCGACCATCCGCACCACGGGAGTCGTTCTCCTGATCGTGGTCGCCGCGTTCTTCCTCAATTTCGTGATCAGCCTGCTGGGTGTGCCCCAGGCCATCGCATCCTGGATCCGGGACATGGGCATCAGTCCTTTGCAGACGATTCTGGTCCTGGTCCTGCTGTATCTGGTGCTGGGCTGCTTCCTGGAAACCTTGTCGATGATGGTGACGACGATTCCCGTGGTCACGCCCTTGGTGGTGAGCCTCGGTTTCGACCCCGTGTGGTTTGGCGTGTTCCTGGTGGTGATGGCCGAGTTGTCGCTGATCACTCCACCCGTGGGCATGAATCTGTATGTCGTGCACGGAATCCGGGGTCCGGGCCGGGACATCACCGAGGTCATGGTCGGGGCGGCGCCGTTTGTCGCGACCATGCTCCTGCTGACCGGCCTGTTGATCGCTTGGCCACAACTCGCCCTGTGGCTGCCGGATCGGCTTTATCAATGAATCTTTGAAGGGTCCCCTCATGACACCTGTTCCCGATCTCTTGATCGCCCATGGCACGGTCGTCCTGCCCGAAGAAACCGTGCAGGCGAGTGTTGCTGTCAAGGATGGAAAGATCGTTGCCATCGGCGATCCCCGCTACATGCGTGCGGCCTCCCGCACGCTGGACGCCAGGGGACTGCATGTCCTGCCCGGCGCCATCGACGTGCACGTGCATTTCCGCGACCCGGGGATGCTGTACAAGGAAACGTGGCAAAGCGGCTCGGCGGCGGCGGCGGTCGGCGGCGTGACGACGGTGTTCGACATGCCCAACACCGATCCGGCCACGTCCTCGGTGGACAATCTGGCGATCAAGCGCGCGCGCGCGGCGTCGCTATCGCATGTGAACTACGGCCTGTACGGCGTGCTGGACGACAGCAGCTTCGAGCATCTCGATGATTTGGCGCAAGCGGGGGTGATTGGCTTCAAGTGCTTCATGAGCGAGACGACCGGTGACCTGCCGAATCCGGACGATGGCCTGATCTACGAGGGGCTGTCCGTGATCGCCAGGCACGGGATCAGGACAGCCGTCCATGCGGAAAACGCGGCCATCCTGATCCGCCGCCGTGACGCGTTGATACGCGCCGGGCGGACGGATGGCCTGGCGCACGCCGAGTCACGTCCCGAGGTTTGCGAGGTCGAGGCTCTGAGCCGGGCGATCGCCATGGCCTCGTCCGCCGGCGCGCCCCTGCACATGGCGCATACGAGCTCGGCGCAGGGCGCTCAGCTCATCCGGGACGCCAAGGCCCGCGGCGTCGATTTGTCAGCCGAGACGTGTCCGCATTACCTGTTTTTCGACCGCCAGGACATCCAGCGTTTCGGCGGGATGCTGCGCGTCAATCCGCCGGTGCGCGGCGAAGCCCACCATGCGGGCCTCTGGGAGGCCCTGCTCGATGGCACCATCGACATGATCGCCACCGATCACGCGCCACACACCATGGAGGAAAAAACGCAGCCCAGCATCTGGGACTGCTGCCGGGGTGTCATCGGCATCGAGACGCAGATGGCGGTCATGCTCACCGAAGTGCAGCGCGGCCGGATGAGCATCGAGACCTACGTGCGCCTGAGCGCCCTCAATCCGGCCCTGCGCTGGAATCTTCATCCCGCCAAAGGCTCGATCACGGCAGGCGCCGATGCGGACATCGCGATCGTGGACCTGGGCGTCGAGGAGCGCATCGACCAGGAGACGCTGCATTCCCTGAACCGCATCTCCCCCTGGCATGGACGGCTGATCACTGCGAGGCCTGTGCATACGATTGTGGGCGGCCGCCTCGTCGTCGAGAACCGCCGCCTCGTGGGTGAGCCGGGCTGGGGCCGCGAGGTGTGCCCCTCCCGTCCGGCATGAGCGTGGGCGACGCCTCGGCGATCCGCGCGCTGTGCGCCTGGGCGTCCCGGGCGGCGAGGGATGCCGACCTGCCGGCGCGCATACTGGCCAAGGCGGCTCGGATATCGGCCGACAATGTGGCATGCGCCATTGCCGCCTCCTTTGATCCTGTCGCCGATTCGCTGCACCGGCGTGTGGCGGCGGTCGGGGGCGAATCGCGCCTGTGGACGGCCGAGCCGCTCTGCGCGGATCGCAGGAATGCGGCGCGCATCAACGCCATTCGCTCGAACTGGGCGCAGCTCGATGAGGGGCACAGCGACGTCATGTGCCATGCGGGGCTCTATACCGTGTCCCCGGCGCTGGCCGAGGCGCAGGCCGAAGGGCTCGGCTTGCACGCGGCCTTGACCGCGATTGCGCTGGGGTACGAGATCACGTGCCGGACAGCCCTGGCCTTGCGGTTCGATTCCGGCGTCCCGCATCCGCATGCCGCCTGGAGCGCCTATGGCTCCGCCGCGACGCTCGCGGCCTTGCGCAAGTACGGGCCGGACGAATGGGAACGCTGCCTCGGAGCGGCGGCGGCCATGGCCATGGCCGCGCCGTTCGACCTGGCGCGCAAGGGCCATGAGGTGATTGATTTGTCGGCCGGGGTCGGGGTGGCGGCGGGTTTCGATTGCGCCGATGCCGCGGCCCAGGGGTTCGGCGCCGATGCGGCGGGCATGCTCGCGACCTACCGCGGGATTCTCGGCGCGAGGTTCCATGCCGCGCCCTTGCTCGATGGCCTCGGGCGCTCTTGGTTGATCGAGCGCGGATACCACAAGCAGCACGCCTGCGCACGTCAGGCCCATGCGGCGGTCGAGGCTCTGCTGGCGCTGCGGGCGCGGGTTCTGGAGGCCGGCATTCGGCCCGGGAGTGTCCGCTCGATACGGCTCGAAGTGTCGCCCTTGGCGCTGCTGTTGAACGACCCCGAGCCATCGACCGTGCTGGGCGCGCGGTTCTCTCTGCCCCATGTCGCGGCGGTGACCTGGATCCAGGGCGATGCCGGGGTGTCGGCGTTCAGCGCCGCCTCGCTGTGCGACCCCGCGGTGGCCGCGCTGCGGGCGAACGTCTCATTGGAATGCGCGGAGGAGGACGGTTCGCGAGGCGCTCATGGCGCCTTGGCAGAACTTGTCTTCGAGGACGGAACGTCCTTTTCCCAACGCTGCGACCGGGTTTCCGGCGGTCCGGAGCTGCCTTTCACCACGGCCGACCTCATGCTCAAATGCAAGACCCTGTCAGGGGGCGCCCTGGCGCCCTTGTTCGCTGCGCTGTTGGAATCCAATGGCGACGACGATCCCCTGGCGCCGATCCCGCTCTAGCGCGTCGCCGCGCCGGCCTCCTGTGCCGGCGCGGCGTCCTGCTGTGGCGGGATGTGTTTTTCGCACTGAACCCACAGTCTCCACGTTTACCCTGATTTTCGAGATCGAGCACGATTAGTGCTTGCTCCTTGTCGTCGATCGGATGTAATTTGTGCACAATCCAATATGGATTGAGAACAAATTTCACCCGAACCTCCACGACTTTGCGAGACCGATCATGCAGACTTTCAAGACAAGCCTTGCTTTCAGGGCACCGCTGGGCATCGTTGCGTTTGTGAGTACCTTGTTGTTCACCGCCGCCGCCCCCGCGTCGGCCGCGGATCTCAAGATGGCGTCCGGCTATCCGGACGCCAATTACCTGACGGTGACCGTCAGGGACTTCATCGCCGACGCCGGCAAGCGCAGCGGCGGCTCCCTGAGCATCGAGCTGCACAACAACCAGACGCTGGTCAAGCTGCCCGACATGATGCGGGCGGTCCAGACCAACCAGGTGGCCCTGAGCGATGTGCGGCTGGGCAATTACGGCAACCAGGATCCGGTGTACATCCTGGACGCCATCCCATTCCTGGCGGGCGACTATGACGGCGCCCAGAAGCTGTGGCAGGCCTCCAGGCAGTACCTCACGGATTCCTTTGCCCAGCGCGGGATGAAGGTGCTGTTCGCCATGTGGAACCCGCCGCAGGGTTTCTATACCCTCAAGCCCGTGTCCAAGGCCGAGGATCTGGCGGGCCTGAAGATGCGGGTCTACAGCACCGAGACGCGCCGCATGGGCGACTTGCTGAAGGCCGAGCCCTTGATCGTCCAGTTCGGCGAGATTCCGCAGGCGTTTTCCACGGGCCTGATCAATGCCATGTTCACCTCGCCGCAGACCGGCATCGACACGCAGGCGTGGGATTTCGTCAAGCATCTCACCATGGTGGGCGCGCTGTTCACCAAGCAGGTCGTGGTCATCAATAGCGAGGTGTTCGGCAAGCTCTCCAAGGCCGAGCAGGACGCGCTGGTCGAGGCGGGCAAGGCGGCCGAGCAGGCCGGCTTCGAGCGCATGAAGGCGCTGACGACCGAGCAGCTCGCCCTCATGACCCGCAAGGGGGTGGAGGTTGCGCAGGCCTCGCCGGCCTTTATCGGGCAGCTCAAGGCCGTGGGCGTGCAAATGGAGGACGACTGGAAGGCCAAGGCATCGGCCGGGCAGCGGGCGGTTCTCGACGCATACCTGGGCATGAAGTAGGGTGGCGCCCATGGACCGCTTGATCCGGTGGGCCGGGGCCTTGTCCGTGCTGTGTCTGTGCGGCATGGTCCTGATCCTGGCCGCGACCCTGGCCTTGCGTCCGGTCGGAATTCTCGTGCCCTCGTCGGAAATCATCGTCACCTTCCTGATGGTGGGCATGGCCCTGTTCGGCTTTGTCTATGCCTATGCCGAGGGCGTGCACGTCCGGGTGGATGCGCTGTACCAGCGGATGCCGGCGTCCGTGCGCCGCGGGGTGGGCATCCTCAACCATGTCGGCGGCGCGCTGCTGTGCGCGGCCCTGACCTTTCACGCGGGCGCGCTGGCGTGGATGGCGTTCCGTTTCAATGACCTGAGCGATGGCCTGGTCGCCATTCCGATGTGGATTCCGCTGAGCACGATTCCGCTGGGCTTTGGGCTGCTAGGGCTTGCGCTGCTGCGCGATGGCTGGCGGCTCGTGCGCGGTCGCGAGGTGCGTTTCGGGGTCAGTGAAATGGATGGCGCGGTCGCGATGGCGTCCTCGGCGCGGGAGGATGGATCATGACCGGGACCTTTCTCATTCTTGTCGGCCTCCTGGCCGTGCTGCTCGCGCTCGGGTTCTGGGTCGGGCTGGCGCTGCTGGTGGTGGGCATTGCCGGCTTGGTGATGCTGGACGCGAGCAATGCCGGCGGACTGGTCGCGTCCTCGGTGTTCTCGTCTCTGGACAGTTGGCCCCTGACGGCGTTGCCGCTGTTCCTGTTGATGGGCGAGCTGTTGTTTCATTCCAAGCTCTCGGAGAACATGTTCAAGGGGTTTGCGCCGCTGGTGCGCTGGTTGCCGGGCCGCCTGCTGCACGTGAATGTGCTGGGCTGCGGCGTGCTGGCGGCCATTGTCGGCTCCAGCGGCGTGTGCTGCGCGACGATCGGCCGGATGTCGGTGCCCGAGCTGACGCGGCGCGGCTACCGCGAGAGCATGATCATCGGCACCCTGACCGGATCGGGCACGCTCGGGCTGCTGATCCCGCCGTCCATCATGATGATCGTCTATGGCATCGTCAGCCAGACCTCCATCGCGCGCCTATTTCTGGCGGGGGTGCTGCCCGGCCTGTTGCTGATGGCGCTGTTCATGGGTTATATCGCCGTCTGGGCGATGCTCAATCGCGAGGGCGTGCCCACACAGGCCAGCGATGACCAGGTGCGTTGGCGCGACGTGGGGCGCATTGTGCCGCCGATCGTGTTGGTGTTTTTTGTGATCGGCAGCATCTACGGCGGCTGGGCGACGCCCACCGAATCGGCCGTCATCGGCGTGGCGGGCGCGATTGTACTGGCCGGAATGGGCGGCTCGCTGTCCCGCGCCATGCTTGGAAACGCGCTCACCGGCACGGTCAAGACCTCGACCCTGATCCTGTTGATCATCGCCGGCGCCTCGGTGCTGACGACGGCCCTGGACTATTCCGGCATTCCCAAGTACGCCGCCCAGGCCGTGCTGGCCATGAACCTCGGGCAGTACGAGCTGCTTGCCGCCTTGACCGTCCTCTACCTCGTCCTGGGCTGCTTTCTGGAAGGGGTGTCGATGATCGTGCTGACCGCCTCGATCGTGCTGCCGATGACGCAGGCGGTGGGCATCGATCCGGTCTGGCTGGGCATTTATCTGGTGGTGATGGTGGAGCTGGCGCAGATCACACCGCCAGTCGGCTTCAATCTATTCATCCTCCAGGCCCTGACCGGGCGCAGCCTGCTCACCGTGGCGCGCGCCTCCATCCCGTTCTTTTTGCTGCTGATCGTCGCGATCATCCTGCTCGCGGCGTTTCCCGAGATCGTGTTGTATCTACCCAGGACCATGATTGGCCGTTGAGGATAAACAATATGCGTGATTTGGTGGGTTATGGAAACCAGCCGCCGGCGGTGGCTTGGCCGGGGGGCGCGCGGGTTGCTGTCTCGTTCGTGCTGAACTTCGAAGAGGGGGCGGAATTCAGCATCGCCGACGGGGATGCGTTCAATGAGTCCGTCTACGAGGTCATCGACCAGCAAACGGTGCTGGACCCTTGTATCGACACGCATTTCGAGTATGGCACGCGGGTCGCGTACTGGCGGATCGTGGACCTGGCCGAGCAGTACGGCGTGCCCATGACCGTCAGCGCCTGTGGTCGCGCGGTCGAGCGCTCGCCCTGGCTGGTGCGGGATGCGGCCCGCCGCGGGCATGAGATCTCGGCCCACGGTTTTCGCTGGGAAACGCACGCCGGCATGCCCCTCGATGCAGAACGCCGGGCGATCGCCGCCACCGTCGAGGCCATCCGCGCGGCGGTCGGCAAGGCGCCGGTGGGCTGGCACACACGCTCGGTGCGCACCGAGAACACCCGCTCGCTGTTGCGCGAGCAGGGTTTCCTCTACGATAGCGATGCCTATAATGACGACACGCCGTACTTCGTGGACGTGGATGGCGCGCGACATCTGGTCTTGCCGTATTCATTCGACACCAACGACATGCAGTTCCAGCACACCAATCGTTTCGATACAGGCGCCTCATTCGCGACGTACGTCTGCGACGGATTCGACTGGCTGGCGCGCGAGGGCGATCGCTTTCCCCGCATGCTGTCGATCGGGCTGCACCTGCGGATGATCGGCAGGCCGGCGCGCATGGGCGCCCTCGAACGCATATTCCAGCACCTTGCGGGGCACAAGGGCGCATGGATCGCGACGCGCGAGCAGATCGCGCGGCACTGGATCGACAACGCCTCCTAGGGTGACAGGCCGATGATGGGACGGTTCGACGATCAGGAAATCTACGCCATTCTTTCCGAGGCCCTGCTGTCCGGGCGGCTGATGGCCGGCGCCAAGCTCGGCGAGCAGCGGCTGGCGGCGGTGTTCGGCGTGACGCGCGAGCGGATCCGCAAGGTGCTGCTGCGCCTGGGCCACGAGCGCCTGATCGAGACTTTTCCCAATCGCGGGGCCTATGTCGTCAATCCCAGCATCGAGGATGCGCGCGAGATCTACGAGGCGCGGCGGATCGTCGAGGGCGGCATCGCCTGGCGGCTGGCCGAATGCCTGAACGACGAGCAGAAAACCCTGCTGCGCGCTCATTTCACCAGCGAGCGGCAGGCGCACCAGCACAATAGCCGCGCCGATTCGGTGCGCCTGTCCGGCGAGTTCCACACCCTGCTGGCGCGCATGGCGGGGAACGAATTCGTGATGCGCACCATGCAGGAGCTCGTCGCCCGCACCTCCATGCTGGTCGCGCTCTTTGAGGACAGCAATGCGTCGGAGTGCGCGGTCGAGGAGCACGAGGAAATTCTCGTCGCCCTGGAGGGCCGCAATCCGGCGGCGGCGGCGCATGCCATGATGGTGCACCTCGCCTTGATCGAGACGCGGCTGCATCCGCGCGCCGTGCCGCACGGCAAGGCCGACTTGTTGCCCGCGCTGAAGGCGGCCATCGACGCCTATGTCGCCCGGACGGGAGGGCGGGGCGCGGATGCCGCTGCGCGCGGCGGCCATGAGCCCTCGAGCCTGGGCGCGCGGGAGCCCGCCTGACATGGACGTCCTGCTGCTGAACCCGAACACCTCGGCCGACATGACCGCGCACATCGTCCGCGAGGCCGGCCGGCACAGCGGGGACGGTATCGCGCTGGTGCCCGCCACCGCCCGATTCGGCGGCGCGGTCGTGGCGTCGCGCGCCTCCTATGCGATCGCCGCCCATGCGGTCCTGGATACCTACGCGCGCCACATCGCCGCCCATGCCGGGCGCGCCGACGCCGTCGTGATCGCCTGCTTCGGCGATCCCGGGCTGGAGGCGCTGCGCGAGCTTGCCGCGGTCCCGGTGATCGGCCTGTTGGAGTCGGCCGTCGCCGAGGCGGCCCGCGTTGCGGGCCCCTTCGGGATCGTCACCGCCGGACCCGCCTGGGTGCCGATGCTCGAGGAGCGCGTGCGCGCGACGCCGCATGCGGGGCTGCTGCGGGGTGTGTTCGCCATCCAGACGACGGGCCTGGATGTCACCCGCGATCCCGGCCGCTTTGCCGGTGTCTTGCAAGAGGCTGTCGATGCGGCGGTGGCGGCGGGGGCCGGCGCCGTGATCCTGGGCGGATCCGCCCTGGCGGGATTCGGGCCGCGCCTGTCCACGCCCGCCCGCCTGATCGACCCGCTCGAGGCGGCGATGGCCGAGGCGCGGCGGCTGGCTGGCGCGGTGGCGGCGAGGCCCGAGGCACCGCCGATCGCCTACGAGGGCCTGGGCCCGGAGCTGGCCGAGCTGCTGCGGCCGCCCGCGACCGCCTGATCGGTGGGCTCGACGGCTGTGCGCGGGGCCGGCCCGTGGTCCGGGGCGGCCCCGCCCTCAGGCGGGTTCGTCATGGCGTCGTCGCGCGCCCCAGGCGTTTTGGGTTGCTCAGCCTGAGTTTCAGGCCCAGCAGGGTGTCGACGAGGGCGCACAATGCGGATTGTTGCGCATCGGAAAAGATCCCTTGCCGGATGTCGCGGACGAGGCCGGGCAGGCCGGAGTCGGGGGGGGTCAACCCCAAGGCCCGGTAGAACGCGTCGATCGCCTGTTGCTGCGCCTCGAGGGTGGGGCTGCCGATGTCCAGTTCACGCGCGGCGATGTCCATGGCATGGGCGATCATGCGGGTGTCGTACGTCCGGTTGGATGGCAGGAGCGGCAGGATCTCGCGCAGCAGCACCTGTCGGGCCGTGCGCAGCAGGGCGGCCCCGTCGGGCTGATCGGCCGGCGGGCCGGCCGGGCGCGCGGCGGGCGTGGGGATGGATTCCGGGGCCGTCTCGGGAATCGTGGTGCCGATCGACGCGAGGAACAGTCGCAGGTGGCCCATGAGGTCTTGCTGGATTTCCGGCAGGATGCGTCCCGTCAAGGCAAGTTCCAGCGATTCCTGCTGGCCCGAGCGGTGGCGGTGCGATTGCTCCAGCGCCACGGCGGCCCAGCGCACGCAGGCCATCAGTTCCCAGTAGACGACCCGTTGTGGATCGATGCGCCGGACCGAGACGCTCTCGTAGCCGGCGAACAGGTCCGCCTTGTCGCCCACGCCGCCCGCCTCGCGCTCGGGACGGCCGAAGCGCCAGCAGGCCGCGCACATCCAGCCCAGGTCCTCATAGGGGTCGCTCCACGAGGCGAACTCCCAGTCCAGGATGGCGGTCAGCTCGCCCTGGCTCACCAGATAGTTGCCCGAGCGGAAATCGCCGTGGCTCAGGACGCACGCCTGGTCCTCGGGGATGTGTCGGCCGAGGTGCCACAGGCCCAGCTCGATGGCCGGGTGGCACTCGCCGAGCCGCCGCAAGGTCCGCCGGCATTCGTCGAGGCGCCGTTGGGCGGCGTTGGGCTCTGGCCGGGCCAGAAAGGGCAGCGTTTCAGTCGACCACTCGATGCGGTGCAGCAAGGCGAGGTTGCGGCCCAGTTCGAACATCAGGGATTGGCGCTGCGCGGCGGTGAGCGCCTGGTCCTTGACCAGCCCGCGCGCCCCGGCGTCGCCGGCGGCGCGTTCCATGATGTAGAACTCGCCGCCCAGCGGGTTGGGGCCGGCGCACAGCCACAGGGGGCGGGGGGCGCGGACGCCGGCGCGGTGCGCCGTTTGCAACACCTCGAATTCCTGCGAGCGGCCGAGGCTCGTGGACAGCGCGGCGGGCGCATTGCAGCGCACCACCCAGTGGTGCTCGCCAGGCATCGAGCCGCCGGCCATGCGCACGTGCAGGCCATGGTTTTCCTGTACCGCGCCGCCCGAGAGCTGCTGGAAGTCCAGCGCCTCGATGGCGTCGGCGCCGGTCTGGGCCTGGATGAATTCCAGCAGGTATGCGAGTTTCGGCGAATCCGGCACCGTCCCCTCCGTTCCGGTCTGCATCACAGCGCCGATTGCAAATGGCCGCCATCGACGACGATAGAGCTGCCTGTCATGAAGGCGCTGTCGTCGCTCGCGAGCAGCAGCAGCGGCGCGCGCAGGTCCTGCACCAGGCCGAGCCTGCGCATGGGGACCCTGCGCAGGAGGGCCTTGCCGGGATCCGTCTCGAAGAATGCGGCATTCAGCGGCGTATTGACGTACCCGGGGGCGAGCGCGTTCACGCGGATGCCGTGCCGCGCCCACTCGAGCGCCAGGCAGCGCGTCATCTGCTCGAGCCCCGCCTTGGCCACGGCGTAGGGCATGACCGCGCCCGACACCCGATGCCCGAGGATCGAGGTGATGTTGATGATGGCGCCGGGCTTGCTCGCCTCGATCAGGCGCCGGGCGGCCTCGCGCGCAACGAACCAGCAGCCGGTGAGGTTGGTGCCGATGATCTGGCGCCAGTCCTCGGGCGACACGTCCAGGGCCGCGCGGGTGATCGCCACCCCGGCGTTGCAGACGATCACGTCGGCCACGGCGCCCAGGCGCTCGATGGCCTCGAAGCCGGCGCGCACGCCGTCCTCGTCGGTCACGTCCATGGTCACGGCGTGTGCGGTGCCGCCCGCGTCCTGGATGCCGCGGACGACGGCGTCCAGGGCCTCGCGGCGCCGGCCCGCGAGGATGACGGATGCGCCGCTGTCGGCCAGCATGCGGGCGAACTCGGCGCCCAGGCCGCCCGAGGCGCCCGTCACCAGGGCGGTTTTACCGTTTAAGTCGTATGTGCTTTGCATGGCGCCTCCGATGCCCGCCTTCGAATCCGCGGGCGTATTCAATGCTGTGCGGCCGCCTGGACGGCGCGCTTGATCTTTTTCGCCAAGGACCATTTGTGGACCTCGGTCGGGCCGTCGTAGATGCGGAAGGCCCGGGTTTCGCGAAAAACCTGTTCGACGATGGAATCTCGGGATAAGCCCATGCCGCCCATGGTCTGGACGCAGCGGTCGGCCACCCGGAACAGCGCATCGGCGACGGACGCCTTGGTCATCGAGCTCTCGGTGGTGGCCATGCTGCCCGTATCCAGCTCCCGTGCGCACCAGTCAATCATCAGGGCCGCCTGCTGCAGGTCGATCTGGTTGTCCGCCAGCATGAAGCCGACCCCTTCGTGGTCGATCAGCGCCTTGCCGAAAGCCTGGCGCGTCACCGCATAGCGGCAGGCGATTTCATGGGCCCTGACGGCCGATCCGAACCACCGCATGCAGTGCGACAGCCGCGCCGGCGAAAGCCGCACCTGTGCATAGCGAAAGCCCTGATCGACCTCGCCCAGCACGCTGTCGTCGGGCACCCGCAGGTTGTCGATCGTAACCGATGCGTGGCCGCCCGGCATCGAGTTGTCGATGGTGTCGATCAGGCATTCGATGCGGATCGCGGGGTGGGGCAGGTCCACCAGGAACATGGTGGCCTGCACGGTGTCGCCCGTGCCGGTGCGGGCCATGACGATGCCGACCTCGGCGCCCTGCGCCCCGGTGATGAAGGCTTTGCGGCCGTTGATCACCCATTCGCCGCCCTCTCGATGCGCCGTGGTTTGCAGCATCGACGGGTCCGAGCCGGCGCCGCCTTCGGCGGCCGGCTCGGTCATGAAGAACGCGGAGCGGGCCTCGCCGGATACGAGCTTTTCGAGGAAGCGCCGTTTCTGCCCGGCATTGGCCACCTTGCCCAGCAGGTACATATTGCCCTCGTCCGGCGCCATGGTGTTCAGGGCCACGGGCCCCAGGGGCGACAGGCCCGAGCGCTTGAGGATGGCGGCGGTCTCGAGCTGGGTCATGTGCGAGCCGTCCGGCAGGATGTGCGGCGTCATCAGTCCCGCCGCGCGGGCCTTGCCCCTGAGCTCGGTGGTGAGGCTGTGGTCGGGGCCGTGGCTGGTGCGGCGCTCGTCCTTCTCGTAGGGAATCACGATCTCGCGGACAAAGGCCTCGACGCGCTCGCCCAGGTCTCGGCTGCGTTCGGAGGGGTAGGGAGTAAACATGCTTGCTTCCTTATAAAAAGCCCGCGCGGGGCGCGGGCGGCGGGGCCGGCGGTCTCTCAGCTTTTGTAGCTGGCCGCCATGCCCGCCCGGACGTCCATCTGGATACCGTAGTTGGCGAACGGATAGCGCAGGCCGTTCATGGACAGCGCATGCATTCCATTCAGGGCCTTGGCGATATCCTCGGTCGTGAGCGCCATCAGCATTTCCTCATCGAGCACCCCGCCGTAGCGCCGTTCCGCGAAACAGGGGATGGACAGGCTGGGCTCGCGGGTCTTGAGCGCCCGGCCCCAGGAATCCGCGCACGACGATTCGCCCACGACGCCCCATTCAAAGTTGCGGTAGTTGCGCCATTGCAGTCCGTTGATGAAATAGATCATCGCGCCCGGGGTCGCGTAGAACAGGGCGATGTCCGGCGTGCCCAGCGTGTCCTCGGGCTTGCCCGACCACTTGCGCAAGGGGGCGGCGACCAGCGCCCGGTAGGTCCCGAGCGGGACGCGGTGCATCGCCGACTGGTGGCGGGTGGCGTCCTCGACGGTTTCGAACCACACGCCCTTCATGTGCTCGCCGGTGTGCCAGGCCGGGTCATCCTTGCCCAGGCCGACCACGAAGCGGCATTGATCGCCGATGAGGTCGTCGGCCGTGATGCCGACCGTCCATCCCAGGCGGGTGGCCTGCGCCACGATCTGGTCCATGGTGTGGATGCTCTTGGGTCGCCGCACGCGCGGGATGGCCTCCATGTCCTCGACGGACTCGAGCAGTTTCATGCCGATGGGGGGCACTTTGAGCTTGAGCATCCCTTCCAGCTCGCTGGCAAGCTCGGCCAGCGTCCGGGTTTCGACGGGGACGACGCCGGGTTTTTTGTCTGTCATGGTCTAGGCCTCAATGTCTTGATTTGTACTACAATTTTGTAGTATAAAGTTTACGGATAATTCTGGCAGATGTGAAGTGCCATCGCCACGATTGTTCTGTTGTCATAAACAAAGTACCCAGGAGACAGACATGATTACTCTAGGTAAAGTGGTTCCGCGGACGTTCTGGTCGGGCTTGGCGCTGGTGGCGGCGTCCTCGCTGGTCACCATGCCCGCGCACAGTAAGACCGTATTCAATGCCGCCTTCTATCAGCCCGCCGGCAACCCGATCGTCGAGCTGGCCCGCGACGCCTTGAACAACATCGAAAAGGAAACCGAAGGCCGCGTGTCCTTCAAGGTGTTCCCCAGCTCCACGCTCGTGCCGACCAAGGAAATGGGGACCGCGGTGGACGAGGGGACCGCCTTCATGGCGATCTGGTACATGCCCTACATGTCCAAGACCATCCCGCTGTTCAACATCGAGACCGTCCCCGTCTGGACGGCGGGCACCTGCGAGGCCATCGTCAATACCTATGAAAATGGTTTGAACGATCTGTACAGCAAGGCGCTCGAGCGTCAGAAAATGCCCAACATCAGGGTCGCGGGCGTTTCGATGTGCCTGCCCCGGGTCCTGGGGATGACGAACAAGCAGGTCAAGGTGCCCGACGACGTCAAGGGCATGCGCATCCGCAGCGTGGCCGCCGAGGCCGAGATGTTCAGCAGCATCGGCGCCAATCCCGTGAACATGACCAATGACCAGGTCTACGAGGCATTGTCGCGCGGCATCGTCGACGGCATGACGAATGCGTTCAACGTCATGGACGAGCGCCGCGACCTCGAGATGATCAAGTACGTCACCAATACGGACCTGACCTGGGTGCTGATGCACGTGATCTACAATCAGAAAATGCTGGAAAAGCTCGACTCCAAGGATCGCGGGATCGTCGAGGCCGGCATGAAAAAGGTCGCCGAGCATGTGCGTAACGGCTTGCAGGCGCGTTCCGACAAGTCCGTGGCCGAGGCCCCGGGCAAATACAAGGTCACCGTCTATCAGCCGAACGAGGCCGAGCGCAAGCTGTGGCTCCACGCGGCGGACAAGACCCGTCTCGAGTTCGAGGCCCAGGCGGACAAAGATCCCCTGATCAAGGAAGGCCTGTCGTACGTTCACAAGTACAACCCATAAGACAAGACGGATGGCGCCGGCGGGGCACGGCACATGGAGACGACCATGCAATCGGAACCTTCGAAAGAGCACGTTTTCTTCAGGTGGATCGACAAGGTCGTTTCCTTGTTCGAAACCCTGGCTTTGCTGGCGCTGTGGGCAATGGCGTGCTTGTTGATGTACGACATCATCCTGCGCTATGTCCTTGATCGTTCGTCGGATTGGTCGCTCGATGTGGTCCAGCTCGTCCAGGTGACACTGGCGTTCGCCGCCGCCGCTCCGGTCCTGCGGATCGGCGGGCACATCAATATGGAAGCCCTGCCGGCCTTGCTCAGCGCACACACCCGGCACGGGCTCGATATGCTCAGCAACGGCATCTGCACCTTGGGCTGTCTGTACATGGTGGTCATCTCCTGGCGGACGTTCGTGCGCAGCTACGAGATGTCCGAGCTCGCCTATGCGGTGGCGATTCCCTTGTCTCCGTGGAAATTGTTCATCGTGCTGAGCTTTTTCCTTCTGGCGTTGCAGTTCTTCAGATCCTTCGTCGGCAATGTAAGGGCCAGGAGCGCCTGATCGGCGCGCCTGGACCCGCCTGCGCTTTCGTGTATCGCTCTAGAATTCCAGAGGAAACCCCATGACACCCGACTCGATTGGGCTGATGATCTGCCTGGGTTTGATGATTTCCTTCCTGATCATCGGCATGCCGATTTTCATGGCCTTGCTGCTGGCGGGCATCGGCGGGATGCAATACCTGATCGGTTTCGACGGTATGGCCAATATCGTCGGCAAGCTCGCCTTCAACCAGCTTTTGGGCTATCCGCTCCTGGCGGTGCCGATGTTCATCTTTATGGGGAATTTGCTGACGACCCATAAGATGGGCGACGAGCTGTTCAACGGTTTATATAAATGGTTCGGGGCGCTGCCCGGGGGCCTGGCCATCGCGTCGACGGTGGTCTGCGCGATCTTCGGCTTCATGAGCGGCTCGAACACGGCGGCCGCGGCCACGATCGGCTCGGTCGCCATCCCCGCGATGGAGCAGCGCAAGTACGCCAGGACCCTCAGCCTGGGAACCCTGGCGGTGGCCGGAACGCTGGCCGCGCTGATTCCGCCCAGCACGATCATGCTGATCTACGGCGGCGCCGCCTCGAACGTCTCCATCGGCAAGGTCTTCGTGGGCGGCATCGTGCCCGGCCTGCTCCTGACCGTGCTGATGTCGATCTACATCCTGATCTACGCGCGCCTCAATCCGACCTTGGCGCCCAGGGGCACCAAGAGCTCCCTGTATGAAAAGATCATCGGCCTCAAGGAGCTCGCCCCGGCGGCCGTGCTGTTCATCGTGATCATCGGCGGCATGTTCGTCGGGTTGTTCACCGCCATCGAGGCGAGCGCGGCCAGCGTGTTCGCGACGCTGCTGCTGCTGGTTTTCTATCGCCGCCTGAGCATCCCCCGGGTCGCGGAGGCCGCTCGCTCGACCATCAAGGTCGCGGGGATGATCTATATGATCATCATCGGCGCCTCGGTCCTCAGCCACGTGTTCTTCCTCACCGGGTTCAGCGATTTCGTCGCGGGCCTCATCACCGGGCTGGAACTGCCCGGCTGGGCGACGATGATCATGATCCTGCTCATCCTGACGGTGCTGGGCATGTTCCTGGACGTCATCGCGCTGATCATGATCGCCGTGCCGATTTTCCTGCCGATCGCCATCCACGCGGGCTATGACGGCGTGTGGTTCGGCGTGATGATGGTGATCGCCTCTGAAATGGCGCTGTGCACGCCGCCGGTGGGGGTCAATCTGTTCGTGATCCAGGGGATCGCCCCGCGCGGCACCTCGCTGATGACCGTGGCCCGTGGGGCGGCGCCCTTCATCGGTGTCATCTGGATCCTGCTGCTGATTTTGATTTTCTATCCGGAGGTGGTGACGTGGCTGCCCAGCAAGATGGCGTATTGAGGGCATGCGCCGCCCGGGCCGTTCGCGGCGTCGCGGGTGCGCGGGGGGCACGGCGATATGCGGGTTGATGAGTATGATGACCTCGAGTTCGCGCTGCGGGACGGTATCGCCCGCGTCTGGATCGCGCGGCCCGAGCGCAAGAACGCCCTGGGCGATCGGACGACGCGGCACCTGATCGAGGTCCTGGCGGCCATCGAGGCCGATCCCGAGGCCAAGGTCGTGATCCTGGCCGGCAAGGGTGGGGATTTTTCGGCTGGCGGGGATTTCAAGGATACGTTCGCGCGTGGCGAAGAGCGCTCGGCGCCACAATGGGCCGAGCGCATCCGCCAGGGTCCGAATCGCCTGGCCGAGCAGTTGCGGTCCCTGTCCAAGCCGGTCGTCGCCGCCATCGATGGGGTGGCGGTGGGCGGCGGGGCGACCATCGCCCTGGCGTGCGATCTGCGGATTGCGTCCGAGTCGGCGCGGTTCGCGTTTCCGTTTTCAAAGATCGGCCTGACGCCGGAATTCGGCTGTTCGTATCTGCTGCCCCGGGTGGTGGGGCTTGGCGCGTCGCTCGAACTGTTGCTGCTGGGCGATTTCATCGACGCGCGCGAGGCGCATCGGCTGGGCCTGGTGCATCGGGTGGTGCCGCGCGAGCGGCTCGACGACGAGGCCGAAGCCCTCGCCGCGCGGCTGGCGCAACGGCCGCCCGCGGCCTTGCGCGCGATCAAGCAGTTGCTCTATCACGCCATGTCGTCGGACATGGCCTCGGCGCTCGAGCGCGAGGCGCTGGCGCTGGGCGATGCATTCGTCAGTCCCGATCACCGCCAGGCGGTGCAAGCTTTCCTGTCGCGCGAGCGCGGCCCCGCCGGGAAATAAGGCTGGGCGTGGGCCCGGCTTTGCGGGCCATTCTTCTTTTAAGGTGTCGATGTCATGGATTTCAGTTTTACGACGGAACAGGATTTGCTCAGGGAATCGGTGCGCCGGTTCATGAAGGCCGAATGCACGCGAGAGTATGTGCGGCAGTGCAGCGATCATGACCGCTTTCCCGAGGAGCTCTACCAAAAGATGGCCCGGCAAGGCTGGATGGCGATCCCCTTTCCGGAGGAATACGGCGGCCTGGGCCTGGGTCCGATCGAGCTGGCGATCTTTCTCGAGGAGGCCGGCTATGGCTGGTATGGCGCGGGCAGCTCTTATTTCACCAGCGTGGTCCTGGGCGGCTACAACATCCTGCTGTCGGGCACCGAGGATCAAAAGAAAAAATACATCCCGGGGATTGCGGCCGGCGAGCTGAAGGTCGCCTTCGGACTCAGCGAGCCGAACGTGGGCTCGGACGCGGCCTCGGTCGAGCTCTTTGCCGAGGACCACGGCGATCATTTCGTCCTGAACGGCCAAAAGATGTTCACGACCAACGCCCACGTGGCCGATTACATCGTGACGGTCACCCGCACGATCCGCAGGCCCGAGAAAAAACACCACGGCATCACGCTGTTCCTGGTGGATGCGCGCAGCCCGGGGATCGAGATCCGCCCGCTGAAGCAGCTTGGACGCACCGCCACCCACACCAATGAGGTCTTCTTTCGCGATGTCGTGGTGCCGCGCGAACAGATGATGGGGACCTTGCACGATGGCTGGAACACCCTGACGCAGGGCCTGGGGGTCGAGCGCCTGAGCGTGGCGATGATGTACGCGGGGACCTCCCAGGCCATCATCGACTATGTCATGCAGTATGCCAAAGAGCGCCGGCAGTTCGGCCAGTCGATCTCCAAGTTCCAGGCGGTGCAGCACAAGTTCGCCGACATGCAGATGCAGGCCCACATCGCGCGCTTGATGGGCTATCACGTCGCCTGGCATCTGGCCGAGGACAAGCCGTGCTTCAAGGAAATGTCCATGGCCAAGCTCTGGGCGTCGGAGGCGCTCTTTGACATCGCCAACAACGGCGTCCAGATCATGGGCGGCTATGGCGTGCTCAAGGATTACGATATGGAAATGTACTTCAGGGACTCGCGCATCGGGATGATCGGCGCCGGCGCCTCCGAGATCCAGAAGACGATCATCGCCAAGCAGATGGGCCTGTGATGGGGGCCGTGCAGCCGCCGGTGGCCGCGCAGGGCCGCAGCTTCATTCCCGCGCAGTTCTGGCCGTGGCCTCGCGCGCTGGGGGATACCCGCGACAGCCCGGTGCGCATCGAGG
The DNA here is from genome assembly GCF_040276065.1 of Castellaniella sp. GW247-6E4. Classification (NCBI taxonomy): domain Bacteria; kingdom Pseudomonadati; phylum Pseudomonadota; class Betaproteobacteria; order Burkholderiales; family Alcaligenaceae; genus Castellaniella; species Castellaniella sp. GW247-6E4. Next base: position 129,635 of record NZ_JBELOI010000010.1, on the reverse strand, counting down.
TCGGTGTCCCGGTCGAAATGGCCGAGGACGTGTTCCTGCTGCGCCTGCCCCTGCCGTTCGCCTTGAACCACATCAACGTCTATCTGATCCGCGAGGACGAGGGCTGGGTGCTCGTCGATTGCGGGGTCGATACGGCCGAGTCGCGTGCAATCTGGGAGCGGATCGCCTCGCGGATATCGCCCTTGAATCGCATCATCGTCACGCACCACCATCCGGACCACATCGGGCTGGCGGGCTGGCTGGCCGAGCGCTTCGATGCCCCGGTCTCGATGACGGCGGGCGAATACGCCGTGGCGGGCCGCTATTCCGACCCGGACCGCGATATCATCGCCGAGCGGTTTCCCTTGTGGCTGGAGCACGGCCTGTCCAAGGAAAGGTCCACTGCGCTGCTCGCGCACATGCCGCGCTATGACGAGCAGGTCTCGCATCTGTCCGCCGACAGGGTCGGGTTCATCGACCCACAGCAGCCGGTGCGCATCGGGCAGCGGCTCTGGCAGCCGATCATCGGGCAGGGCCATGCGCCCGACCATCTCAGCCTGCTGGACGAGTCCGGCGCGCTGTTGATCGGCGGCGACCAGGTGCTGCCGACAATCACCCCGAATATCGCGGTGTGGCCCGGCGGCGACCAGAATCCGCTGGAATCCTATTTCCGCTCTCTGGACCGGTTTCTCGGAATGCCGGCGGATACGCTGCTGCTGCCATCGCACCGCCAGCCGCTGTACGGCGTGGCGGCCCGCGCGCGGCAGATCCTCGCGCATCACGACGACCGTCTGCGCGCCCTCTGGGAGGCGTGCGCGGACTGGACGAATGCCTGCGAGCTGCTGCCGGCCCTGTTCGGGCGCCCCTTGCGCGATGCCGAGATGGGCTTCGGGCTGGGCGAGGCCATCGCCCATTTGAATTACCTCGAGGGCCGGGGCTGCCTGGTCTCGGACCTGGATGGGAACGGCGTGCGCGTCTTCAGGCGCTGCGCGATATCTACGATCGATCAAGGAAGTCCCTCATGAAGTCTGCTGTCTCGCAGCGCGCGGCCGCGCAGGTGCACGGCATCGATGCGCTTTTCAATCCGTCCTCGATCGCGTTTCTCGGCGCGTCGGATCGTCCCAATACGCCGGCCTCGCGGGGCCTGCGCAATTGCCTGCGCCTGGGCTTCAAGGGCGCCCTGTATCCGGTGAACCCCAAGTACGAGACGCTGTTCGGCGTGCCCTGCCATGGGGCTCTGGCGGATCTGCCCGAGGTCCCCGAGCTCGTGATGATCGGCCTGGGCGCTGAAAAGACGCTCGATGCCGTGGCGGATTGCGAGGCGATGGGCGTCGGGACGGTCATCATCTGCAGCGCGGGCTGGGAAGAGCAGGGCGAGGAGGGTCGCGCCCGGGCGCGCGAGCTGGAAAAAGTCATCCAGCGCGGCCGCCTGCGCGTGCTCGGACCCAATTGCCTGGGCGCCGGCCATCCCGCCATCGGGATGTCCCTCGGGTACAACAGCTCGTTCGAGTCCCTGCGGCACGAGCGGCGGGGACGGATCGGGCTGGTGACGCAAAGCGGCGCCATGCTGGGCGGGCTCTTGCTCAATGCCGAGGATGCGGGCGCCGATGTCGCGCTCTATGCGCACATCGGCAACGGCATGGACATCGGCATGGAGGAAATCGCTGATTACCTGCTGGACCAGCCCGGCATCGGCGCGGTCGCCCTGATGATCGAGGGCCTCAGGGATCCCGCGCGTTTTCTGGCGGTCGCCCGCCGGGCGCAGAGTATCGGCAAGCCGATCGTGGCCTTCAAGGCCGGCCGCTCCGAACTCGGCCGCGAGGCGGTCATGTCGCATACGGGCGCGCTCGCGGGCTCGGACGAGGTGTTTTCCGCGATCTGTGAGGAAACCTCCATCATCCGGGTCGACGAGGCCGAGGATTTGCTGAGCAGCGCCGCTCTGCTGGCCCGCTGGCGGGACAAGCAGCCCGTGGGGCGCAAGGGACTCGTGGTGTTCACGTTGTCCGGGGGCGCGGCCTCCATCGTGGCCGACGACTGCGCAGCCGCGGGCCTGCCCCTGGCCGAGTTCTCGCCGGAAACGCATGCCAAGCTCGAGGCCCTGCTGCCGTTCTATGTCAAGGTCGGCAATCCTTTCGACGTGGGCGGCGCGGTCTTCAGCGACCCCGAGCTGCCGCGCGCGGCGATGGCGATCGCGTTGGCTGACGAGAACGTCGATTCGATCCTGTGGGTGGGCGTGGGCGCGCCGCGCGATGATCGTTCCAGGCTCTGGCTCGCCCAGGCCCTGGACGTCCTGTCCGATAGCGACAAGCCGGGGATTCTGGTGCCGGTCTCGGGATACCTGCAGGAGCCGGGCTTTGAGCGCGCCCGCGAGATGGGCGTGCCGGTGGCGCGCAGCATCCGCTCGGCGGTCGCCCTCGTGGCGCGCGCGCGCCAGGCGAATGAGGCGCCGCTGCCGCAAGGCAGCCTGGAGGGGTTCGATCTGCCGGCACTGCCGGCGGCCACGGACGGCGGCTTCATCGACGAGGTCCAGTCCAAGCGCCTGCTGGAGGCGCTGGGCATCCGGGTGCCCGAATCCAGGATCGCGAGCACGCTCGACGAGCTGGCGCGGCACGCCGATACGCTGGGCTATCCCCTGGTGCTCAAGGGCCTGGTGGAGGGGGTCATGCACAAGAGCGAGCTGGGCCTGGTCGCCTTGAACCTCGGCTCGGCCGACGCCGTGGTGGCGGCCGCGCAGGCCATGCAGGCGCGCAATCCCGAGACGCGCTTCAGCGGGTTCCTGGTCGAGCGCATGGCGCCAAAGGGTCTCGAGGTCGTTCTGGGCATCAAGCGCGACGAGTCGTTCGGCCCGATTCTCATGTTCGGCTTGGGGGGTATATTCGTCGAGATTTTCAAGGATGTGGCCTTCGGCGCCTGCCCGATGAGCCCGCAGCGCGCGCGCGCCTTGATCGACAAGACCAAGGCCGCGATTCGTCTGCGAGGGTTTCGCGGAGAGCCCGTGGCCGATGAGGACGCCTTGGTGGACGCGATGGTCCGGGTGTCGCGCTTCGCGGCCGGACATGCGTCCGAGATCCGCGAGATGGACATCAATCCGCTGTTGGTGTTGCCCAAGGGCGAGGGCGTCATCGCCCTCGATGCCATGATCCTGCGGGATGTCGCGACGCCGGCCCAGGGCTGATGGCGTGCCGACGTTCCTGTTTATTTTTTGGGGGCCGTGATCGGCTCCCGGACCAATGCGAGGGTGAAGAGTATGAAAGGCATGACTGATCTGAGCGCTTATGTGGATTTCGCCCGCGAGGCCGGGGATCTGCTTGAGATCGACCGCGAGGTGAATCCCTATCTCGAGGCGGCGTCGATCATCCGGGCGACCGACGGCGGGCCGGCGGTCCTGTTCAAGAATGTCAAGGGCCATCCCGGGAGGTCCATCGTCGCCAATGTCTTTGGCAACCGGAAACGCACCGCCCGGATGTTCGGCGTCGAGCCGGATTATCTCCCGCGGTTTCTGGCGGATGCGGCGCTGCGGCCGATCCCGTCGGTCGAGACCCGGACGGCGCGCTGCCAGGAAAACGTGCTGACGGACGTAGATATCTTCCAGGCGATTCCTGTTGGCCAGCAGACGCACGATGACGCGGGCTATGTCATCACCGGCGGTATCGCCCTGGCCAAGGACCCCGACACCGGCGCGTTCAACGGCTCGTATCACCGGATGCGCGTGCTCTCAAAGAATTCCACCTGCCTGACGATTCAGGCGGGACGCCATCTGCTGGAGATTGCGCGGAAGTACAAGCAAAAGGGACTCGCCCACGTGCCCATCACGGTGAACGTCGGCGCAAGCCCCGCGGTGCTGCTGGCGACCTCGGGCAGCACGCAGCAGACACTGACGCCGATGGGCTACGACGAGCTCGCCTTCGCGGGCGCGCTGCAGGGCGAGGCGGTCGGCGTGGTCCCGAGCAAGACCCAAGACGGCGCGTGGTCGATCGCCGACGCCGAGCTCGTGCTCGAGGGCTATATCGACACCAGCCAACTGGTCTCGGAAGAGGACTCGGGCCTGGACGGCGTCAAGGGCATGATGCCCGAGGCCGGCGGCTATATGGGCCGGGCCTGGAAGGTCTGGACGTTCACGGTGACGGCCATCACCCATCGCACCGGCTACCATTACTGGTACCCCCTGGCGATCAACGCCGAAACCACTGATTTGATGGGGCTGCCCGCCGAGGCGTCGATCTACGACGCCTGCCGGCGCATCAGCCCGCGCGTGTTCGATACCTGCCAAGTGCTGCAGGGGATGCGCGGCTGCCTGGGCGCCGTCATCCGCATCAATCGGAAAAGCTATCGGGACGAGGGCCTGCAGAACAACCTGGCGTTCGGCGCCTTGTCGGCGCACTCTGATTTGGGCTGGGTGGTCGCGGTCGACAAGGATATCGATATTGGGAATGCCGACGATGTGTTGTGGGCGATGATTTCACGCGGCAGCCTGACCGACCGCATGATGATATCCCCGTTCGCCAAGGTCAGCGGCATGTTGGCCGAGGGCAGCGCCGCCGGGCTGGGGCATAAAATATATATCGATGCCACCGCGCCCTTTAGTGATCGGGACCGATATGTTCGTGGTGTTTTCGAATCCGTCGATTTGAATGATTGGGTTTCCGCGGATCAGGCCGAGCGCGTTCGCGCGCAACAAAGTGATTATATCAAGTCGTTGCTTTCCAGAGGCTTCTGATCTATAGTTTTTTGATGTGTCCTTTTTGTCAAGGAGACCATAATGGAAAAGGATATCGAGGCAAAATCGCCGGATAATGATTCGGCCGATGGGGCGCCCGCGCCGGCGCAGCAGCCTGCAAAGAAACCCTTCCCTTGGGACAAGTTCCAAAAGAACATGGGCTATACGGACGCGGAAATGGCCGAGTTCAGGGCGGACCCGCATCGCCGCAAGGCCGCCGAGGTCCTGGGCGAGGCCAACCGCCGCACGGTCGTGGCGCGGGTCGTGGCAAGCCACGGCTGTGCGGCCGGCTACCAGATCGGCGACACCATAGAGGTCAGTGCGGCCGGGCTCATCAAGGGCGGTTCGCGGCCGCACAATTGTATATACGCTGTGGCGCCCATGACCTTGCATGCCGTGATGGCCCACGACCGGATCGCCGATGGCCGCGACCCCGGCGAAATGTGGTGGAATGCCTTCAGTTGCCAGGACAGCGGATTCTGTGCGGGCGGCTGGGGCCAGGTGTCGTTCAAGATCGAGGTCGTCTGACGAATATATCCGCGGCTTTCGCGGGTATATTCGATCGATGAAATTGATTATCTGATTTTATTTATTGATTTACAGGAATTCATCCAGTGGGGCGAAAGCGTATTATCGTCGGTATTACCGGGGCGTCGGGCGTAATATATGGCGTGCGCGCCATCAGTGTATTATCAAAACAGCCCGACATCGAGGTTCATTTGATTTTTACCGCGGCGGGAAAACGCACCCTGCTGGAGGAAACCGATTACAGCGTCAAGGACGTCGAGGCGCTTGCGCACGTCGTCCATAATCCCCAGGATATTGGCGCGCCCCTGTCCAGCGGCTCGTTTCGCACCGCCGGCATGCTGGTTGCGCCGTGTTCGATCCGATCGCTGTCGGCCATCGCGAACGGCTACGACGCGAACCTGATCACCCGCGCCGCCGATGTCTGCCTCAAGGAACGGCGGCCGCTCGTCTTGCTGGTGCGCGAGACGCCGCTGCACCTCGGACACCTGGAAACCATGGCCAAGGTCGCCAGCTATGGCGCGATCATCGCGCCGCCCGTGCCCGCTTTCTACAATCGCCCCGCCTCGATCGACGATCTGGTCGATCACACCGTGGGTCGGGCGTTCGACGTCATGGGCCTGGAAAACGAGCTGGTCGATCGCTGGAAGGAATGAGGCGCGCGCCGGGCCGCCGGCCCGGCCGCTCACTCGGGGATCCGGGGGACGTCCCAGTAAGCAAAGGCATTGCCCAGGGTGCGGGCATAGGTCTCCATGCGCCTGATCAGTTCGTCGCGGCCCAGCGTGCGGGCGTAGAACATCGGCCCGCCGCGCCAGGCGGGAAAGCCGTAGCCATTGAGCCAGACCGTGTCGATGTCGCCCGAACGGGCGGCGATGCCTTCCTCCAGGATGCGGTAGCCCTCCATCATGAGCGGCAGCAGGCAGCGGTCCACGATTTCCTCGGCGCCGATGTCGGGGCGTTGCCGGATGCCGTGCGCGTGCGCCAGCTGGGCCATGATCGCGGGCAGCTCGGGGGCGTCTGTGCGCCGTCCGTCCTCATAGCGATAGAATCCCGTCCCCGTCTTTTGGCCATGGCGCCCCAGGTCGTGCAGTGTCTGGACCACGACCCGATAAGCGGGATCGGGGGGCAGGTGGCCGGAGGCCTGGCGCGCGAGCACGACCTTGGCGGCCACGTCGACGCCGGCCAGGTCCAGCATCCGGCAAGGCCCCATGGCAAGACCGAAGGCCTCCAGGGCGCCGTCGATGCGCGCGGGGGTCGCGCCCTCGAGCAGCAGGCTCTCGGTTTCGCGCAAATAGCCCTCGAGCATGCGATTGCCGATAAAGCCGTAGCACACCCCCGAGACGACCGGAACCTTGCCCATCCGCTTGGCCAGGATCATCGCCGTTGCCAGGGCGTCCGGCGCCGTGCGCGCTCCGCGCACGACTTCGACCAGGCGCATGATGTGGGCGGGGCTGAAGAAATGCATGCCCAGGACATCGGCGGGGCGCCCGGAGCATCGGGCCAGGTGGTCGATGTCCAGCGATGAGGTGTTGCTCGCCAGGATGGCGGTCGGCTTGGCGATTTCCCCCAGGCGGCGGAAGATCGTTTCCTTGATGTCGATCTGCTCGAAGGCGGCCTCGACGATCAGGTCGGCCTGCGCGAGCGCCGCATCGTCCAGCGCCACCCGGATCAGGCCGCCGCGCCGCTCCGCCTCGCTCGCCGCGAGGCGATGCTTGTCGACCAGGCGCCGGTATGAGGCGGTGATCGTGGCGCTGGCCCGGGACAGGCTGCCGGCGTCCAGGTCGTGCAGGATGACGGGGATGCCGGCATTGGCGAAGCTCATCGCGATGCCCACGCCCATCGTGCCCGCGCCCACGACGCCCACGCAGGCGATTGTCCGCGGCGTGGCATCCTTGGCCGGGCCGGGGATGCGCCCAGCCTCGCGTTCCGCGAAGAAGGCGTGCCTCAGCGCCTGGGATTCGGTCGTGTCGCGGCACCTCATGAACGCCTCGCGTTCCTCGCGCAAGCCTTGTGCGAAGGGCTGGTCGACGAGGCGCAGCAGTTGGGCGCAGGCGCGCGCGGCGTATCCGCCCCGATCGGCTGGTGGCAGCCCGTCCAGGCAGGCCTGGATCGCCTGCTGGTCCTGCGCATCGAGGCGCCGCGCGCGTTGTGCGAGGACGCGCGCCTCGAGCCCGGCGCGCCCGAGCGCCGCGGCGTATGCCAGGGCGTGCCGGTCGAGATCCTCGTCGAACACGGCATCCACCAGGCCCATGTCGAGCGCGGCCGGCGCGGAGATCGGTTTGCCGGTGACGATCATCCGCAGGGCCGGCGCCACGCCGATCAGGCGCGGCAGGCGCTGCGTGCCCCCCGATCCTGGAACCAACCCCAGGGTCACCTCGGGCAGCCCCAGCGAGGTCGAGCGCAGGGCGACGCGGTAGTGGCAGGCCAGGGCGAGCTCGAGCCCGCCCCCGAGGACGGTCCCAAAGAGCGCCGCCACGACCGGCACCTGGAAAGATTCCAGCAGGGCGTGCACCGTGTTCGGGTCGGGCTCGGGAATCGTCTCGTTGGTGAATTCGCGGATGTCCGCGCCCGCCATGAAAGTGCGTCCCTTGCAGGTCAGCAGAACGGCCGTCACCGCGGGATTCCGCACGAGCTCGGCCAAGGCGTCCATGAGGCCCCGGCGCACCGCCTGCGACGACGCGTTGACGGGGGGATGGTCGATGGCGACCACGGCGACGCCCTCGACGAGCGTGTGGTGAACGACGGTGGGCATGCTTGTGTTTCCGGTGGTCATGGGTACACCTCAAAAAGTGCCGCGGCCCCCATGCCGCCGCCGACGCACATGCTGGCGACGACGTGCTTCGCGCCGCGCCGGCGCCCCTCGATGAGGAGATGGCCCACCAGCCGGGCGCCCGTCATGCCGTAGGGGTGTCCGATCGAGATCGCCCCGCCGTCCACGTTGCAGAGGTCCGGGTCGATGCCCAGGACGTTGCGGCAGTACAGGACCTGGCAGGCAAAGGCTTCGTTGATTTCCCAGAGATCGATGTCATCGACCGTCAGGCCATGGCGCTGCAGCAGCTTGGGGATTGCGTAGATCGGCCCGAGGCCCATCTCCTCGGGCGCGCAGCCCACCACGACCGAGCCGCGGTAGGCGCCCAGCGGGTTCAGGCCCCGGCTCTGGGCCAAGGCGCCGTCCATGACGACGCAGGCCGATGCGCCGTCCGACAATTGGCTGGCGTTGCCGGCGGTGATAGTGCCGCCTTCGACCACGGGCTTGAGCGCGGCGAGGCTCTGGAGCGTGGTGCCGGGCCGGTTGCCCTCGTCCCGCGACAGCGGCGGCTCGTGCGGCGCGGCGTGCCCGCCGTCCGCGCCGGTGTCCATGGGCGTGGCCTGGATCGGGACGATTTCGGCCTCGAAGCGCCCATCGCGCTGCGCGGCATCGGTTCTTTGCTGGGACACGACGGCGTAGGCGTCCTGCTCGTCCCTGCCGATGCCGTATTTCGTCGCCACGAACTCCGCGGTCTGCAGCATGGGCATATAGGCGTGCGGCACCCTCGCCGTGACGGCGGGATCGGCCTCGCGGGCGATCCAGGGCAGATAGTCGTTTTGCACCAGGGACACGCTGTCCTGACCGCCGGCCACGACTATGCGCATGCTCTCGGTCATGATTTCGTGCGCCGCGTGTGTGATGGCCATCAGGCCCGAGGCGCATTGACGATCCAGTGTCTGGCCCGCCACGGCGACCGGCAGGCCGGCGGCCAGCGCCGCATGCCGGGCGAGGTTTCCGCCCGCCGTCCCGGCCGACAGCACCGTGCCCATCACCACGTCGTCGATCTCGGCGGGATCGAGGCCGGCGCGCGCCACGGCATGGCGGATCGCGTGGGCGGCCAGGGTCGGGGATTTCGTGCGGCTCAGCGTGCCGCGAAAGGCCCTGCCGATGGGCGTGCGGGCCGTCGATACGATAACTGCTTCTTTCATGGGTATTTTTGTCCGGAAGGCGAGCCTATCCCTGGCGCGGCTCGTATTTGACGCTATATAATTGTAGGATGATAAGATCATACAAAATGAGATCGAATCGATCAAGGACAGGGGATGGGGGCTTTGGGTGTGCCGCTGTTGCGGTATGCGCCGGGCGCCGCTGTTGCCAGATGCGGTGGAGCGCCTTGCCTGATGCAAGGGGCTTGTCGTACATAAGAGAATAGTCTGAGAAAATTAGGGGCCTCGACCGATGGGTCAGGAGGCCGCCCCGTCTTCACTCATCAATGCTCCGGAGAACGACCCGCCATGACCGCAACGACAGAGATTGCCAGCAGCACGTCCCGACCGCAGACCCAGCTCAGCGCCTCGGACAAGGTGTTCTGGGGCATCGTGCGAGGGCTCGAAACCCAGCAGTTCGTGCCTGGACAGCGCCTGGTCGAGGCGGACCTGGCCGCGCGTTTCCATGTGGGCCGGAACGTCGTGCGCGAGGCCATGCAGCGCCTGGCCGCCGAAGGCCTGGTCGATCTGTCGCGGCATAAAAGCGTGTCCGTGCGCATACTGTCGCGCCGCGAGGCTTTCGATCTGCTCGATATCGTGGAGCGCATCCTGGGCTTGCTGACCCGCACCGCGACGCGAGCCTGCCAGGACCCGGGTCACGCCGAGGAACTCGAATCCGTGCTCGGGGTGCTGAGCGAGGCCTACGACCAGCGCGACTCGAAGGCGTTCGCGGCGGCCCGACGCACGTTCTACCGCATTCTGCTGAACATGGGCGGCAACCGCGATCTGAACCGGCTGTTCACGACGATCCATCTGCCGATCCTGTATGCCCAGCAGCGGATTCCCGCCTTGCAGCAGATTCGCCTCGCAGACTATCAGCGGATCGTCGCCGCCGTGTTGTCCGGGGACGAAGAGGCCGCCGACGAGGCCGGCAGGCTGCACGTTCAGAATGTCCGCAAGGCCTTGCAGGAACTCGAGGCAAGCGTGGATCGCGGCGACCTCTGGCCCATGCCGGATTAAGGTTTCGGGCGCGCCCGGTACCATCCGAGTGCCAGCCGCCAGACCATGGCCGCCAGCATGGCCCCGGCCAGATTGCCCAGAATGTCGCCCAGGCTGAAGTCCCGCGTCGCGGGCTGCAGCACGTGTTGCAGCCATTCCACCAGCGGCGCGGCGGCCACCAGCGCGGGCCACACCGCCCAGGCGCCCCGGCGTCCGTGGACGGCCAGCGCGCCGCACAGGCCCAGACCCAGGAAGGCCAGTACATGCATTGCCTTGTCGGATTCTTGGAATAGCTCGGGCGGCGACTCGGGCCGAAACACCCCATAGCAGAACACCGCCAGGCAGGCGAAAAACAACGCCAGCCGGTAGCGCCAGACCAGCGACGGCAAGGTGTTGCAGAGAATGCTGCGGGAGGGAGCGTGTTGCATGGCCTGGTGATGGTCCGGATTCGATGCGTGTCTTTGGGCGCGCGGGCTACGCGTGGGCCGCTTTCCCGATGATACCGGAAGCCCGTCGATTCGAGATCGGCTGGCGGATGAAACCCAGTGTCGCCTCCAGCCGCTGGGGCGGTATCGTTCCCAATGGCGCGGATGTCGTGGCGGAGGGGCCGGCCGCATCCGCCGGCGGTGCGCCGGGCTCCGCCGGGCCGGCGGCTCCGAGCCGCAAGGCGGGAAAGGCCGTGGCGCCGGTTTGCAGCAGCTCGGCCAGTGGGCGGCCCTCGGGCGTGCGCAGCGCATCGATCACCTCGGCCATGTCCCGGCCCGACACCAGGCCGGCGCCCGCGTCGGCCTGGGCGTATAGATGGCCGTCCTGGTCCAGCCACCAGTGCGTGACTGGGCCATAGTGCAGGCCCGTATGAGTCCTCAGCAGCGGCTCGCCTTGCGCATCGCGGTCCGTGCGCAGAATCCACGGTGCCCCGTCCAGCCGCACATAGACGCGCTGCGGCCCGTTCTGGAAATACCAGCGCCCCTGCTCGTCGGCCGCATAGTTGCGACCGATGAAGTCGATGATCTGCCGATTGGTAATCGCCTCGCCGGCGTGGAGAGGGACCTCAGCCTCGACGCTCTGGGCATCGGCGCCGTCCGACCCCCATCCGCGCCCCTGCGGATGCAGGCGCCATGCGCCGTGGCGCGACAGCGACAACCAGCCGTAGACGTCCGGCACATCCGGCCAGCGGGCCATGGCAGCGATGACTTGCGGATCCATAATTCTGGATTCTACCGTTGCGCCGTGGATCGCGTCTTGCCCCGCACGATATTGGTCCCATGATCAGGCGCGGGGCGTGGTTAAGGTTTGGTTACGCTCCGTAGCGTTCTCGCCGGACCGTTGGGGCAAAATCGTTACGCCATGGATAAGGGGGTGATGTGAAAAATCTGCTGTTGGTATTTGCGATGCTGGCTGTGCTCTCCGCATGTGCGGTCTATACGCCGCATGGGGCGGTGGTCGTTGATCCAGATCCCGGATACGGCCACGGCGGATTCTGCCCCCCTGGGCAAGCCAAGAAGGGCAATTGCTGAGCGTGGGTGAGTGATGCGCCGGGTTAGCGCAATGACAAGGAAATGCTTATGAGCTATGACAAGGTGGATTGGTCTGAGGCGCCGGAGAGTGCCCGCTGGTGGGCCGTTGATGGTGAAGGCTACGCATCTTGGTACTGTGAGCCGAGAGTCGATGATTTCACGCTCTCGTGGGTTCAGGAAGACTTTGATGCCCCGGATTTCGGATATACCGGAAACTGGCAGGAATCGCTCACCAAGAGGCCATAGGGTCCAGCAGGATAGGCTTGAGCTGGCGCGGTCTGGGTGGGCTCATCCGATAGGGGGCTGGTTGCGGGCGATGGCGGATTGCAGGCGCTCTAGGTCAGCGGGGTGAGTCAATGCTGCTTCAGCGCGCTCCTGCGCGCTTTGCGCTTGGCGCAGCGCCGCACGGCGATACGCGTTGTCGCCCACTCTCGCCAATGCCAGCAGCGATTTTTGGAGCCGCAGCTGTATTTCTATCATCCCCGCACCATCGCGGGCCAGCAGCATATAGGCATCCTCAAACAAGTCTTCAGTATCGAGGGGAGTGACGAATACACGAGGGTAATCAACCGTCGATATGCAGGATGTAGCCTATTTCCTGCCCTCGGACCGCGATGGCGTCTTCGGGAATTTGCCCTTTCATGTCGGTCAGAGGCTTTCCACCCAAAAAGGGCTTGCTCATGCGGTCGTTGATCGCTTGTCGAGCAGCACGCTCGACACGCTCGGTTGTTTCGCCGACGCGGCCCAGGCGCGTCAGATGGTCTATCCAGCGCAAGAGTGATATGACAACCAGGGCGATGACGGCGATGGTGACGACGAAAAGCACAAAGCGGCCCCGGTCTCCATAGGCGCCCGTCTTGAGCACCACGATACCAACAATGCTGAAAAGAAATGAGCCGATGAAGGTGGACAGTACCGTTTGCGTCAGCTGATCCTCGATTAATAGCGTGGTCGCACGGGGGGTCACGTTGCTGGTGGCAGACCCGTAGGCCGCCGTCATGACGCTGAGGGAGAAGGTGGTCACTGCCAACATACTGGAAGCAATGATGTTGAGAATGCCATCGACGGAGTCCGCGCCTATCGTCGTTGGTAGCGGCCAGGGAATGAAGCGTTCGATCACTGCGGCGAGCGCCGCGGCCGCAATGCCCATGAGGCCGATGATGGATGCCCGCACCCAAAGGCGGCGGGTTAGTTGGGTGAATATCCAGCGCCAGCGTGGCATGGTCGGCATTCCTGTTCTATGGTGATGGAATTTTATCGCGAGTGAGGTGAGGCTTCCGCCATTTCCCGGCCTACAGCTTTTGCCGGGAATGCGGAGCGCGACAGGCGCTGGGCCTTTACTTTCTCTCGCGGCGCGCTTTGATTCGGGCCCGGTTCAGCGCCAACGCTTCGATGGTTGGCTCCCAATCGTTCCAGTACGCGTCCGGGATCTTCGGGAAATCCTCCCTGCAAACACCTGGGAACATGGGTTTGTACTCACGCTTCTTCATTTCGGTGATCAGCTCGGCGTGGCGCCTGGCAAGATAGCCCAGCCGCGTGTAGAAAAACAGCACATGACCCTTGCCCAGCGTGTAGGCCTCGGGCTGTGAAAACGTCCCGCGCGTCGAGGCCTTCTGAGCCAGCGCAAATACCCGGGGTAGCTCGCGGTACTCAGCCACGAGGTGAGGGCCGCTGAGTTCTTCGACGGGGACGCAGTTGATGCGGGTCATGTGATTGATCCGAAAGCAAAACCGTTTTATACCAGCTCCCAGGGCGTCGCCAAGCCGTAGGGCCATATCCGCTGAGATGCCTGCAGAGCCATTGAGGATGCGCAGGCCACGTTCTATGCCTGGAAGAGGAAGTATGCGGGGGTGGGAATGACCGAACTGCGCCTAGCCGCTATCTACGCAGCGCCGGCCACTTGGCGAACGCAAATATCCAGAGCGCGATCAGGTTCACCATTGGGATGAACGCCACAATCACCCAGAGCTTGCTGTATCCAGCTTTTCCGAGAATTATCGCTGCCGGGATCCCGATCAGCACGAGAGATCCGATGAGTGGAAAGAACATCCCTGAGCCATGCATCATATCTGCCACTTCCTCTTAATGTCCGGCCAAGCTTTGGCCGCAACCAGCCGACACGCTAATCCTACCCCCACACCAGTGGGCTATAGGCCGAAGCCACACCAGATGACATGCAGTTGGCCGTCGACTATCTGGCGGCAGGCCTGGAGGAAGAAGCTTCCATCCAGCCACTTCCGCGATAGTTAAAACTTGGTAAAGAGTATCTTGACCACAAAGGTAAAGAAATACTTGATTTTTTGGTACAGAAAATCTGTGCTTCACCCATGAAACATCCGATAGATACCGCTGCAAAGGCGGCTGGCTCCGCTGTTTGATTATGGGTCAGCGGGCCTAGGCCTGCCACGTCAATTTCGGCAAAGGCATGGGCATGAAAGTCTGTGACTCCCTGTGCTTTCCGCTGCGGCCCGATCTGCATCATGCGCACGATCAAGGCGGCCAATTAGCGCGTGTAGAGCGCATCAAGCGCGAATGGGAGTATCCATCGCGTCCAGGGCCTTTTCGAGGCCCTTCGCCTTCTGCTCGGCACTGCGCGAGTCGATGACGGTTGAGAGGCGGGATTCGCTCATTTCGAGTGCTCAAGAAAAAGTCCGCTGAATGAACTGCACCCCAGAAGTAGAAAATTATCTCGTGTTTGATACTATTTTTCAGTATCATTTAATTCATGGAAGCTAAACAGCGTAGAGCCCTGGAGCTGATCTTTTCCCGGCCAACCCCGGCAGGGGTGAAATGCAGCGATGCCGCATCGCTATTCGCCGAGCTTGGCGCTGAGATTTCCGAACGAGAAGGCTCCCGCGTTGCTGTGTTCCTTTTTGGACAAGTGAAAGTTATGCACCGCCCTCACCCATCCCCTGATATGGACAAAGGCGCTGTAGCTTCCGTTCGGAAATGGCTTGAAGAAAACGGAGTGAAACCATGAAGAACACTATGACGATCGGCGGTCAGCAGGCCGTCATTACCTACGACCCGGATATTGAAATGTTCCGGGGTGAGTTTGTTGGGCTGAACGGCGGCGCAGACTTCTATGCTGCAGACGTTGCGGGGCTACGCCGTGAAGGGGGAATCTCGCTCAGCGTATTTTTTGACGAGTGTGCGAAGCGCGGGGTTGAGCCCCGCAAGAACTTCTCAGGAAAGTTCGTTTTACGAGTCGCCCCTGAAGTTCACGAGGCTGCCGCTATTGCTGCCGCTGCGAGCGGCGAGAGCCTAAACCAATGGGTTGCCGATGTCATTCGGGAAGCCGCGCACGCTTAAAAACAGCCGCCCGTAGGCGGCGCTTCCTCTCTCGTTGGCTGGGTGAAGGTCCGTTGATTTTAGGCCTCGGCCATTTCCCTTTCTGCGGCTTTTGCCAGGAACGCAGAGCGTGATAGGCGTTGAGCCTTGGCCACTGCATCAATGCGATGCACGAGGTTTTCCGGCAGGCTGATGTTCAGACGTACGGCTTTAGTGCTGACCTTGGACAGGTCAATATCCACCATCATCCAGAAGCCACCCTCGAAGTCATCATGACCTTCCCAAGCCTCAGGTGCGCTGGGGCCGGGGATCGCTTCGGTTTCACCGTGAAAGTGCGCCTCTACTGCCTCCTGGGCAGCGCGGGGAAGGTCTTGCAGCTCATCGGCACCGGCAAAGCAGCCGGGAAAGTCTGGAAAGGATGCGCCATAGGCGCTGTCGCGGTCCTTGTGTACGTGGATGGGATAGAGCATTTGGTTCTCTCCTGGCCTGCTCACCGCAGGCCGGCTTGTTTGAGGATACTGCGCTGTCCATGTGTGTAACTATACGCACTACACAATAATACACAACATATTTATTCCGGCCCCTTGATGGTGCGGCTGACGTCCTGCTACGGCAGGCGACCGGATTGATCGCCGGGCGATAGATTACGCAGTACTGGCAGGCTGGTCAGATTAGATCCTGGGGCCTGTAAACAAAAAGCCTTTGATCTGGTGGCGCCAGGTTGCCGCAACCAGTTGTCTCCTCCGCAGCCACCGCTGCTTTTCGCGCCCCGTTGAGTCTTCGGATTCGCGGGGCGTGGTTTATTTCACCGTGGGCTCGATGGCTTCCAGACCGCCTTGTTGTCATCGCCGGTGTAATACTGACCTACCGGAGGTGCGGACAAAAACTTGGGCTCCTTTTGGAGGGATCCATGCAGGTCCTAATAGCCGTCTACGAAAGGATAGTTCGCGAGAACCATGAGTTCTACCCCGCCATCGAAGCGCTATGAAATACCTGCCTACGTGTTGATGGGGCGGGCGCCAGCAGGAGGCGCGTGAGAGGGCCTGTCGTCGCGCTGAAACCGGCATTCAGCGGCAGGGTAATCCAGACGCAAAAAAGCCCGCGCTGTGGCGGGCCCAATTTCCTTGTTTGCGGAAAACGCTCAGAATTGCGGAAAATGCCTTAGTGCTTCTGAGGGCCGGAAACCCGCATGAATGCTGGAGGCGCAAGCCGGAATCGAACCGACGTATACGGATTTGCAGTCCGCTGCATCACCACTCTGCCATTGCGCCGGTGTGCATATGGCCCCGGAAGGGGCGCTGGAAAGCCTGCCATTATACGGGATTCCGCGACTGCGTGCCCAGGTAGGTGCCCACCATCACCGCGACAAGGCCCAGCAGATGATTCCAGCCCATGTGCTCGCCGAGCAGCAGGGCGGCGAAGGCCGCGCCGAACACGGGCACCCAGTAGAGGAAGACCGCGGCGCGCGCCACGCCGATGCGGGCGATGGCGTTGTTCCAGATCAGATTGACGATGGCGGTCGAGACGGATCCCGAGAACAGGATCAGGAACCAGAGCCATGCGCTGCCCGGCAGGGCGCCGCCGTACCCCGGGCCCCAGAGCCCGGTGTGGCCGATCAGCATCAGCGCGCCCATCGCGTAGATGATCACGCTGATCGACAGGGGATCGAGCCGACGTGCGATGCCCTGGATCAGGGCGCCGCCGCACGAGAAGCTGAGAATGCCGGCCACCACCAGCAGGTCGCCGACCCCCATCACGGCGAGCTGCGAGTCGCTGTGGCCGAGGATGATGATGGCGACCCCGCCAAAGCCCAGCAGCACGCCGAACAGGCGTAGCGGCCCCAACCGTTCGCGAAAGGCGAGCGCGGCGAGGATGGCCGATACCAGCGGGCCGAGCGCCATGATCAAGGCGCCGTTGGTGGCGCTGGTGCGCACCATGCCTTCGGTGAAGAGGATCTGGTTCATATAGACCATCAGAAAGGCGCAGGCGGCCAGGCCGAGCCACTGGCGGCGGTCCAGGCGGGCCAGCGCCGGGCGTCGCGCCAGCCAGATCGCGGTCAGTGTTGCGGTGGCGACCAGCATGCGCAGCATCGCGATCGTCGGTGGGTCGAGGCTGCCGGTGAGCTGCTTGACGATTGTGACGTTCAGCCCCCAGATCGCCATCGAGACGAGCAGGATGGCTTGGACGGCGATCTGGCCGCGTATGCGGATCATCGTGCCGCCTCCTTGACAGGTGTATATACCTGAAAACGCCGGGCCGCGATCAGGGCCAGGGCCAGCAGCCCCGTCCCAGCAGCGGCGAAGATCAGCGTGTCCGTGAGATGGTCGGCAATCCAGGCATCCGCCATCACGCCGACCGACTGGCCAAGGAACAGGACGCAGGCGAATAGCGACATGGCGGCGCCGCGCGCCGCGGGCGCCATCTGGGTGGCATTGGTCTGGAGCGTGTTGTGCAGACAGTAGAACCCGAAACCCGAGAGCATGCAGGCCACTGGGGTCCAGGCGAGTGCCGGAACATAAGCGAAGGACACGAGCCCCACGCAGAGCAGCGCGCCTCCCAGGCGCGCGAGCCCCGATTCGCCGATGCGGCGCAGCAGCCGTCCGGCCACCCGCGTATAGAGAAACCCGCCGACCCCATAGAACGCCGCGATTCCGCCGGCCATCGAGAGCGAGACCTCGTGGTGGCGCTGGAGCAGGCTGGGCATGAAGGCGATGGCCCCGAAGGCGAGCGCCCCCTCGATGGTGGTCACGGCGAGGATCCAGCGTGCCCGGGGCAGTGCCAGGATGCCGGCCAGCGCGTAGAGTCCCTTGCGGACGTCCTGGGCGGATGTCGCGTCGCCGCGCGCGGCGCGCAGCAGCAGGCCGCCGGCCACGAGGAAGAGCACCGCGATCAGAGCAAATGCCAGGCGCCAGCCGATCCACTCGGCAATCAGCCCGCTCAGCCACTGTCCGGCGAGCATGCCGGTGACCCCCGCGCTGACCAGCCGGGCGAGGGCCACCTGGCGCTCGCCGTAGGGCACGTTATCGCCCACCCAGGCCATGGCCATCGGGAATATCCCCGCTGCGAAAGCGCCCGAGAGGATGCGCGCCGCCACCAGCCAATCCAGGCTCGGAGCAAAAAAGGCGATGCCGTTGCCGATCACGCAGGCGAGCGCGCACAGGGCGACGACGCGCAGCTTGCCGTAGCGGTCGCCCAGAGGGCCGAAGCAAAGTTGAAACACCCCGTAGGCGACCGCAAAGACGAAGATCACCCGGGCGGCTTGTCCCACCGTGACCGAGAATTCGGCGGCGAGGGTCGGCAGCAGCGTGTCGCAGACCCGCATTGAGGCAATGCTGGCAAAGCAGCAGGCCCCCAGCAGCCAGGCGATGGCGGCCTGGGACTCGGGGGCCGCTGAGGGGCGGTCGGCGGGGGTTTCGATGCTGTCTGTCCGGTAAACGGTGGAGCCTGTCACGCTACTATAGTAGATATGAGTAAATTGCGTTCAGCGCTCGGCTGGCTGCATCCTTCCCCGGGACGTCAGCGCCGCGCGGCTCGCAGCACGATCAGGGTGATTTCCGAGGGGCGCCCCAGGCGGATGGGCAGCCCGTTCCACAAACCGGTGCCGTTGCTGACGTACAGCGTCATGCCATCGACCGTGTACAGGCCCGAGACATAGCCGTCGTTGGCCCATTGGGTGAGCAGGTGGGCCCCCAGGATCTGGCCGCCATGGGTATGCCCGGACAACTGCAGCGCGACGCCGGCCTGCGCGGCTTGCGGCGCGTTGCCGGGCCGATGGTCCAGCAGGATAGTGGCCGTGCCCGGCGGGATGCCCGCCAGCGCCGCTTGCAGGTCGGGCTTGGGCTGGCCGAACGCGCCCGCCTGGCGATCGGTGATCCCGGCGATGGCAAGCGCGGCGTCGCCGCGCCGCAGGATCACGTGTTGATTTTCCAGCATGCGCAGTCCGAGTTCGCGCAGGGCCGCCATCCAGCGCTGGTAGTCGGCGTAGTACTCGTGGTTGCCGGGGATGGCGAGCACGCCGTCGCGCGCGTGGAGCGCGCCCAGGGGCAGCACGTCGGCGGCGCGCGCCGCCGGGGTGCCGTCTTGCAGGTCGCCGGTGATGACCGTCAGGTCGGGGGCCAGGGCGTTGGTCCTGGCGACGACGGCGGCAGCCCAGGCCTTGGGCAGCAGGCGACTGATATGCAGATCCGTGAGCTGGGCGATCCGATAGCCGTCGAAGGCCTGTGGCAGGCCGGGCAGCGTCATTTCCAGGGTCTTGACCGCGGGCACGCGCACCGCCTGCCACACGCCGATCGCCGACAGCGCCACGGCGAGCGCGCCCAGCGCCTGCGGCAGCACGCCGCCGCCCAGAACGGCGCGTCCCGCGCCTGGCGAGGCGAGAAAGACCAGCCCACCGATCACGTCGCGCAGCAGGAGCAGCATGGCCAGCAGCAGGACGGCGCCAAAGGCCCAGCCCAGGCCGACCAGCGCCGCCTGGGGGATCTCCGGCGAGGCCATGGAGCCGAAATACCGGCGGGTGATCTGGTGGTGCTGGGATATCAGCAGCAGCACCAGCGCCAGGCCGATCCGGCTCGCAAGCCCGCAGGGCAGGGGCCAGACAAAACGCCACAGTACGTACAGCCAGATGGCGCCGGTGAAGAAAGGCAGCATGGTTCCTCGAGCGGTGCGGGTTGCGAAGAATCTCACATCTTAGCAAGCCGCCGCTCGGGGCCTCATGGACGGCTCAATAGCTCCAGCAAGGTGTTGGCCACGGCGCGGGTCGCCTTGCGCAGCTCGTCCAGCGGCACGCGCTCGTCGGCGCGATGCCCGTTGGCCGCCAGCAGGTCGACGGGTCCGGCGCCGAACATCACGGTGGGGATGCCGGCCTCGCTGTACAGGCGCGCGTCGGTGTAGAGCGGAATCCCGATCGGGGTGACGGGCTTGCCCATGACGAGGCTGGCCTGCTCGCACATCAATTGGGCGAATGCGGTCGAGGCCGCGGTGGGCTTGAAGGGGCGGGCCAGCAGTATCCGGCGGGTGTCCACCGAGATGCCCGGCAGGCGGCCGGCCGCCTCGCGCACGGCGGCGGCCAACTCGGCCTCCACCTGCTCGGGGACTTCCTCGGGGATGATGCGGCGGTCGATCCGCAGCGTTACCGTGTCCGCCACGACGTTGGTGTTGATGCCGCCCTCGATCAGGCCCACCACCAGGGTCGGCGAGCCGATCCCGTCGGTTTGCGACACGCGCTGCGACAGGCCGTCGCGGTAGGCGTAGAGCGCCGCCAGCACCGGGACGGCCGCCTCGATGGCGTCGACGCCGGTGTCGGGCCGCGCGGCATGGGCGGAGCGGCCCTTGATGACGATTTCCACGTGGAGGCAGCCGTTGTGGGCGACGACGACATGGTGCGTGAACGCCGCGGAGATGACGTAGTCCGGCGCGCTCAGTTTTTGTTCGAGAATCCATCCGGGGCCAACCAGGCCGCCGGTCTCCTCGTCGTAGGTGAAGTGCAGCTCGACAGAGCCGTTCAAGGCCGTCCCCTGGTCGCGCAGCGCCTTCAGGGCCAGCAGGGCATAGGTGTAGGTCGTGAAATCCGATTTCGAGACCGCCGCGCCGCGCCCGTACATCCAGCCATCGCGGATCTCGGCGCCATAGGGGTCGGTCGTCCAGCCGCCCCCGGGGGGCACGACGTCGCCGTGCGCGTTCATGGCGATCGTGGGGCCGGGTCCGAAGGTCTCGCGGACGATCAGGTTCGTGACGCTGCGCATGCCCGCGGCGCGCGTGGCCTCGGGATCGACCGAGTGGCGCTCGACCTCGAAGCCCAGATCCTCGAGCCATTGCGCCGTGAGCTCGGCGTGGGGCGCGCAGTCGCCGGGCGGGTTGTCCGATGGGCATTGCACGAGCTTGGCGAGCATGTCGACCTGGCGCTCGAAATTCGCGTCTATCGTTGTGCGTAAATGGTCCTGGAAAGTCTGTTTCGTCATTGTCCTGTCCGTGTGTGGAATATATGGCCGCCGTGGCTCGGCGACCGGCGCGCGCCGGACTGCGGCGCGGTCGTTCGGGGTTTCGTCGGGGGTATCACATATGCGCGGGCAGCCAGGTGGCGATCCACGGCGCGGCGATCAGCAGCAGGGTGAACAGCAGCATGATGACGGCGTATGGCAGCGCCCCCCAGATGGCGTCCTGGACCCCGCCGTTGTCCGGGCGCACGCCGTGCACGACGAACAGGTTCATGCCCACGGGCGGCGTGATCAGGCCGAGTTCGCACATCAGGATGATGAATATTCCGTACCAGATTGGATCGATGCCCAGGGCCATCGCGATCGGGTAGGTGATGGGAATCGTCGCCACCTGCATCGACAACACGTCCATGAACATGCCGAGGATGCAGTAGAACACCATCAGCGCCAGAATCAGGCCGGTTGGCGACAACCCCAGGCTCACCACCCATTTGGTCATGGTCTCGGCGATCCCGGTCAGGCTGATGAGCAGGTTCAGGATGAACGCGGCCATGATGATCAGGAGGATCATGCCGGTGATGCGGGCGCTGGAGATAAAGCAGTTGCGCAGCAGCGGCCAGTTCAGGCGGCCGGACTGCCAGACGAACAGCAGGGCGATCGCGACGCCCAGCGCCGCGCTCTCGGTGGTGGTCGCGAGGCCCGAGTAGATGCTGCCCATCACGACGCCGAAGACGATCGCCGGCGGCACCAGATGCCGCAGGAGCCGGATGCGCTCGTCCATCGGGACCTTGGCCTCGCGCATGCCCTGCTTACTCCACACGGCCTGCATGGCGATGTAGGCCATGAAGAAGCTGGTCAGCAGGAGGCCGGGGATGATGCCGGCGATGAACAGCTTGCCGATCGAGTTGTTGGTGAGTGAGCCGTAGACGATCAGGTTGACGCTGGGCGGAATGAGGATGCCCAGCGTGCCGCCGGCGGCCAGCGATCCCAGCGACGAGCGCATCGAATAGCCCCGGGCCTGCAGCGACGGCAGGGCCACGGTGCCGACGGTGGCGGCGGTCGCCACCGAAGAGCCCGAGGTCGCCGCGAACAGGGCGCAACTGCTGATGTTGGTGTGCAGCAGGCCGCCGGGCAGGCGCCCCAGCCAGGCCGACAGCGTGGAGTACATCTTGTCCGCGATGCCCGAGCGCAGCAGCAGCTCGCCCAGCAGGATGAACAGCGGGATGCAGGTCAGCAGATTGTCGTTCTGGACGCCCCAGACCACGGGGGCGATCGAATCGAGAAAGGCGGTGCCGAAGGCGGATACGCCGCCCAGGATGCCGATGAGGGCCATGGATACGGCGATCGGCAGGCCGATCAGCATCATGCCGATCATCGCAAAGAAGCCCAATACAATCATCGAAAAGCTCATGACGCCGTCTCCTCCTGGCGCTGCGCCAGGTCGTCGAGTTCTTCCTCGAGCTCTTCCTTGGTGCTCTTGGGTGAAAAATCGCTGAGCAGGCGATCCTGGCGGCCACGGATGCAGTACCCGATGGCGATCAGTGCATAGACGCTGGCGATCGCCGCGAAGACGGCCAAGCCGATGACCCACACCAGTTGCGGATAGAACAGGGGGGTCGCCCAGGGCGTGGGCGCCGTACTGTCGTAGGCCAGCGTATCCATCAGGACCTGAGTGGCGACCCAGCAGATGAAGACGCCGAGTGCCGCCAGGGCGACGATGGAGATCAGGTTCAACGCCGCCTGGAGGCGTGCCGGCAAATGCTCGTGGACCACATCCACGCGGATGTGCGCCCGGCCCATCAGGGCGAGGCTGAAGGTCAGCGTCGAGCCCAGCGCGAGGACGTAGCCGCCGAGCTCGTCGGCGCCCTGCAGAGAAAAGCTGAAGATCTTCCTCGAGAGGGTTTCGACGCAGACGATCGCGGCGAGCCCGAGAAAGATCGCGCCGAACACGGTGGCCAGCACGGATTCGACGCGGTCCTTGAGGCGCTGCGAGTTTGCGCCGGAGGCCGCGCCGGCCGTCTCGGAATTCTTGCCCGCGGCAAGCGGGGCCCGATCATTTGCCGGCGCGTTCATTATTGCAGCCCCACGACGCCGCCGACGGTCTGCTTCCAGGCTTGCAGGCAGCCTGGATTGGATTTTTCGCAGATCTCGGCCCAGGCCGGGAGCGAGACCTCGGTGAGCGCGGACTTCAGCACCGCGTGGTCCTCGGCCGAGACCGGCACGTCGACCAGGTTGAATTTCTTGCCGGTGGTGCAGGGGTCCTTGCCGACGTTGCAGTTGGCGGCGTCCTTGAACAGCGCCTCGGAGTATTCCCAGATTTCGTCATTCAGCGCATTGATCGCGGTCTTGAGCTCGTTCTGTTGCTCCGGCGTCAGTTTTTGCCAGGTCTTCAGCCCGATGACGTATCCGTTGGCCGACACCTGGAAGCTGACCGGCATCTGGTGCGTCGAGACCTCGGGCCAGCCTGAGGAATTGGCGGAACTGGGGCCTGTGACCGCGCAATCCACCACGCCCAGGGACAGGGATTGATGGGCGTCCGCAAAGGGGATGGGCACCGGCGTGCCGCCGATGGTCTCGATGAATTTGGACAGGTTCTGGTCGTAGGTGCGCACCTTGAGGCCCTTGATGTCCGCCAGTTTTGTGATCGGCTTATTGCAGAACAGGATTTGGGGGCCAAAGGGGAAGACGGCGAGCAGCTTGACCTGGAACTGTTTCTGCAGGCGTGCGTCGGCGACGTCGAGATAGGCGTCGAACACCTTGCGCGCGGTCGCATAGTCGGGGTTTAGGCCGACCAGGTCGAACCCCAGCAGCGTGGGCTCGTCCCGGGCGTTTTGCGAGAAGCGCAGGGACGTCATCTGAAAGAGGCCGGATTTGAGGACGCGCAGTTGTTCGGCGTCCTTGATCCCCAGCGTGTCCATGGGCTTGTAGTCCATCTCGATCGGCAATCCGGTCTTGGCCTGGAAATTCTCGAAGAAGGGCTGTTCTTTCTTGGCCTGGATCAGGCCGGTGGCCAGGGGCTGGCCGATGATCCTGATTTTCAGGGTGTCGGCCGCCTGGGCGGGAAGGCTGGCCGCCGCGGCGATCGCGGTCGCCGCCAGCAGCGTGGGGAAAAGCTTGAGCATATTGGTCTCCTCTTGGGCGGAAGTGCCCGGATGCCGTGCGGGCCGGATGGAGCGGCTGCTTGTTGTGTCTTATGGCTTCCGCACAGGCGTCGGCCAATGATACGTTGCCAATAAATATTGCAGACATTAGTGTTTACACTAGATCGAAGCCAATGCCAGGCCGATCCGGAATGTTGATATGCTTTGATTTATTTATATAAATCAATTAATTAATTGATTCAGCGTGTGGCTGATGCATACTTCACATATTCTTTGAAATTAGAAATTGTTATCTGTGCGATGGATTTATGTGAGTGTTTTTTGAGAATAATTGTCTACAATTATGAAGCTCATATCCGCCCTATTGGATACAATAGTGGCCGATACGATCGACAAACCAAGACTTCCCACCTCGGACGATCATGCGGCCAGCACCAGGAAAAGATTCCGTTCACGGCAAGGCGTCCAGGAAGCTGGATGCCGAGACCGTCTACCATCGCATCCAGAACGGCATCCTCGAGCGGCGCCTGCTGCCGGGGGCCAAACTCGCCGAAGAGCGGCTCGTCGAGGCGACCGGCGTCAGCCGCATGAAAATCCGCGAGGTGCTGGCCCGACTCGCCCACGAGCAGGTGGTGACGCTGATCCCCAACCGCGGCGCCTACGTGGCGCAACCCACCATGCAAGAGGCGCGCGAGATGTTCGAAACCCGCCGCCTGATCGAGCCACCGCTCATCGCCAAGCTTTGCCGTCAGGCGCGTCCCGCGGATATTGCGGCGCTGCGCGTCCACCTGGACCAGGAACTGAGTGCCCGCCAGTGCGACGACCTGCGCGGCGTCATCAGGCTGTCGGGAGAATTCCATGTGCGGCTGGTGGACATGGTCGCCACTGGCATCCAGGCGCGCGTCGTGCGCGAGCTGACCTCATTGACCTGCCTCATCATCACCTTGTATGACAAGCCCGACGCGCCGGCGTGTCGCCAGAGTGAACACGTCGCGCTCGTGGACATGATCGAGGCGCGCGAGGCCGAGCGCGCTTCGAACTTGATGCTCGAGCACCTGAACCACATCGAGCAGGGCCTGGATCTCGACGGCCATCTCGCGGGCACCCCCGATCTCAAGAATATCTTTCTGCCCTGAACTTTGGCGCGCTGTGCCCGCCTCGGGGATAATGGCGGGGGGCGGCCGCCCGCGCCGCTGGTGAAACGGCATGAATCTACGACAGATCGAGGTCTTCAGGGCCATCATGATTACGGGCTCGGTGAGCGACGCCGCCCGCCTGTTGCATGTCTCGGCACCCGCCGTGAGCCGGGTGCTGTCCCATGCCGAGAGCCAGTTGAGTTTCCCGTTGTTCGAACGAATCAAGGGCCGCCTGCACCCCACCGAGGAAGCCCGTCGCCTGCACCATGAGATCGAACTGGTCTATCGCGGGGTCCAGCGAATCGATCGCCTGACCCACGAACTGGCCGAGCGACGCCACGGCATGCTCAGCATTGTCACCAGCCCCAGCATCGGGCATGTGCTGATTCCGCTGGCCATCGCGCGCTTCAACGAAAAATTCCCGAGCGTGCGCGTACATTTCCATTGCTTGAACTATCAGCTGCTCAAGGAGCATCTCTTGAGCCGCCAGTCGCAGATCGGCGTGTCGATCCTGCCGGTGGATCATCCCAGCCTGAGCACGACACCGATCGCCCGGGGCCGCCTGCTGTGCATTTGCCCTCGCCGTCATCCTCTGGCCGCGCGTGCATCCGTCACGCCACGCGATCTGCAGCCTTATCCGCTCATCACCTATCCGCCCGACACGCCGTTTGGCGCGCGCATCGAGCGCTTGTTCGCCAAGGCGAATGAAATCCTGAAGGTCGCCATGGAGGTCGGCTCGCCGCAGAACGCCTGCTCGTTGATCCACGCGGGCGCCGGAATCGCGCTGGTGGATGAGTTTTCGCTGCAAGCCTGGCCCAACGCCGGCTTTGCCGTCATGCCGGTGTCCGATGCGCCCGACATCGTCGCCGATCTCGTGTGCCTGCGCAGCGAGCCCCTGTCGCCCGCGGCGGCCTCCTTCGTCAAGGAGTTCAACGGCGTGCTCGCCGAGCGCGGCCTGGAGCCGCCCGCCGTTCTGTGAGCCGGCTCAGGCGCCGCAGGCTTCAGTGCGCCGGCCGACCCATTCGATGGCCTGGAGCGCCAAGGCATCAATGGAATCCGTCAGCACGATGCCTAGTCCGGGCCTGCGCGCGTGGGGCACGGCCAGGGGCAGTTCCGTGCATCCCAGCACGATCGACCCCGCCCCCCGCTGCCTGAGCAATTCGATGGCCCGGGCGGCGAGCGGGTATGCCTCGTCTACGTGATTGGACTTGACCGCCGCGATCGAGGGGACGAGCAGGGCCTGGGCCTCGGCCGGATCCGGGATGATGGGTTGGTAGCCGGCGGCGCGCAGCCTGTCCTGATATAGGCCGAGCCGCAGCGTCGCGGGCGTGCCGAGGATGCCGACCGTGCCGTCCCGGATGCCGTGGCGCTGCAGGTCGTGGATGACGGCGTCGACGATGTGCAGGATGGGCCGGGGGCAGGCCGCCTGTAGCTGATCGAACCAGAGGTGCGCCGTATTGCAGGGCACGACGACGCAGTCGACACCCGCCCGCACCAGGATGTCGATCCCGTGGAGCATGGCCGGCAGAGGGGTTTCCCCTCCCGCCGTACAGGCGGTCGACCGGTCCGGCACGTGAGGGTCGTTGACCAGGATGACGGAAATGTGCTCCTGGTCTCGCGCGGCCTCCGTCAATTCGACGATGCGCATGGCGAGAGCGGCGCCGGCGAGCGGCCCCATGCCGCCGAGCACCCCCAGGCTGGGTTCTTTGGCCGGCCCCGATGTGGTATCCATGGTGCGCGTCCGCGTCAGGCGCCGTCCCCGGGCACCGTGCCCGGCGGCAAGGCCTTGACGTGGTCCGCGATCTGTCCGGGGGTTGCCATCCAGATGTCGCCCCGATGCCGGAGAACGTGGTCCAGGACCTTGCGGAACTGCCTCAGGCGATAGGGTTGCCCCAGGATGAAGGTGTGCAGGACGATGCACATGACCAGTGGGCGCCTCGCCGATTCCTCGAGCATCTCGTCGAACTGATCGATGAGGTTGTCGCAGAACACCTGTGAGGGCGTGCGCCGCGATACGCATTCGATCGAGTCGTTCAGGTCGTGGGAATAGGGGATGGACAGGATGCGGCCGTGCCGGGTGCCGAACCACATGGGCTGGTCGTCGATCGGCCAGTCCATCATATAGTCGTATCCGTTGGCCTTGAGCAGGTCCAGCGAGCGGCTCGTCTGGCAGATGTACGGCGCGAGCCAGCCCTTGGGCGGGGTGCCCTCGCGGTCGCGGATGGTCTCGGTCACCTCGTGGATGCACGCGATTTCCTCCTCCTCGGACATGTCGAGCTGCCGCTCCGAGTTGGTGCGGCCGTGGCCGACGATTTCGTGTCCTTTGGCGGAAAAGCGCTCGATCAAGCCTGGGCAGTAGGCGTACACGTCCGAATTCACCAGCAGGCCGTACCGGATGTCGTAGGCGTCGGCCAAGTCCAGCAGCCGCAGTGCCCCGACGCGATTGCCATAGTCCCGCCAGCCGTAGCTCCGGATGTTGAGGCCGGGCTGTGGAACCGCGTAGTCGTTGCCGATGCCCGCCCCGAACCGGAAATGCTCGACGTTCAGGCTGAGGTGCAGCGCGAGGCGCTTGCCGCCGGGCCATTCGTAGGTCGGCCGGTCGCTGATGGCGGAATATGGATAGCGCCTGTGGGTGTCCACCCGGATTTCTCGTGGCGTGGTCATGCATGCTCCTCGGTGATGAACAGCTCGTTTGCGGTAAAGCCGGCCGCCAGTCCGAACAGCAGCCTCAGACGGGCCTTGGTCGGCGACAGGGTGCCGCCGGACACGAGGCCGCAGGCCAGCAGATGTATTTCGCCGCCCGTTCCACCATAGGTGTTGCGCAGCACCTGCGGCGCGGCGCAGCGGCTCGTCAGAATCACGGCGACGCCTTGGGCGTGGGCCCGCAGCAGGGCCTCGGCCACGGGGGTCGAGACGTGCCCGCCGCCCAGTCCCGCCACCACCAGGCCGTCGACCCGATCCCGGATCGCGTCGACCATGAGGCCGTCCGACCCGGTCATGGCCCAGATCAGCTCGACCCGCTTGTCCGGGGCGGCGATGCGCGGCAGGCGTTCCGAGGGCAGGGGGCCGAAGAATGCCACCGCCCTGCCTTCGACGACCATGCCGACGGGGCCGGCGGTCGGCGAGCCGAAGGCGGCGACGCGGGTGCTGTGGATCTTGGTGGCCCAGCGGGCCAGATGAATCTCGTCCTGGTGCACCACGACCGGCCCGTAGGCCGCGAAGCGCGGCGTCGACGCCACCGCGACGGCGGCCGCGAGATTGGCGGGGCCGTCCTCGCCTGGTGAGCCCGGCACCCGCATGGCGCCCGTCACGACAAGCGGGACGGTGGTCTCGACGAGCAGCGACAGCGCGTAGGCGGTTTCCTCGAGGGTGTCGGTGCCGTGGGTGATGATGACGCCATCGGCGCCGGCGCGGATCTCGTCCATGACGGCCTGGGCCAGGTCCCAGATCACCATCGGCGTGATGCTGCGGCCGGATACGCGCGCAACGTCGCGTGTGGACAGGGTGAGGTCACCCCCGGCGCCTCGCGCGGCGGCCGCCAGGGACCCCGCGCCGAGCGTGGGCGTTGCGCCCGCGGCGCCCGGCTGCGTGGAGATCGTGCCGCCGGTGGCGAGGAGGCTAATTCGCATGGTCGTCGACTCCGTGGAACAAGCGCGAACAATCGGGCACGTGGAAAAGATTCGTCAGGCGGCTCCACCACGCCTGCGCCATCGCCTCATGGCCCACGAGGCTGCGGAACTTCTGCCTGACCTCGTCCTCGGTCAAGGGATCGTGGTAGTGGCCATGGGGGTTGTCGACCTGCGCCGAACAGGTCTGCCCGTCCGAGGTCCGCACGATGATCCTGGCCGGGGAGGCGTTCGGCCACTGGGCCTCCAGGTCCTCTGCGACGCGCACCTCGACGCGCGCGGCGAGCTTCGCGGTGTCTGGCTCGAAGCGAAAGCCGTCCGCGTCCAGCGCGCGCCGCAGCAGGGCGGCCGCGACCACATAGGGCAGGGAAAACCTTGCGGACAAGGCATTGGGCGCCGCCTGGTGGGCGAGCTTCATGTTGTTGCCGACGGTCTCGACCTCGACCCGCTCGATGCGCTCGGCGGCGAGCGGAGGCAATTGTGCGACCGCGTCGACCGCGGCATGGCTCAGGGCGCATGCGCTGTGGATCTTGAAATAATTCCGGGTCAGGCCCAGGCCGGTGTAATTCAAGGGGGCGGTGAGCGCGTCCGGGTCGACCAGGGTGCCGGCCAGCTTGCCGAACGATGATTCCAGGCTGGTGGGCGAGCCGGTGAAGCCCGCCTCCGCAAGCTTGGAGGCGCGGATGGCCAGCTCGGCGGCGCTGCCCATCCAGGTGTTCCTGGCCGTCGCCCCCTCGAAGCACGCGTCCCAGATCGAGAGGATCGGGCTCGTCGCCGCGATGCGGGCCGCTTCGAGGGGATCGCGGCCGAGGATCAAGGCGACGGCGACGGCGCCGCCGATGGCGCCGAAGTGCCCGTGCGGGTGCGCGGGATACGTGAGGCGGTAAGCCGTGAACAGCCTGGCGGTGACTTCGTAGCCGGCGATGACGCCGCGCAGCAGCGACTGTCCATGGGCCTTTTCGGCTTCGGCCACCGCCACCGCGGGGATGACGACCTGCATTCCCGGGTGGCCGGTGGGCCGCATGCCCTCGTCCAGTTCGACGAAGCAGCCCGCCGTCGCGTTCAGAAAGGCCGCGCGCTCCGGATCCATGCGGACCGCGGCGCCGCCGAACACGGTCGCGTCGTATCGCGGCCCCGCGCCCGCCTCGCGCCGGTCGCGTTCGATACCGGCCAGGCGCACCATCTCGGGCTGGCGGGCGCCCGCGCAGCTCACCCCGATCGTATCCGCGACGATGTGCCCGGCGCGCTTGAGCGGCGCCGCCGGGATGCGGGCCAGGTTGACGCCCGCCGCAATATCGACGGCGCGGTCCAGCAGTGAAACATCCGACATGTCCATCCCCTTCAGATTCCCAGATAAGCGCGCCGGATCTCGTCCTTGTCGCGGAGTTCTTCGGACAGCCCGCTCAGGATGATCTTGCCGCGTTCCATGACGTAGGCCCGGGTGGAGTACTTCAGCGCCGAGGTCGTGTTCTGCTCGACCAGCAGTACGCTGGTCCCCAACTGGTGGACCTGCCTGAGTTGCTCGTACATCTCATTGACCAGTTTCGGGGCCAGCCCCTGGGAGGGTTCGTCGAGCATGATCAGCTTGGGTCCCAGCATCAGGGCGCGGCCCACCGCGACCATTTGCTGTTCACCGCCGGACAGGGTGCCCGCCATCTGGGCGGCGCGTTCCTTGAGCCGCGGAAACAGGTCGTAGACCAGGCTGAGGCGCTGCGCACGCTGGTCCTCGTTCCGGACCAGCCAGGCGCCCATCATGAGGTTGTCGAAGACGCTCAGGCCCGGGAATATCTGCCGGCCCTCGGGCACGTGCGCGATCTTGCACATGGGGACCTGGTAGGGCGGCATTTTGGTGAGCTCGTTGCCGTCGAACGAGATGGTTCCCCCAAAGGAGCGCACCGTGCCGGAAATGGCCTTCAGCAGCGTCGATTTGCCCGCGCCGTTGGCGCCCACCACCGCGACATAATCGCCATCGGCGACCTGCAGGGAGATGCCGTGCAGGGCCTCAATCTTGCCGTAGCCGGCATGCAGTTGGTTGATCTCGAGACCCATTTATTCGACTCCAAGATAAGCTTCGATCACCTGCTTGTGGCGGCTGACCTCTTCGGGCTTGCCCAGGGTGAGGATTGCGCCATAGTCGAGCGCGAGTATTTGCGAGGAGATCTTCATCAGCGCGCGCATGTTGTGCTCGATCACCATCAGGCTGACGCCGCGCTCTTGGTTGACGCGCACGAGCTTGCTCAGGATGTCGTCGACCTCGACCTCGTTCAGGCCCGCCATGACCTCGTCGACCAGCAGGATCTGCGGATGCAGCATCATGGCCCGCGCGAGTTCCAGCAAGGAACGCTGGGCGAGGGGCAGGTCCTGGGCCAATGTGCCGGCGTGTCCGTCCAGCCCCCAGAATTCGAGCTCGCCGCGCGCGGCCGCGCGCGCCGCCGCCACGGAGGTCGTGGTCAACAGCGCCGCCACGGCCACGTTGTCGAGCGCCGTCATTTCGTCGAACACCTGCACGGTCTGCGAGGTCTTGGCGATGCCCTGCTCGGCGATCCGGTGCGTGGGCATGCCGACGATGTTCTTGCCCTTGAAGTGGATGGCGCCCGAGACCGGCGGCACCGTGCCCACGATGGCGTTGAACAGTGTGGATTTGCCCGCGCCGTTCGGCCCGATGATGCCCAGGATCTCGCCTTCGATCAGTTCGAAGCTGACTTCTTTCAGGGCATGCAGGCCGGCAAAGCGCTGATCGACCTTGTCCACCTTCAGTATGGAGCGGCTCATTTCCGGATCCCCCCCTCGAGCCGCTGGAACGCGGCTTGCAGCAAACCGCCCAGGCCGCGCGGTTGAAAGATGATGAGCAGCAGCAGGATGACGCCGTATGCCAATTGGCCCAGCGCCGCCAGGTTGCCGCTGAGCTGGAGCGACGCGTATTCGTTGATGGGCACCAGGATCGCGGCGCCCAGCAGGGGCCCCCACCAGAATTGCAGCCCGCCCACGATCGCAAAGAGCACCAGGTTCAGCGTGGTGTCCCAGGAGAACGCCGTGCGCGGATCCACATACTGCAGGAAGGCGCCGTACAGCGCGCCGGCGATGGCCACGATGGCCGCGCTGATGAGCAGCGCCGTCATTTTCGACTGGAACTGGTTGACCCCCGCCAGGGTGGCGGCCTCGGGGTTGGAGCGTATCGCCGACAGGCGCATCCCGAGGGTGGAAAAGCGCACGATTCGCGCGATCACCAGCACGATCACCAGAAAGACCGCCGCCACATAGAAGAAAGGCTCGGGGGTGTCGAATTGCAGCGACGCCAGCCCCGAGGGGAGGATCGGCACGGACAGGCCCCGGGCGCCGCCGGTCAGGCTCTCCCAGCCGCTGGCGACCAGCTCGGACACCGGCAACAGCGCCAGCGTGGCCAGCGCAAAGTAATGGCCCGAGAGGCGAAAACTGGGCCAGCCGATCAGGGCTGCGACGGCGACCGCCAGGATCACCGCCACCGGGATGGCGAGCCAGGGGCTCAGTTGCAGCGAGGTCTGGAAAATCGCCACGGTATACATGCCGATTCCAAAGAACGTGATGTGGCCGAGCGAGATCTGGTTGGCGTAGCCGCCAAGCAGGTTCCAGCCGATCGAGGCGCTGCCGAGCAGGCAGACAAGGATGGCAAGCCGCATGTCGTATTGGTTGTCGAGGTAGATCGGTGCCGTGAACACTGCGATCAGAAAGACGATCCAGCCGATGATTGCCGGAGTGCGCGAGTGCCTGGCGCGGGGAGTCGCTTGCGTAGCCATCAGTTCTGCCTCCGGCGGAAAATGCGTTTGAAGCCGCCTCCGGGTATGAGCACCAGCGCGAAGAAGAACACGATGAACACCGGGAGGTTCTGGATCTCGATCGGCAGCACCAGGGTGGACATCGATTGCACCACTCCCACCACCAAGCCGGCGATGATGGCGCCGCGCACCGAGCCGAGCCCGCCCAGCACGACGACGGTGAACATGATGAGGATGAAGTGCTGGCCGATGTAGGGATAGGTCAGCGTGTAGGGCAATATCACCGCGCCCGCGATCATGGTCAACGCCGAGCCGATGCCGAAGGCAAGCATGTACATCCAGCGCGGATTGATGCCCATCAGTTGCACCGCGGACCGGTTCTGCGAGGTGGCGCGCATGGCCTTGCCATAGCGGGTCTTGTTGAGGAACAGGCTGAGCAGCACCGCCATGATCAGCGCGCACGCGGCCGCATACACGAAGCTTGCCGGGAAGGACAGGCCCAGTACGGTGAAGGTCTGGTTCTGATACGCCGTGTTGACGCTCAGGAAGTTGTTCCCGCTCATGACGGCGACGCCGTTGGCCAGTATCAGGCTCAGGCCGACCGTTGCGATGATCTGCGCGGATTGCGGCGCCTTGATGATGGGCTCGATCACCAGACGTTCGCTGAGCATGCCGAACAGAAATCCGCCGATCCCGACGAGGGGGGCGACGAGGAATGGGTCGAGTTGCAGGGAGGTGCTCAGGAAGTAGGCGGCCATCATGCCGATCATCAAGTACTCGCCCTGGGCGAAGTTGACGATGTTCATGACGCCGAACATGAGCGTCAGCCCGACCGAGATGAGCCCATAGACGCTGCCTATGAGCACCCCGTTCGCGACCGACTGCAGTATCAGATGCAGCATATCGTGTGGTCATCCATGATTGCGTCGTCGAGCATCGGCAACGGTTCCCCCTGCGGACGATCGGGACGTGGTCGACGGGAACCGACCGCGCCGTCGGGGGCGCGGCCGGTTCTGCGTTTTTCGGCCTCGCTTACTGGCTCACTTGGCCGCCGGCCACTCGGGCTTGCCCTTGACCAGATCCTTGGGCCAGACGCCGACGAGTTTGCTGTCCTGCCATTGCACCATCAGCGGCGCGGCATGGATGTTGACGCCGGCCTCGTTGAACTCGACCACGCCGCCGGGCATCGAGCCCGCCGCGCCGCGCGTGAACTTGCCCTTGTGGATGGTCTGGGCGAGCGCGGCCGGATCGGTCGTCGGGTGCTCCTCCAGGGCTTGGGCGATGACGTACACGGCGGCGGCATTGTCATGCGCCTCTTGGGGCATGAACTGCCCGAACTTCTTTTGGTAGGCTTCGCCGATGGCGCCGTAGCCGTCCGGATTGGAGGTGGTCACGCTGAAGACACCGTTGACCGACGGGCCCAGCACCTTGAGGAAGTCCGGTGTCACGTATCCGCCGGTGCCACCGAACATCGGCAGGGTGCTGCCCGAGGACTTCAGGGCGCGCATCAGCAGGACGCCGTCGGTGACGTAGGCAATCGAGAAGGTGCTATCCGCGCCCGACGCCTTGATTTTCGCGACGATGGGATTGGCGTCGGTGATCTCGGGCGAGTAGCCCTCGAACAGCACGACCTGGGTGCCGCTTGCCTCGGCCTGCTTCTTGAGCGATTCCGCCTGGCTCGCGCCGTAGGCATTGTTCGCGTAGACGATGGCGACCTTTTCGAGCGAGTGGCCGTTGGCCTTGGAGACCTCGGCGGCGTATCGGAACTGGGCCGTGCCCATCTTGGAGGCCGCGGCGGGCAACTGGAAGAAGAACTTGTAGCCCTGTTGGGTCAGGGTGTCCGCGAATGAGGTGCTCAGCAGTGGGATGCCCGCCCGCTCGGTGACGCGCGCAATTGTTTCGGTGAGACCGCTGGCGTAGGCGCCCACCATGGCGAGCGGCTTGTCGTCCTTGGACAGGAAATTGATGGCCGCGGACGCCGCCTTGGCCGGGTTGCTGGTGGCATCGGCGACCGTCAGCGTCAGCTTGGCGCCGCCCATCGACTTGATGCCGCCGGCCGCATTGATCTCCTCCACCGCGAGCTGGATGCCGCGCAGCGAGTTTTCGCCGTTCTGGGCGGTGGCGCCGGTCAGCGGCAGGATCGTCCCGATGGTGATGCTTTCCGGGTTCTTGGCATCGGCGGCCAGGCTGTTGGCGGCGGGGTATGCCAGCCCCATGAGCGCCGCGACGCCCGCCGCCGCGATTTTCACCCCATGGCCGGGTGTCTTGCGTGTTCCGAAGCGTATCCTTGTCATGATGTTGTCTCCTGTTTTGAGGTGAAAGCCACCTTGGTTGAATGCAGTGCTGCAATGGTTCCCGCATGGATCGGCAGGCGCCAGCCCGCCGCGGATCAGCGGGACAGCCGGATTCCCAGGCCCTCCTGGTGTGCCCGCGCCACGACGACCGCGCCGCACGCGACGTCCTGCACGGCCAGCCCCTGGGATTCGAAGACGGTGATCTCGTCGCGCTGCGCGCGCCCCGGCCTTGCGCCGATGAGCAGTTCGCCCAGCGTCCCGACCTGCGTCATGTCCCACTGATTCGCAAGCAGATCGCCGCATTCCTGGCGGGCGACCGCCAGGTCGTCCACGAGAATCAGGCCGGCGCGTTCGAGCACCCGTCGGCCGATTTCCATTTTTCGAGGATCGTTGGACCCGATGGCGTTGATGTGCGTGCCGGGTCGCAGCCACTCGGCGTCGAACAGTGGCTCGGACGATTGCGTCGCCGTGACGATGACATCGGCCTGGGATGCCGCCGTTCTCGCGTCGGCTGGCATGAACCGCGTGTCGCGGAACTCGCTCGCCAGCCGCTGGATGAACGCGTCGCGTCGTTGCGCGTCCCGCCCCACGACGCGGATCTCGGTGATCGTCGGCAGGGCGTTCAGCAAGGCCCGGATCTGGTATTCGGCCTGGAAACCCGTCCCATAGATGGACAGCGCCGCCGGTTTGTCGTTGGCCATCGCCCGGGTCGCGACGGCGGTTGCCGCCCCGGTGCGGATCTGGCCCAAGCGGTTGGCCTCGACGAGCGCCAGCATTTCCCCGGTTTCCATCGAATAGAGCGTGAGCGCCAGGGCGGCCCCCCGGGTGCCTCCGCGCTGCGCCGTCACGTAGCTCTTGACGCCCA
Source organism: Castellaniella sp. GW247-6E4 (assembly GCF_040276065.1). Classification (NCBI taxonomy): domain Bacteria; kingdom Pseudomonadati; phylum Pseudomonadota; class Betaproteobacteria; order Burkholderiales; family Alcaligenaceae; genus Castellaniella; species Castellaniella sp. GW247-6E4. The sequence goes on along the minus strand of NZ_JBELOI010000010.1, from coordinate 93,946 downwards.
TCATCCCCACCGAGGGGACGCAGGCCCACATGACATTCATGACGGCGGGCTCGACGGCCATGCGTACCCGGACGGCGTTCACGGCCTCGCCTTGCGCAAGGTCTCGGAACGCCGCCTCGACGCAGTCGATGGCCCGCCCGATGGGCAGTTGGCTCGCGACCACATCGTCATTCAGGTAAACCGCCATTCATGTTCCTCGTGCAAAAGGGGGTGCCGCGTGGATGGAGAGAGGCGGGGACACCCGCCGATCGCGCCGTCAGTCGTCCTTGGCGCCGGCCAGCGCCTTGGCGAACGGGCCGGCCTGGTGTCGCGAGTCGCCGGGGCGGCGCAGCGGCCATGCGAATCGCGGCGCCTGCCGAGGCAGGTACTGGCCGCTGCCGCGCGCCGCGTGCAGTTGCCCGTCCTCGACGATCACCCGCCCGCGCGAGACGACGATCTCGGGCCAGCCCTTGATGACCCGGCCCTCGTAAGGGGTGTATCCCACCTGATCGTGCAGGTTTTCGTAGGTGATGCGGGTTTCCCGATCGGGATTCCAAATGGCGAGATCGGCGTCGGCGCCAATCGAGATCCGCCCCTTTCCGGGGGCTAGCCCGTACAGGTCCGCGTGATTCGAGGCGGTGAGCTTGACGAACTGGTGGATGTCGATCCGGCCCTTGAGCACGCCCTCGCTGAACAGCAGCGGCATGCGTAGCTCGAGGCCTGGGACGCCGTTGGCCATTTCCTTGAAGGTGGTCTGGTCGCCCTTGGGCAGCTTGCCCGTCTCGTCGAATCGGTACGGCGCGTGGTCGGATGAATACGTCATCAGCGTGCCGTCCATGAAGCCCTGCCAGACCGCGTCCTGGGATCCGGCGTCGCGCGGCGGCGGCGAGCAGCAATACTTGGCACCCTCGAGGCCGGCGCGGTCGAGGTCCTCGGCCGTCAGGAACAGGTATTGGGGGCAGCTCTCGGCCAGCACGCGCGCGCCCAGGTTCTGGGCGCTGCGGATCACCTCGACGGTGCTCCCGCCCGCCACGTGGACGATGAGGATCGGCGTATCGACGAGGCGCGACAGCGTGATGGCGCGGTTCGTGGCCTCGGCCTCGGCCAGGGGGTCGTGCGCCACCGCATGGAACTTGGGCGCCGTATGCCCGCGCTCGATCAGGCGCTTGGCCAGCCACTTGATGATGTCGTTGTTCTCGGCGTGCACCATGACCAGCGCGCCGTGTTCGCGCGCCAGGTCGAGCACGTCGAGCAATTGGTAATCGTCCAGCCTCATGCTGTCGTAGGTCATGTAGACCTTGAGCGATGAGATCCCGCCGCGGATGGCCTCGGGCAGGTCGCGCGTCATCGTCCGGTCGTCGGGGTTTGCCAGAATGAGATGGAATCCATAATCGATGACCGCCTTGGCGCGCGCGCGCTCGGCGTAGTCCCGCACGATGTCCGGCACCGCCGTTCCCCGGTGCTGCGCCGCAAACGGGATGATCGTGGTGGTGCCGCCGAATGCGGCCGAGACAGTCGCCGAGTAGAAATCGTCGGCCCCCATGACCCCCATCCCCGAGAGCTGCTCGACGTGGCAGTGGCTGTCGATGCCTCCCGGCAGCACCCAGCGGCCGGCGGCATCGATGTCGCGCGCCCCGGGCGGCAAGTCGGGCCCGATCGCCGCGATGCGGCCCCCGCGTATGCCGACATCGCCTTCGACGATCGTATCGTCGGTGACGATGCGGGCGTGGCGGATGGTCAGATCGAAGTGTGGTTCCATGGCCTGGTTCCCGGCGGTCTTCAGACCAGGGGTTCGCCCGCGCCGACACGGTCGACAATGAGGCGGTAGTGTTCAGGGCTGCGGTGCTTGGCGAAATTGAAGACGTGCTGGCGGAAATTCTCGCCGATCCGCAGATCGGCCTTGACCGAGATCACCTCGTCGTCCTCGGACAAGGTGCGGGCGACGATTTCGCCGGTGGGCGCGACGATGACCGAGCTGCCGATCATGTGGAAGCCGTCCTCGGACCCGCATTTGCCCGCCGCCGCGACCCACAGGGCGTTCTGGTAGGCATTGGCCTGCAGCGAGATGAGGTGCGTGGACGTGCGCAGATGGACAGGCTCGTTCCAGTGGATGTTGATCGACGGCGTGTTGTAGCCGAGGACGACGACCTCGGCGGTTTGCAGGGACAGGACCCGATACGTCTCGGGCCAGCGCCTGTCGTTGCACAGGCACATGCCGAAGCGCGTCCCGTCCATGTCGAATGCCCGGAAACCGAGATCGCCCACCTCGAAGTATTTTTTCTCGAGGTGCTGGAACGGCGCGTCGAGCTTGTGGTCGGAATGGCCTGGCAGATGTATTTTGCGGTATTTGCCGATGATGCCGCCGGTCTTGTCGACGAGAATCGAGGTGTTGAAGCGATGGCCTTCGGGCGTGAGCTCGGCGTATCCAAGGTAGAAACTCATCGAGAGTTTCCGCGCCTCGTCGAACAGCGGCTGGACGTCCGGGTTGGGCATGGCCTTTTCAAAGTACCGGTCGATCTCCTCGGCGTCCTCCATCCAGTAGCGGGGAAAGAACGTGGTCAGGGCGAGCTCGGGGAAAACCACGACCTCGGAGCCGCGGCTTTTGGCCTCGCGCAGCATCTCGATCAGCCGGCCCACCACGGCCTTGCGCGAGTCCGCGAGATTCACCGGCCCCATCTGGGCGACGGCCAGGCCCAGCGTGCGATTGCTATCCATGTTGATACATGCCTTCATGAAATCAAAAATATTTTTGATTATCAGCCCGGGCACGCGTCTTGCCGACTCACATTTTGTGGCTCCGCCTTAAGCCTGGGTTAAGACCGGGCCGGCCGGCGATCGTGGTGCCGATGATCTCGGCGAGCCAGTCGCTCGGCGCCGTTCCCTCGGGGACCCGCAGCAAGCCGTCCAGCAGCAAGGATGCCAGGCCGTGCACCAGCGACCAGCAGCCGCGCGCCTGGACGGCGCGTTCATCGCTTGTGGCGTCGCCCCGCATATGCCGCAGCAGTGCGCCAAATGCGCCGGCGCGGGCGGTGTCGAGCTCCGGATCCTGGTCCTTGGGCCGGTTGGCGCCGAACATCAGGCGAAACAAGGCCGGCTGGTCCAGGGCAAACAGGACGTAGGCGATGCCTTCGCGCAGCAGCGGCGAGCGGGACGGCTCGTCGGCGTCTTCCGCCGCCTCGAGCCGCGTCTGCAGTTGACGGAAGCCGTCGGCGGCGATGGCGGTCAGCAGCGCCTGTTTGTCCGAATAGTGGCGGTAGGGCGCCATGGCGGATACGCCCAGCCGCCTCGCGAGCGCGCGCAGGGTGAGGGCCTCGGGCCCGCTTTCCTGGACGAGGGCCATGCCTTCGTTCAGCAGCGCCTTGCGCAAATCCCCATGATGGTATTTTTGCGAAGATGTTGACATCGTAAACATCAATTCCTAGAATTCGTATGTTTACATAGTAAACAAGAACCAGGGAAATGAGCCATGTCTATTTCATCGATGCTGAGCACGCAGTGGGCCGACTATCCGCGGGCGCACGCCAATCGGGTCAATTTCGTGGTCCATTTGGCGACGGTGCCGCTCTTCATGGCCGGGACTGTGGCCCTTTTCGGGGGCTTGTGCACGGGATCGGCGGCGTCGTGCTTGACGGGGCTGTCCGCCATGATGGCGGCCTTGGCCGCGCAAGCCTGGGGCCACCGGCTGGAATCGCATCCACCCGCTCCATTCACCGGCCCGGTCAATGCATTCGCCCGGATCGTGTTCGAGCAGTGGCTGACGTTCCCACGGTATGTGCTGTACCGGATCCGGCGTGCCCGATGACGGCTGCGCCGCCTGGAACAGGCAATCCCGGACAGCCTGGCGGATGGGCCTGTACACTGGCGCACAGAAGCAGGCGCTTGGCATGGCATCGTTTCGCGCCCGGAAAATAGATAAAGGGATGTCCTCGGGAGGTCGCGCACGTCCAGGTCCTCGTCATTCGCGGTGGAATCACCACCGGGAATACGGGGCCACACGTCGAACCGGGACGGCATCGCACAGGAGGATGATGTATGGGTGATGGACTCTCTCGGCGCGGCTTCATCAAGCTTGGCGTATTCAGTGGCATTACTGTCCTGTTGTCCCGCCTGTCCACTGCCCAGGGGGTTGAGATCGATTCCGGGCGGCGCGCCAAGGACTGGCTGGCGGCCGACGGGACGGCCCGTTACCGCTGGGACGCGGTGCGCAAGGTCACGGGGCAAAAGATTTTCGCGCGCGACTTTCGTGCCCGGGATCTACCCGGCTGGCCGGACCAGCAGGCGCATGCCTTCTTCATCAAAGCCACGCGGGCCGATCGCAGCTTCGAGGGGGTCGATCTTTCGATGCTGGGCGCGGATTTGCAGCCCGACCGCCTGCTGCTGCACGAGGATTTAGCCCGCGATGGCATCGAGGCGCCCAAGCCCGCGGACCTGGGCCCGGATTTCTACGGCCGCACGCTGCTGACGCCGCAAGGCGAGACACCACCCATGCTGGGCCAACCAGTAGCCCTGCTGGTGTATGGGGATTTTGGGCGGTTCCAGGCCGCCAAGCGACGGCTGCGGTTCGCCCCCGAGGTCGTCCGCTATGGGGCGGACACCGGGCCCAAGCCGCCACCCCACTATGGCGCGGCGCGCTATGTTCGCATTGCCGGGGAAGCCCCTGGCGCCCCGCCGGTGTTCTCGTCCATGCAGGATGCCGTCATCTGGGGCACCTTTGACGGCGCTGCGCCGGTGTGGCCCGTCGCCGATTCCGACAACCCTTTCGTGCCGCGGGCCGTGACGCTCAAGCACCGTGGCGGCAGCGCCCCGCGCGATCCCGCCCAGGTCGCGCGCGACACCCGCGACGCCATGCGCCGTGGGATGGATGCCGCGCAAGTCATCGCGCAGGCGATCGAGGATGGGCGCGCCGATCCCGCCAAGCTGATCTTGCAACGCCGGGGATTCTCGCAATCGATCGACCCTTGCGCCATGGAGGCGGACAACGGCAATGCCTGGTACGACGCCAGGACACGGACTCTGCATCTGATCACCGCCACGCAATCGCCCTACGAGGTCGCTCGTGTGGCGGCTTTGATGGTCAAGGGTAATCCGCGTTTTCCCGTCGACAAGATCGAGCTGTCGACCGGCACCACCGTCGGCTACGGCTCAAAGGACCATTCTATTTTTCCGCTCTACGCCATCGCGGCCTGTTTCTATGGAGCCGGCCAGCCCGTACGCGTGGCCAACGATCGCTACGAGCAGTTCCAGATGGGCATGAAGCGGCATTCGGTCGACATGGATGTCACCATCGCCGTGGATCGCAATAGCGGCAAGTTCGATATTCTGAAAGGCGAGTACACCTGCAATGGTGGCGGTCGCGCCAATTTCTCATTTTCCGTCGCCCAGGTGGCGGCGACCGCGGCACAGTCCATCTACTATTTCCCCCGGTCCGACGTGGCGGGCGTCGCCCTCTCGTCCACGGCTGTCGAGGCGGGTTCGATGCGGGGTTATGGCACTTTGCAGTCAATGACGATGACCGAGCTCATGATCGACGAGCTGTCCGCCGAGCTGGGCATCGACGCGATCGAACTGCGCCGCCGCAATGCCCTGCGTCCCGGCGAACCCAATACCCAGGGTGCGGTGCCGATGGGCGATCCGCGCAATCTCGAGATGCTGGAGCGGGCGGCCCGGAATCCGTTGTGGCTGAACCGGGACGCCAACAAGGCGGCCTACGACGGCAAGCACCCCGGTCATCGCTATGGCCTGGGCTTTGCGCAAGTCCAGAAGGACTATGGGTCGGGTGCCGACACCAGCGCCCTGGTGCTGGAGTTCGACGCCGAAGGGCGGATCACCATGCGGCATTGTCTGCAGGAAATCGGCACCGGCGCCACCACCGCTCAGCAGGTCATGATTCAGCGCATCCTGGGCAAGGCGCCGGATCTCGCCGTATTCGGCGAAACCGGGTTCGAGCAGTTGCCCCTGGTCAGCAACGAGCTGCCCTTCACCATCGATCAGGCGCAACAGGACTCGCTCTCCGGGAACCCCTTCTGGGTGCCTTGCCTCTTGCCGGCCATGAGCGCGTCCAACAGCGCGTACTTCCTGGGTTTCGGCACCCGTCAGGCGGCGCGATTCCTGTTGGAGCACGCGCTCTGGCCTGCTGCGCGCGCCCTCTGGAGCGAAGGCCCCGGCCAGGGGCAGATCGCCAGCGGCGCCATGCGGTCCACCGATCTGCGTGCCGTACCCGGTGGCATCGGTGGCGGCGGCATGTCGCCGCTGCCTTTCAAACAGGTCGCCCGCAAGGCGCACGACATGGGCTTGATCACTGGCGTGGCATTGCATTGCTTCAGTCGCTGGGAATGGGCTCGCGCGCAGTTCGAGGTCCCCGGCGTGGGTCGGCTCGAGCTGCCGGTGGACGCGCTGGCCGTGCGTTATGGCGATGGCGCCCCGGACGGCCTGAAGCGGCGCATGACGACCGGCGGCTACGATTTTATTGAACGCGGCCAAGTCCATTTTCCAGCCGTTGAACGCAATAACGCAGGCGTCACCACGTATACGCCGGCTGCCTGCTTCGTCGAGCTGGACGTCAACACCCATACGGGCGACGTCCGCGTCCTGCATTTGCACAGCCTGCTGGATACCGGCAGGGTCATCGTGCCCGAACTGGTGTCCGGGCAGCAGCAAGGCGGGCTGGCCATGGGGATCGGCCATGCCCTGATGGAGGCGCTCCCGTTGTATGACGACGGCCCCGGCAACGGCACCTGGAACTTCAACCGCTACACCTTGCCGCGCGCCAGCGATGTGGCGGTCTGGCGGCAGACGGCGGAATACTTGCCGCCGTCGTCCGAGACCTCGCCCCCCAAGGGCGTGGCCGAAGTGGTGATGATTCCCGTCGTCGCCGGCATTGCCAATGCGATCCACCACGCCATTGGCAAGCGGTTCTACCAATTTCCCATCACGGCGGAAAAAATCAGGGGGGCCTTGGCATGACGCTCGAAATGCGTTCTTTGTCCATGACGATCAATGGCGAGCCCGTCGGTCCGCTGGACGTGCCGGTCGGCATGCCGATGATCGATTTCCTGCACGAGCACCTGAACCTGACCGGCACGCGGTTTGGCTGCGGTCAAGGCATCTGCCATGCCTGCGTGATCATGGAGGAGCGTGGCGACGCCCCGCCCGTCGAACACCGGACCTGTGTGTTCGATGCTCATTTTTTCAACGGAAAATCCATCGTCACCATTGAAGGCCATGCCCTGCTCGACGATCAGGGTGAGGTGCGGTCGTTGTCGCCCGTGCAGCAGGCCTTCATCGATCACTTCTCTTTCCAGTGTGGCTATTGCACGCCGGGCTTCGTGGCCGGGGCCACGGTGTTCATCGAGGAACTCAAGCGCAAGCCCATTCCCCGCGGCCAGTTGGAATCCGCCATCGAATCGGCGCTGAATGCGCACATCTGCCGCTGCACCGGCTACGTGCGCTACTACGAGGCCGTCAGGGACGTCGCCCTGGCCACGCCGGGCTGCGTCATCGGCTGAGGGGGAAATCATGCAGAGATCACGTCCGCAGCGCGCCCTGTGGCTGGCCTTGGCCCTGATCCTGTTGCTGGGATTGGCGGCCGTCTTTCTGGGCTTGTTTCGGGCCACCAGCGTCACCGAAGCGGTCGCTCGTCCCCTGTCCGAGGACGAGGTGCGCGAGCTGTTGCCGCGCGGCCGGCAGTTGGCCATGGCCGGCGATTGCTTCGGTTGCCACTCCAAGCCCGAGGGCCCGCGGGCGGCCGGCGGCGTGGCGCTCGCCACGCCTTTCGGCACGCTGTATTCCACCAACATCACACCCGATCCGGAACATGGCATTGGCCGGTACACTCGCGCCGATTTTCATCGGGCGCTGCTCGATGGCGTGGCCAAGGGCGGCCGCAACCTGTACCCGGCCATGCCTTATGTGTTCACGCATCGCACGACTGCGGCGGACGTGGATGCCCTGTATGCCTACATGATGAGCATTCCGCCGATCGCCGAGGCCGACACCCCGCCGACGGGGATCTACAGGCTGCCGGTTCGCGGGTTCATGAATTTCTGGAACCTGCTGAACTTTCCCGGGCGGGATGCCGTGAGCGCCCCGGCGCCGGCGGTCTCGGAGGCCGCGCCGGAGCGCGCCGATCAGTGGGTGCGCGGAGCCTACCTGGTCGAGGGCCTGGCCCATTGCGCCGCTTGTCACACACCCATGAACGTGACCATGGGCACCGACTTCTCGCGCCATTTCCAGGGCGCTGTCATCGATGGGATGCAGGCGCCCGACATCCGTGCCGAAACCTTGGGCAGGCAGGGTTTCGACCTTGATTCCCTGACGCGGTTCCTGCGCACGGGGGTTTCGCCGCAGGGCTCCTCCTTCGCCGGCATGTACACCGTCACGCACGCCTCGACCAGCGACATGAGGGTCGAGGATGTCGAGGCCATGGCGGTGTACCTGCTCACGGGCGAGGACGGCGTGATCGTGCCGGCGGACGCGCCGCCGCGGCCATGGAAGGCGGCGGCCTCGCTCGCCGACAGCGCTGAACTGACGGCGGGACGACTGGCCTATCTTTCCGCTTGCGCGGGCTGCCACGGTTTGGCGGGCGAGGGCATCCCCAATGTCGCGCCCGCCATGAGAGGCAACGCCACCTTGATCAACGACGATCCGCGCAACTTCGTCAAAGTCGTGCTGGAAGGCATTCCCGCGCAGCGGTTCGCCGGTAACCAGCGCATGGACGCCATGCCGGGATTCGCGGATCAGTTGAGCGACGAGGCCATCGCGCGGTTGACGAACTGGTCCAGAGGGCAGTGGGGCGGGCAGGCGCCCGCCGCCACGGAGGACACGGTCCGGAAGCTGCGCAAGGCGCCCTGATCCAGGCGCGAGGTCAGGCGGTCGGCAGGGCCTCGCGCTGTTTCATGATCCGGATGAGGGCATTCAGGGCGACGCCGTACATCGGTACGAACAGCAGCAGGCTGACGGACAGCTTGATGACGTAGTCCACGGCCGCGATCTCGACCCAGTGCGCGGCCATGAAGGGATTGTCGCTGCGCCAAAAGGCGATGCCAAAGAACGCGGCCGTGTCCAACGCCTGCCCCAGCACCGAGGCGGCCGCCGGCGCGACCCACCACTGGACGTAGCCGCGGCGCATGCGGTCGAACACGTGCACGTCCAGCAGTTGACCCAGGACGTAGGCGGCGAAACTCGCGAACGCGATGCGGAACACAAAGAGGTTGAACTCGCCCAGCGCGCCGATGCCGTTGAAGGCGCCCTCGTGAAACAGTACCGACACGATATAGGAGACGATCAGCGCCGGGAGCATGGCGCGCAGGATCACCCGGCGCGCCTCGGCCTTGCCGATGAGGCGCACGGTCAGGTCCGTCGCGAGGAAAATGAAGGGGAAGCTGAAGGCGCCCCAGGTGCTGTGGAAACCGAACAGGTCGATGGGCAACTGCACCAAGTAGTTGCTGACGATGATGATGAGGATGTGAAAGGCGACCAGCAGCGCGAGGTGCCAGGATGCCCGCGATTGCGGGCGGAATGCGGATGTCATGTGGGCCTTTTTGGTGGATGGGGTGAGGGAACCCATGGATGGAGGCAATACTGGGCCGCATTATACGCCGACCGGGCAAGGCGGTACCCTGAAACAGGCCTTGATCACAGGGTAAACTAATCACTTGGGTTAGCCGATCCGCAAGGAGAAAAATTTGTCTTCCGTGACCCACCAGCCCGTTGACGCGCCGCTCACGCAAGCGGCCATGTATCTGGTTCTGACCCTCAATCCGGGGCCCGAGCCCTTGGACGCCGTGCGCTCGTTTTGCGCGGGCTTGTCCGGGCTGCTGCGCTCGGTCGGGTTCCGCGACCTCGACGGCCGCCTGTCCTGCATCGTGGGGTTTGGCTCCGATGCCTGGGATCGCCTGTTCGGCACGCCGCGACCGAGGGAACTGCACCCCTTCAAGGAAATCCAGGGCGTGCATCATGCCGTCTCCACGCCGGGCGACATCCTGCTGCATATCCGCGCCACGCGCATGGACCTGTGTTTCGAGCTGGCCACGCAGATCACCCTGCGGCTGGGCGCCGCGGCCGCCGTTGTCGACGAGGTGCACGGCTTCAGGTACTTCGATGCCCGGGATCTGATCGGCTTCGTGGACGGCACCGAGAACCCCGACGGCGCCGCAGCGGTCGCCGCCACGGTCGTTGGCGATGAGGACGGCGATTTTGCCGGCGGCAGCTACGTGATCGTGCAAAAGTACCTGCATGACCTTGCGGGCTGGAACGCGCTGCCGGTGGAAATGCAGGAACGCATCATCGGTCGCACCAAGCAGACCAATATCGAACTGGCCGAAGACGTCAAACCAAGCTGGGCCCACAACGCGCTGACCGTGATCGAGGAGGACGGCGAGGAGCTGGATATCGTGCGCGGCAACATGCCGTTCGGCGATGTGGGCAAAGGGGAATTCGGCACCTATTTCATCGGCTACGCCAGATCCCCGAGTCGCATCGAGCGGATGCTCGAGAACATGTTCATCGGGCGCCCACCGGGCAATTACGACCGGCTGCTGGATTTCAGCCGTGCCGTCACGGGTTCGCTGTTTTTCGTGCCTTCCGCCGGCTTTCTTGAGGACGCACCCGGGTTCGGCGCAGCGCCGGCCCCGGGTGCGTCCGCGTCGGATGCGCCCGACGGCTCGCTGGGCATCGGCTCACTCAAAGGAGAATCCTCGTATGAATAACCTGCATCGTGAACTGGCGCCGATATCGGATGCGGCGTGGAGCCAAATCGAAGAAGAAGCCTCCCGGACGCTCAAACGTTATCTCGCCGCCCGGCGCGTCGTGGACGTCGCCGACCCGCAGGGGGCCGCCCTTGCCGCCGTCGGCACCGGCCATCTCAAGGCGATCAAGGCGCCGGATGAGGGCGTTCTGGCCGGCCAGCATCAGGCCCAGGCCTTGGTCGAGCTGCGCGTGCCGTTCGAGCTGTCACGCCAGTCGCTGGACGACGTCGAAAGAGGGTCCGACGATCCCGACCTGCAAGCCCTCAAGGATGCCGCGCGCAAGATCGCCTATGCCGAAGACCGGGCCGTGTTCGACGGCTACGCCGCGGCGGGCATCCAGGGCATCCGCCCCGGCGCCGGCAATCCGGCGGCAAAGCTGCCGGCCGACATCCGGCGCTATCCCGCCGTTGTGGCGCAGGCCTTGAGCCAACTGCGCCTGGCGGGCGTCAATGGCCCGTACATCCTGGTCCTTGGCGAAAAGGCGTATGCCGCCGTCAGCGGCGCCAGCGACGAAGGCTACCCCTTGCTCAAGCACATCCGGCCGTTGCTGGGGGGCGACATCATCTGGGCGCCAGGCATCGAGGGCGGTGTGCTGCTCAGTACCCGCGGCGGCGACTTCTCGCTGCATCTCGGTCAGGATGTCTCGATCGGCTATCAGTCGCACACAGACAGCGTCGTCAGCCTGTACTTCCAAGAGAGCTTTACCTTCCGGCTGCTGTCGCCCGAAGCCGCGGTGTCCTTGACGCCGTCCGCCGAAAAATGAGGGTCTCCGGGTCGGCTCGCCGAATATCGCGGCGGCCGATCCGGGCCTCGTCCGCTTTGCCGCGTTTGATCCCGCGGAGGAGCATCGTAGATCTATTGGCTATCCATTGTTGCCTCGCAACCAATGCTGGTAAGCCGTGCGGGTGGCACCAGAGACCGACTCGAGCACTTTCTGGTGTTTGACCTGGTGGCGCAGCGTCAGCCGCGCATCGGCCACTGCGCGCGATTTGCAAAACCAGTGGCAACTGTGCTGCAGCAGGTATAGCTCCGCCGACAGGTGATAGGCGCGGGTTTTCGCATCCCAGCCGCCGTCGTTGTCCACCACGCGGCGCAAGCCGGTCGCATGGATGTGCAGTAGTTCGCGAAAGTCCCGCGTCGACGCGGGGAGAAAACGCTCGGCGTAAGGCACACAGAAGGGGAGCACGCCCATGCCGGTTGCTTGTGCGCTTTCCTTTTGCATGGCGTCGGCCAACGACCGCACCTGTGCCGCCACCGCGCGTTCGGTCGGAGCGAAGGTTTCCAAGACCTGGATCTGACGCGCCTCGGAGTCTTCGTGGATGGCGCGGGTGTAGCCTTGCGTCAGGGTTTCCATGTGGCGTTCGAGCTGCAAGGCGGCCAGGTGGCGTCCCAGCAGCGCGATATGCGTGCGCTGGTATAGCACGCGCAGCGCTATCCATGCCGCCGCGGCCATCAATAGCGTCAATCCAGTATCCACGGCTCGTGTTCCTTCGTCGTCCAACCGGAATGCCGGCGCATAAAATAAAAAACCCTGACCGAGGTTTTGGCTTTTCTGGTGCTGGATTCCGGCCCGCTCAAGAGGGATGGGCCCGAGCGCGGGCCCATCGAAGCAGATCATACACAATTCCGCGAAAATGACGGCATCGCCCGTCCTGAGCCTGGTCGCGCGCCCCATTCATGCGTACACTTTTGGCCATGCTACGCATCGACAATCTCAGCAAGCGCTACGGCGACCACCTCGTATTCGAGGGCCTGACCCATACCTTTGCGCCCGGGTGCGTGGCGCTGTGCGAGGAAAGCAGTACCGGCAAATCCAGCGTGCTGGGCATCATCGCGGGCGTCGTCGCGCCGGACGGCGGCGACGTCTGGATCGATGGCCATTCTCTGGTCCACGCGCCATTGCAAGCCAAGGCCCGCCTGGCCTATGTGCCCGATAACTGCCTGGCGTTTCCCAAGCAGACGGGGCGGGGGCTGCTCGAGCGGATCGCCTCGGAAAAAAACACGAGCCTCGACGATGCCGTACTGGACTTGGCCCGCCGCCTGGGGCTGGAGCCCCATTTGGACAAGCGCTTCGAACAGATGTCGACGGGCACGCGCCGCAAGGTCTTTCTCGCGGCCGCCGCCTTGGGCGATCCGGCCGTCGTCATCGCGGACGGCCCGAGCAACGGGCTGGATGCTCAGGCGTGCGCCGTGCTGGCCGAGCAGTTCGAGGTCTGGTCCAGGGATCGCGTCGTGCTGTTTGCCAGCCATGATCCCGAACTGGTGCGGGCCTGCGGCGCAAAAACAATCGAGGTCGCCGCGCTGCGTTAAACCGCTCGTTTTAGGACGCTGCAGATTGGCGCAAACGGCGGTTCGCGAGCGGCGTTGCGGGTCCGGGCCTCATCCGTTTTCCGTACCTTGTCGCTGCCCGTCTGCCGGCGTGCTGCGATTTGAATCGCCGCGCCGACGTTTCTTGGCCGGCGAGTCTTTGCGCCATTGATGTGGACGATTCCTTTCTTGTGATAGATCAAGGAGGGCCGTGGAATAGAAGAAGAAACTCTGAGGATGAGGCTTCTGGGGATTCGATATGGGCAGGTTCATTTTCTTTTGTGCGATGTTGCTGCTCGGGATGCAGCCCCATGCTTGGGCTCAGATCGGCCAGCAAGTGGCCGACATTCCCACGAGGTCCGGGGTCACACAGCGGATACTCGTGCTCTCGCCGCCTGACCCGAAGGCTGCGGTGATATTGTTCCCGGGCGGCCATGGCGGCTTGCAGATTGCCGGGAACGGTTCCATGAGATGGGGGGACGATAACTTTCTCGTCCGGACGCGGCGGATGTTTGCGGATCGAGGGCTCTTGGTCGCGGTCCTCGACGCCCCATCGGACCGGCAGGCTCCGCCTTTTCTCGCGGATTTTCGCCAGACACCCGCGCACGCCGCTGATGTCAAAGCCATCATCGCGTGGATACGCGGTATCGCCCAGGTTCCCATCTGGCTCATCGGAACCAGCCGTGGCACCCAGTCAGTCGCCTACCTGGCCACCAAGCTGACCGGCCCCGAAGGCCCGGATGGCATCGTCCTCACCGCTACGATCCTCACGGACGGCAAGTCGCGTCCCGTGCCGTCCCTGCCGCTGGAGGATATCCGCGTGCCCGTGCTGGTGGTGCATCATGAGAAAGACGGCTGTGGGCACTGCGCTTTCGACAAAGTTCCGGCCTTGATGGCTCGGTTTGGCAATGCGCCCGAGAGCCGGTTGCTGCCCTTCAGGGGCGGCGTGAGCACAGGGGATCCGTGCAAGGCCCACGCCTATCATGGGTTCAATGGCCTCGAACAGGATGTCGTCCAACAAATCGCCGCCTGGGTTCTTGCGAGGTAGCAGGGCTCGGGGGCCGGGACGGTCGACACACAGCGTCGGCCACACCGCGGCAAACGCCAACAATCTCAAGGTCATGCCGATTGGCTTGTCGCCACGCTGCGGATTTGACGGCCGGGCGCACTTACAACAAGTGCTCTATGGGCAGCAAAGACAAGGCGCCGACATACCAGCGTTTCCAGAAGGGGGTGGAAGGCTCGGTGGTCAGTGTCCTGGTTTCATCTGGGAGACGTTCCAGCCAGATGATATGGTCCTGGTCATCCAGCGCGAGTTGGTAGGCACGGCCCGGAATCTTGTGGTCGAAAATGTTCGACATGGCGTGCGCCATCGCTTCGCTTTCGATGACGAACCCGAGTTCCGTATTCAGGAGGGCGGAGCGGGGATCGAAATTGAAAGAGCCCACGAACACCCGCTGGCCGTCCACGGCGAATGTCTTGGCATGCAGGCTCGATCCTGAGCTGCCGAATGGTCCCGCCTTCTCTTTGGGTGCCTCCGGGTCGGCGGCGCGCCGCATTTCAAATAGCGTGATGCCGGAGTGCAGCAGGGGGCGGCGGTATTTTGCGTATCCCGCGTGAACGGCCAGCACGTCCGTGGCTTCCATGGCATTTGTCAGTATGCGCACGCGCACTCCCTGTTTCGCCAGCGAATCGAATATTTCCACCCCTTGTCGCGTGGGGATGAAATACGGGGAGATCAGATCGACCGAGTGCCTGGGCTTGCCGAGGATGCTCGCCAGTCGCGTCGCCAACATGGCTTCGGGCCCTGCGCGGCCCAGGACTTTACCGGGATCGTCGCTGACCATGCGTACGGGCACCCAATAAAATTCGAGCGTGCCCGCCAGCAGGCCCTCGATAAAGGCTGATTTCTTTACGGCTTCGATATAGGCATGGGTTTTGGGGTCACGGGTGCGGTGGGTGTCGTCCCGCGCTAGCGACTGTGCCTCGCGTTTGCCAGGCATGGCGACGAGTTGCTCCAAAGGGTAGGCCGACTCGCTGTTCCAATAGCGGTCGAAGTCTCGTGAGACGTCGTCGACGACGCTGCCGACAGCCATGACATCGAGGTCGGTGAAGGTGATGTCATGGGTGGCATCGAAGTACTCGTCTCCGATATTGCGTCCACCGACGATCGTCGCCTGGCCGTCGACGGTCAGCGACTTGTTGTGCATGCGCCGATTCAGTCGGTTGAAATCCGTTAGAAAGCCCAGTTGCTTGGCGGTGCGAAATGGAAAAGGGTTGAACAGACGGGCCTCGGCGTTCGGTTCCGCATTGAGCAATGCCAGCTTGCCGTCCAGTCCCGTGGTGCCGTTGTCGTCGAGCAGCAGCCTGACGCGCACGCCGCGCCGCGCCGCTTCGCGCAGTGCTCGGAGCAGCAGGTTGCCGGTCGTATCGTCGCGCCAGATGTAGTATTGGATGTCGATTGCGCGTTGGGCCGTCGAGATCAAGTGCATGCGCGCCGCAAAAGCATCCAGCGAATCGGCGAGCGGCACCACGCCCGACGCCCCGGGGTGCTGTTCTATCAGCGGCGCCAGGCTTTGCCCCAGCCTCGTGGCGGATCCGTTCTGTGTCATGAGTGCCTGTGATGCGACCCCTCCTTCTTGGGAGGGCAGGCCACATGCCGACAAGAGTCCGGCGGTCAAGATCAGAACCCAACGCCTCAACATCGCATATCCCTGTGCCAGATAGAGCGAGATTTTATACGGTTTGGGCGGTTTTCCGGCTGGAGGGAGGCGGATGCCCGCCCGGCATCTTGCGCGCGAACGTCCAGGACACGACAGTGGCGGGCCCGCCTGAAGGGTGGTCAGGCGGTGAACTCGGGCGTCCGCACATGCTCCTGGCGGATTCCATAGCCGAACAGCCGGGCGGGGCGGTTGCGCACAATGCGGGATTTCAGCAGCATGCGCAGCAGCCACGGGATACGAGGCGGCCTGCCGCCTTCCTCGAGCGCCCGGCTGATGACGCGGTTCTGGATGGCCAGTTGCACCCTTTGCACCACATGCACCGGCATTTCCCGCCGGCGCTGGACGGATGCGAGCAACGCTTCGTCGAGTGCGCGCCCCTCGCGCAGCGGAAGCGCCAGGGCGTTTGCGGTGGCCACGGCGTCTTGGATGGCCAGATTGATACCCACACCGCCGATCGGCGACATCGCGTGCGCAGCGTCCCCTATGAGGAGCAAGCCCGGCTTGTGCCAGCGCTCGAGGCGGTCGACCTGTACCGTCAGCGTGCTGACCTTGTCCCAGCTTTCTATACTGTCCTTCCGGTCGGATAGGAATGGCGCAAGTCGGCCAACCGCCTCGCGCAGGCCATCGATCGGCTGGGCCCTCAGTGTCGCATCGCTGCCTTTGGGCACCACGAACGCGGTCTGCCAGTAGTCGTTGCGGTTGAGCAAGACCATCAGGTGGCCGCCGTTCACGATTCCGAACGTGCCTTGCGGGTCGCTCGCCGAGCGGGGGACCCGGAACCACAGCACGTCCATCGGAGCCCCGTAGTCCTTGGCTTTCAAGCCGGCCGCATCGCGTATGGTAGAGCGCCGTCCGTCGCAGGCGACCACCAGGTCGGCACGGAGCTCGTAGGCTCCGGTAGGGGATTCGACATGGACACCGGCGACGCGCCCGCCCGCCTGGATCAGTCCGGTGGCTTTGTGTCGCATCCGCAGGTCGAATGCCTCGTAGCGCCGGCCCGCATCCGCCAGCAAGTTCAGGAAATCCCACTGGGGCACCAGCGCCAAGTAGTCAAATGGCCGCAAGCCGCGAAAATCCACGACCGGCTGCTCGCGTCCGGCGACCAGTCCGCTCAGGTGGCTTTCGCGCCGTTGGGGCAGCAGCTCGAACTGTTTCAACAGATCGAGCTCCTTGAGGATCTGCAAGGTCGAAGGGTGCACGGTGTCGCCGCGAAAGTCGCGGAGGAAATCGCCGTGCTTCTCCAGGATGACGACCGATATGCCCGCCCGGGCGAGCAATAGCGCCAGCATGATACCCGCGGGGCCGCCGCCGACAACGCAGCATCGTGGGGGGTGATGGGGTTTCGCACCGAGTGTCATGGATGTGTCCTCGAGACTATTGGCCCGCCGGCTGGAGCTCCTGGGTGCTCGGGTGGGGGCGTTGCGGCTTGTCCAGTCGATAGTAGCGCAGGTGTGTGCCGGTCCGGTAAAAAAGCGAGCCGGGAAAATAGTCCGGGAATCGGTATAAGCCCCCAGGCCGTTCACATCGCCATCGAGGCGGCCCAGCCGCAAAAAACTTTGGGCAGGCCTGGGTTGAAGGCTGGGTTGAAGGCTTGCCACTCATTTTTGGAGTGTTTAGAATGTTCCCCCTCTTTATCTTCGGAGTTTCCCCCTGTGGATAGTCCTAGTAGTCGGTCGTTGACCGACGGACCGCAGGCAAGGTAACCGCAGGCGCCTCATCGCCTGGCCGCTGCCTTGCCGACTTGGCGGGCAGCGGTGTCAAGCAGCCGGCTTTCGGCTGTTTCCCACCCCTCCCTTTTCCGTCCTTTCCGCTTTGCCGCGTCCGCGGCAAGAGCGGGTGTGGCCGTGCGACTTTATGCGCCGGCCTGGTGATTCCGGGAGATCACATGCGTTTCACCCTCTTGAAAGAGTTCTTTGCGGGCTTTCTCCGGTCCCGCCATATTGCGCGACACTTTCGCCGCCTGGCGCTGCTGGACAGCCTGACCCGGTCGGACATCAGCCGTGACGTGCCGGCTCGATTGTCCAAGACTTTGATCATGGCCGCCGTCGCGAATCCCGCGGTGCTGCTCGAGCAGCTCGACAGCCACAATGATGGCCTGTCCGAGACGCAGGCCCAGGCCATTCGTGCGCGCGTAGGGTATAACGAGGTCGAGCACGAGAAGCCGCTGCCTTGGTGGGCTCATCTGTGGCATTGCTACAGGAATCCGTTCAACCTGCTGCTGACCTTGTTGGCGGCCATTTCTTTTCTGACCGAAGATATGCAAGCCACCATCGTGATCAGCGCGATGGTGGTGTTGTCCACGCTGCTGCGCTTCTGGCAGGAAGGGAAGTCGAACAGGGCCGCTGATGCGCTCAAGGCGATGGTCAGCAACACGGCGACCGTTGTTCGCCGGAATCCGTCCGTGGATGCCGCGCCACAGGCCGAACAGTTCTTCGGCGTGGCCTTGCACGTCAAGCCGGCTCGGAACGTGGAGCTTCCCATCAAACTCCTCGTGCCCGGCGATTGGGTCGTCTTGTCGGCGGGGGACATGGTGCCGGCCGACTGCCGCGTGCTGGTGGCCAAGGACCTGTTCGTATCCCAGACCGCGATGACGGGCGAGTCGATGCCTGTAGAGAAGTTTGCCGCTCAGCGCAACGTCGACGCGGTCAACCCGATGGAGCTGGACAATATTTTGTTCATGGGCACCAACGTGGTGTCCGGTTCAGCCACGGCTCTCGTGCTGGACACAGGCAACAGCACCTACTTTGGGGCGTTGGCCAGCCGCCTCGGCGCCAGGGGCCGTGCGCCGACATCGTTTCAGACCGGTGTCAACAACGTGAGCTGGCTGCTGATTCGTTTCATGTTCTTGATGGCGCCGCTGGTGCTCTTTCTGAATGGCTTCACCAAAGGCGACTGGCAGGAGGCATTGCTCTTTGCCTTGTCCGTTGCGGTGGGTCTGACGCCTGAGATGCTGCCCATGATTGTGACCTCGACCCTGGCCAAGGGCGCTGTGTTCCTGTCGCGCAAGAAGGTGATCGTCAAGCGGCTGGACGCGATCCAGAACTTTGGCGCAATGGATGTGCTTTGCACCGACAAGACCGGTACGTTGACGCAGGATAAGATATTTCTCTCACAGCATTTGGATGCCTGGGGCGAGGAATCCGACGAGGTCATGGAGCTGGCCTACCTCAACAGCTATTACCAGACGGGCCTCAAGAACCTTCTGGACGTGGCTGTGCTGGAGCACGCGGAAGCCAACCGCCCACTGAAATTCGCCGGAAACTATTGCAAGTTCGATGAGATTCCGTTCGACTTCAATCGCCGCCGCATGTCGGTGGTCGTGGCTGATCATGATCAAAACAAGTGGCTTATCAGCAAGGGCGCCGTCGAGGAGATCCTGGCTGTCTGCGCCCGGGTGCGCCATGGCGATGCCGTCGAGCCTCTGACGCCGCGGCTATTGGCCCGGA
The DNA here is from genome assembly GCF_040276065.1 of Castellaniella sp. GW247-6E4. Classification (NCBI taxonomy): domain Bacteria; kingdom Pseudomonadati; phylum Pseudomonadota; class Betaproteobacteria; order Burkholderiales; family Alcaligenaceae; genus Castellaniella; species Castellaniella sp. GW247-6E4. Next base: position 74,746 of record NZ_JBELOI010000010.1, on the reverse strand, counting down.
TCCGGGGTGTGACGGCAAGTTTGAACGAGGAAGGACTGCGTGTCGTTGCCGTGGCGGCAAAGCAGGGTGCGCCGGCACAACGTACGTATGGCGTTGCCGACGAGCGGGATCTCACCCTGATTGGTTATGTCGCCTTCCTGGACCCCCCGAAGGAGTCCACGGCGCCGGCGCTGCGCGCCTTGGCCGACCACGGTGTGGCCGTCAAGGTGCTGACAGGCGACAACGAGTTGGTCACTGCAAAGATTTGCCGCGAGGTTGGCCTGGCGCCACAAGGCATGTTGCTGGGCAGCGACCTCGAGCGCATGAGCGATGGCGAACTCGCCAAGGCCGTGGAAAGCCACAATGTGTTCGCCAAGCTTACGCCCTCGCACAAGGAGCGCCTCGTGCGCCTGCTGAAAGCCAATGGCCATGTGGTTGGGTTCATGGGGGATGGCATCAACGATGCGCCGGCGCTGCGCGCGGCCGATATAGGGATCTCCGTTGATACGGCCGTGGATATCGCCAAGGAGGCCGCCGATATTATTCTGTTGGAAAAAAGCTTGATGGTCCTGGAAGAGGGCGTTCTCGAGGGCCGCCGCACTTTCGCGAACATGCTCAAGTACATCAAGATGACCGCCAGTTCGAATTTCGGCAATGTGTTTTCAGTGCTGGTGGCCTCGGCCTTTCTACCTTTCCTGCCCATGCTGCCCATGCAGCTTTTGGTGCAGAACTTGCTGTATGACGTTTCGCAAATCGCCATTCCCTTCGATCGTGTCGACGAAGAATTGCTGCGTCGTCCGCAACGCTGGCAGCCGGACGATATCGGCCGGTTCATGGCGTTCTTCGGGCCAATCAGCTCGCTGTTCGACATCCTCACGTTTGCGATGATGTGGTTTGTGTTCGGCGCGAAAACGCCGGAACAACAAACGCTGTTCCAGTCGGGTTGGTTCGTTGTCGGCTTGCTGACGCAAACATTGGTGGTACACATGATTCGTACCTCCAAATTGCCCTTCATCCAGAGCCGCGCTGCCGCGCCCCTCTTGGTCATGACGGGCCTCATCATGGCGGTGGGTATTTTCCTGCCCATGGGTCCGTTGGCCGATTACTTCAAGATGCAGGCGTTGCCGCTGTTGTACTTCGTGCTGCTGCCCTTGATCCTGCTGGCCTATATGGCGCTGACGCAAGCCCTGAAGGGAGTCTATCGTCGTCGTTGGGGCTGGCAATGAGCCTGTTTTCGCTATAAGCTGACGATCGACCCGCATGGCATCATTTTTACCCGCCAATGAGGGGTCCCGCGCGCTTCGAACCGTCGCGCGGGCTTTTGGCAAAAGAATGGCCTGCGGCTTGCTGGAATTGTTTGGCGACAAGCAAGGCGGCTTCTTTTTCCAATGGAGAATACCCATGAGCAACGTTCGGCTGGCGGTCATTTACTACAGCACCTATGGCACCAATTACGCAATGGCGCAAGAGGGCGCGGCCGCCGCGCGCGAAGCCGGTGCCGAGGTGCGTCTCCTGAAGGTGCGCGAAACAGCGCCGGAATCGGTGGTGGCCGGGCAAGCGGCCTGGAAGGCGCAAGCCGAGCGTACCGCCAGTGTGCCCGAAGCCAGTGCCGCCGACATGGAATGGGCCAACGCCTACTTGTTCAGCGCGCCCACGCGCTTTGGTACCGTGGCAAGCCAGATGCGCGCGTTCATCGATACGCTGGGCGGCGCCTGGCAGGGCGGCCACCTGGCAAACAAGGCCGTCAGCGCGATGACCAGCGCCCAGAACATGCATGGCGGCCAGGAATCCACGCTGCTTGGCCTGTATACGACCTTCATGCATTGGGGCTCGATCATCGTCGCGCCCGGCTATACCGATCCCTCGTTGTTTGCGGCTGGCGGCAACCCCTATGGCACGAGCTCCAACATGGGCGCACTGAGCGACGAGACCAAGGCCGCCGTCCGTTTCCAGAGCCGGCGGCTGGTCGAGTTCGCAGGCAAAATCGCGTCCTGAGGGCTGATCCGGGGCGCGCGGATAGCATGTGGCGCCCGGGGGTGGTCTGAGGCCGGCAGCGCCAGCGCCATCACAGCCAGGGGGCCAGGGTCTGGTCGGCAACCTCGGCCCAGCCCTGGTTGGCCGTGGGATTGGCCGGACTGGGGTGCAGCAGGTACGCCGTAGGCACGGTGTCGCCCACGATGGCCTGCGCGCGGCCATGGGCAAAGCGCCCGATCCCGATCACCACGCGTGGCCGGGTTGCGTGAATGACAGCGTCCAGCGCCGCGTCGCAGATGCCGAACAGTGGCTCGCGTTCGGCCTTGTGCAATTGCTCGGGGACGAGGTTGCGGTTATTGCGCAGGAACAGCAAGGGGCAATAGTTCCAGACGAAGACATCCTGGAAGAATCGGTCGGGGCTGTCGAAGCGCGCGCGCGCCCAGCCCCAGAAACGATCCCCGCTGCCTTCGCTGCGGTGGCAGCCAAAGCCGGTAATGGGGTATTTGTCGTGCTGCTCCGGCAGGGGGCTGCCCAGGGGTTTTTCGATCCCCAGCCAGTCGCGCGCCATGGCGACCTGACCAAAGGGGACTCCGGTCTGAGCCATGCCCCAGGGGCCGGGATTCATCCCCACCAGCAGAATCCGGCCAGCCCGATTGCCGTGGCGCTGCAAGTATTCCCGGTGCGCCGCCCACATGTAGATCAGCGGGTTATAGACATGGCTGGCACTGGCAAATGCCAGCGTTTGCAAGCTGCCCGCAAGCACGCGCGCGATGGCCGTGCTGGGGTTGTCCATGTCGAGGTCGGGTCGTGCAGTCATGTATTTCGCCTAGGTTCTGGTGTTGAGCATTTTGATGCGGTTGGGTCGCCCAGTACTGTGCGCTCTTGTTTTTCGACTTAGGAAATGGGCGCCACTGCCACCAAATGGTTTGAGAAACTCGTTTCGGTTTCACATCGCCAGCTTGCCCATAGTTTGCATTCCCCAGCAGTCCCGGGATCCAGCTCCAGAGCGAGCCAGTTGCGCGCCGCCATGACATGCGCGTCATGGCCCGGAAAGGTCATGACCTCGGCGACATACTGTACGTCGATGTTTTGAGGCTTTTTGGCATTGGAGTTCAACCAGGCCAGAAACAGCCGCTCTGTCACCCCCATCAACGAGGGGTGCACCACGGCGGACGACGTGAATTGATGCATCTGGGACCAAGTCTCCGAGGCCGGGAGGTCCCTGCGGTAGGCTGTTCCCCAAGCCGCCACATGCACGTCTCCGGAAATCAGGGAAACGCGGATTTTCTTGTCGCGAGCTACGCTGGAGAGCACTTCCAGGAGGCGCTTTCGTTCACCTTCGTGATCATCATGGGACCAGTGATCTTTCAGGTCGTCGGCGTTGCTGTCGGTGACGTGGTCTTGTCCGAATTTATCCAGGAAAAGCTCTGCCAAGGGCAGTTTCGGGTGGACCACCGGTACGGAGGACATGAGCAGCAGGTGTTGGCATCCATTCTTTGGTTGTGGCCCAAACCCTCTGGGTTTGAGATTACCGGTCCATGCTTTGATCTGCCGCCATGTGTCCGGTCCCATCACTTGGGTGCGCGAGCGCTCGGTGCGCAAGTCGGCGGCGACGATAGCGACGGGGCCGATCGAATATGCTGATGTAAAGCCTGGCTGATTATCGAGCAGCGGGAGCGCAAGCGGGTCCTTGCTGAGGACCTTGCTCCACAGGATGGGTTTGAAAATGGGGTCCTGGCGGGAGAAGCCCATGGGTGTCGCGTCCTCCAGCTTAGGCAGATCCGCCACCGCATGTTGCATCTGGAACACCCAGAATGCCCTGCGCGCGTGGCGAAACAGAGTTTGAAAGAGCTCGCAGTTCTGCATCTCGCAGCTATACGATCCCCAGCCGTCAAAGATGTCGTGATCGTCCCACATCATGATGGTGGGCATGGATGCCATCGCTGCTCCTGCATCGAGTGCAGCCGTGGTCGTTGACCACGGCTGCCTTTCAGTGGGGAGCCATCGTTGCTTGTACAGATTCAGGTAGTAGGCCTCGATCTCACGTTCGAGGGGCTTGGTCACTTTGAAATCCAGTTGGGCTTGGCGAGGCATGGCAACCCATTGTCGAAGCGCTTTGACGTCTTCCCAGATGGAGTCGAAATAGATCTGGTCGCCCCCCATGAGCATCAAGTGGAAGCGCTGCAGCCCCCTGGCATGAATGCGCTCCTCGTGCCACAGCTGTTCCTTGTCCAGGAGCTTGACCTCGCCAGCCCCGGGCGCTCTGCGCAGAGTGCGATCATGGCTATAGAGCAGGTCTTCCCAGACTGCGTTCGAAGTCCGGATGATTTTTCTCATCACGGCAGGGTCGGAAAACCCATTGCACGATACGTAGGCCATGCGCGGACGGAGATCCTTGCCCGGCACTGTCATGTTCCACGTCAGCCCGCGAGGGATGCCGTAGTTCACCGTGCGCTCGTCCTTCAAGACTTTGCAGGATACGTCGTAGCGCAGATAGCGTTCGCCGCGCGTGAGCAAGAGCTCCTGCGGAGGTGGACATGCCTTGCCATCCACCTGGAAGCCTGGAGCCTCTACACCTGCCTTGAGGCCAATCAACGCCGTTACTCTCCAGGTATCGCCTTTGCCGGTGCCTCGGAACGACAGGACTGGCCCCAGCACAAGATCTTTTTCATTCATCGTCAAGCCCCTCTTTAGACAAATGCATTCGTACGCCACGCCGCGTCGCAGTCGTCTCATGAAAATATTATCGTAGTGGCACCAGCGACATCGGTCCGGTGTTATCGATGATTTTCTTTTCCGCACGGATGACCGCATGAGGGTCCTGGCTCGATGCGGTTGGGGCGGTGTGATGAGTCGCGCCTGATGAGCGCTCGACCCTGTTCATAGGGTAGCGCTGATCGCCATGGCCTGGCGGATGTTCATCGTTCGTGGGTGGCATGGGGTCGAAAAAAGGCCCAAACCGAAATTTGGGCCTTTTTGAATCCTGGAGCGGGAAACGAGTCACTGGATCAGGTTCTAACTTTTTGATGAAAATAGGGTTTTTCTATCCTATCCGAACGGGATGGGCAAGATTATGGGCAAATTCCGGTCTCACGAGAAGGCACAGCGGTTGTTACAAATCAAAATCCTCTTTGAATCGGTCAATCTGGTGCATCCGCGTGTGGAGGATCGTCACGATACCGATGCCGTTGTTTGACAGCCGGCGCCAATAGACGAAGTGTTGTTCGTAGCGGAAGAAGTAACCGTTGATGCCGAACTTAGCGGGGATGGGACGTGATGTTGTCCGTCGGCTCTCGATTCCGTCAAAAGCCTCGAACAAGCCGGTGATATAGCGGTCAGCCTGTTGCATGCCCCAATGATCTCTCGTGTAGCGATAGATCTCGTCGATCCGGTAGGAGGCTGCCTCCTGGACTCGGATCTGTACCTTGGCCAACGCGTTTAAGCCTGGTTGCGTGCAATCACGTCAGCCGCTGTCTGGGGCTGGTACGAAGACTCTGGGGCTGCGTAGGCATGGGCCAGCTCCGTCTTCAGCCGGTCAAACGCTTCCCGCTCGGTGCGCTCCTTGTCCCGGCGGATCAGATCGCGCATGTACTCACTGACGTTTTCGTAGGCGCCCTGGTCCCCCACATTGGTGGCGACGAAGTCGCTGAGAGTCCCGCTGAGGCGGACCGTCATGGTCGTCGTGCTTGCTCTTGGCATGGTGTGCTCCTACCTGAGGTATTGGTATTCAATATAATTAAATTTGAATACGATGGCAAGAGTCGGGGGCTGAAGGCCTCAATCATTGGTCTCCTCAATGGATGATGGCGAAGCAGAGGCAGATGTCTTGCATGAGGTTGACCGATGATTCATCGTTGACCCAAGCATAGGCGATGATCTTTGCCTTCGAGTCGTACTGGGAGAACAACCGGAACCGCCTTCCAATCTTGGCCCGTCGTCAGTGATGGTGGGCCGATCCAGCCGCGTTTCTCAACCTGACGGATTTCGATTGGATTTTGTCGTTAAGTTCCACCATAAGGTCAATTTGGCCGCTCGCTACGCCGAGAGCGGCTGGCTGGTGCGCCTGGGGCACGGCGTCTATGCCTATCCCAACGACAACTTTGATGCTAGCGGTGCATTGCAGCTTCTGCAAGAGCGGGTTGCTGGCCTGCTGCACCAGCGTCAAGACCGTGCGCCTGTTCCTGACCTGGGCGCGGGAAACCGGCGTCATCGACGTGGATGAGTTGCTGGCGCAATACCCGGTACGCTCCGGCAGCGCCAAGCGCTGGATGAGCCGGCTGGACGATGGAACCCTGTTAAGCCTGAATCCTCATGGATAAACATGACGCCGACACAACGTCTGCCATCACGTTCATCCGTACGCAGACATTTTTCTTTCTTGTCCCCACACGTATTCCAGCGTAATGTCGGATCCATGCGGCACTGTCCAGGGCGCACACCCGCGTCTCTGAAAAGGTTGTGCGACGCCTGATGAAACAGGAGCGACTCGTCGTCGTTGCCGTAAAGCGGCGCCGGTACCGCTCCTACCAAGGTGAGGTGGGTACGGCGCCACAGAACCTGCTCAATCGCGACTTTCAGGCTGGCGCATCGAACAGAAAGTGGCTCACCGACATTACCGAGTTCCATCTGCCGGCAGGCAAGGTGTCTCTGTCGTCCGTGATCGATTGCTTCGATGGGTTAGTGGTCAGTTGGTCCGTGGGCACGCGCCCCGATGCTGACCTGGTGAATACCATGCTGGATGTCGCCATTGAGACGATCACCGATAGCGCCGACCGGCCTGTTGTGCACTCTGATCGCGGTGCTCATTTCTGGACGAAAAAAAGCCGAAAAACAAAGTTTCCGGCCTTTTTTGAATCATCTATGGACGTTGGTGGATGTCCATGGACAAAAATCCTGGAGCGGGAAACGAGTCTCGAACTCGCGACCTCAACCTTGGCAAGGTTGCGCTCTACCAACTGAGCTATTCCCGCGTTAGCTATCAAGCTAAGCCCTGCATTCTAGTTCCGATCGGGGCGTCTGTCAAATTAACCCGGGCCGCCCCGGGCGCCCGGAAGACGATGTTTCCACTGGCCTGGAGCACCTCGCCAGGCGCTGGACAAACCCGTCGCCACCGATGCAGGGAGGCGAATTCTAGCATGTCCTCGGCATGGCTTGTCAATCGGGCTTGTGGCGGTCGCGGGCTCCGTGCGGCATCCGCGCGTTATGCTTACGATTTTGCCGCGGGCTGGGATGCGCATGGCACCGGACATGACCGAACAGGATCTGCAAGGCTTCAATACCCTGGGCCTGCCAGCGCGCGCGCGCGCGCTGTATGTCGAGGGCGAGGCGGACGCCCGTATCCTGAGCACACTGGCGGATGCGGGACACGAGGTGTTTGTGCTTGGCGGCGGCAGCAATGTGGTGATGTGCGAGCGGCCACGCCACCTGGTGGCCCGGGTGGGCCTGCGCGGCATTGGCCTGCGACGCGAGGATCGCGAGGCGTGGGTGATCGAGGCGGCGGCGGGCGAGCCCTGGCATGATTTCGTGGCCTATTGCCTGAGCCAGGGTTGGCCCGGCCTCGAGAATCTGGCGCTGATTCCCGGCACGGTGGGCGCGGCGCCGGTGCAGAACATCGGCGCCTATGGCCTCGAGCTGGACCAGCGCCTGGAGGGCGTGGTGGCTTGGGACATCCAGGCGGCGCGCCGCGTCGAGCTGGCGCCCGAGGGTTGCGGCTTTGCCTATCGCGACAGCCTGTTCAAGCGGGCGGGCGCGGGCCGCTGGCTGATCCTGGCGGTGCGGTTTCGCCTGCCCAAGGTGTGGCATCCCGTGCTGGACTATCCGGATCTGCGCACGCATCCCGCGCTGGCCGGTGGCGAGGCGACCCCGGGCGCAGTGTTCGACGCGGTCTGCGACATCCGTCGCCGCAAGCTGCCCGATCCGGCGCTGCTGGGCAACGCCGGCAGTTTTTTCAAGAACCCGGTGGTGCCGGCTGTGCGGGCCGAGGCCCTGCGCGAGCGATTCCCGGGCCTGCCGGCCTATGGGCAGCCGGATGGCCGGGTGAAGCTCGCGGCGGGCTGGCTGATCGAGCAGGCGGGCTGGAAGGGCCGGCGCCTGGGGCCGGTGGGCATGCACGAGCGCCAGGCGCTGGTGCTGGTCAATCACGGCGGGGCGGCGGCGGCGGATGTGTTGCGGCTGGCGCGGGCGGTGTGCGAGGACGTGCGGGCGCGGTTCGGGGTGGAACTGGAGCGCGAGCCGGTGCTGCTGGACTGAGTCTTGCTGTGGGGCGAGGCGCCCATCCGCCGCGCGCCCCGGTCCGGCGTTTGCGGGCCAGGGTCGGGGGCGTCGATCGGGGCCTCAGGTCGCCAGGACGTCCTGCATGTCGAACAGCCCGAATTCCTTGCGCGCCAGGTAGCGCGCGGCGCGCAGGCTGCCCTGGGCATAGGTGGCGCGGCTGCTGGAGCGGTGGGTGATTTCAATGCGCTCGCCGGTGCCGCAGAAATACACGGTGTGGTCGCCGACGATGTCGCCGCCGCGCACCACCGAGAACCCGATATGGCCGGTTTCGCGCACGCCGGTGTTGCCATGGCGCGCCCAGTCGGCGACCTCGTCCAGGGATACGCCCCAGGCGTGGGCGACGGCCTCGCCCATGGCGAGCGCGGTGCCCGAGGGGGCATCGACCTTGTTGCGGTGGTGGGCCTCGAAGACCTCGGCGTCGTAGCCGCTGTTGAGCAGGCGGGCGGCCATGTCCAGCAGCTTGAGCGTGGCGTTGACGCCGACACTCATGTTGGGGGCGAACACAATGGCGGTCTTTTGGCCGGCGGCGCGGATGGCCTGCTTGCCCGCCGTATCGAACCCGGTGGTGCCGATGACGGCCTTGACGTTATGGCGCACGCAGGCTTGCAGATGGGCGAGGGTGCCTTCGGGGCGGGTGAAGTCGATCAGGCAGTCAGCCCCGGCCAGGGCGTCGAGGTCGTCGGTGATCCGCACGCCCGTGTCGCGCCCGAGAAAGGCGCCGGCGTCGTCGCCCAGCGATGCCGCACCCTGGCGGTCCAGCGCCACGGTCAGCTTCAGGTCGGCGGTGTCCAGCACGGCCTCGATCAGCATGCGGCCCATGCGCCCTTCGGCACCCGCGATGGCAATACGCATTGCTTACTCCTTTACCGCTTCCGGTGTCGCGCCCGCCGCATCCTCGTCCGTGCCGGCATTGCCGGGGAGGGCGATGGCCTCCTTGCCGCTGTCGGCTTTCTGGAAGGGCTGGCGGTCGGGCTGCGGATCACCGGACCAGCGGGTCAACTGGTCGTTTTCGAACCAGACGGTGAATTTGCGCAACTCGTCTTTGCCGTAGCCTGGCTGGTTGTAATAGGGGTAGTCCCAGCGGTCGGCGTGCAGCGGATCCTGCAGCGTCGGGGTGCCCAGGACAAAGCGGACTTGGTCGCGCGTCATGCCGACCTCGAGTTGGGCAACCTGTCCGGTTGTGATCCAATTGCCCTGCTGGATGGTCGCGCGGTAGGGAAAGCCCCAGTTCGTCGAGCCGCAGGCCGATAGCGTGGCCGCCATGATTCCGGCGACCAGGCAGGCCCTGATCCGGCAAAGGTGTTCGGTGGCAAGGATTCGCACAATTTTCCCTGTGTCGAAAATGGGGGCGTCCGGTTCGAAGCCCCCCAAAACCGCTATCATAAAGGTATTCGAACTTGCGCATCATAGCGCGGGCAGCTTCCGTGCAGGCGCCGGGGGATTTTGGGCAACTTGCCTTTCAGGGCATTACCCGGGATACTTCAATCATGAATGACCAGCTTGAACTTAAAAACATGGGCTTGAAGGCGACTTTTCCTCGCCTCAAGATCCTTGACATATTTCGCAAGGCCGAACACCGCCACCACAGCGCCGAGGACGTCTATCGCGCCCTGATCGCCGAGGATGTCGACATCGGCCTGGCGACGGTCTATCGGGTGCTGACTCAGTTCGAACAGGCCGGCATTTTGCTGCGCAGCCAGTTCGACGGCGGCAAGGCCGTCTTCGAGCTCAACGACGGCGATCATCACGACCACCTGATTTGCACCAATTGCGGCAAGGTGGTGGAGTTCTCGGACCCCGAGATCGAAAAGCGCCAGCATCGCATTGCCAAGGACAGCGGCTTCACGCTCGAGAGCCATACCGTCATGCTGTACGGGATCTGTCCAAAGTGCTCGGCCAGCAGCAAATGATCCGCCGCTGGCGCGCCGCTTAGCGCGCGTCAGGCCCCAGCATTTCCCGCGCGTGCTTGCGGGTGGTCTCGGTAATCGTGAGGCCGCCCAGCATGCGGGCGAGTTCGTCGACGCGCGCGGCCCGGCCCAGCCCCTGGATCGAGGTCGAGGTGGCGCCGCCATTAGTGGATTTGCTGACTTGGAAATGGTGCGTGGCGCAGGCGGCGACCTGGGGCAGGTGGGTCACGCACAGCACCTGGTGACGCTCGCCCAGTTGCCGCAGCAGGCGGCCCACGACCTCGGCCACCGCGCCGCCGATGCCGGCGTCCACCTCGTCAAAGATCAGCGTGGGGACGCGCGCGGCGCGGCTGGCGATCACCGACAAGGCGAGCGAGATGCGCGCGAGTTCGCCGCCCGAGGCGATCTTGGCGAGCGGGCGCGGCGGCACCCCGGCATGGCCGGACACCAGGAATTCGATTGATTCGAGGCCATGCGGCCCGGGCTTGGCCTCGTGCAGTGCGACCTCGAAGGCGCCGCCCGCCATCGCCAGGGTCTGCATGGCTTGTCCGACCTCTGCGCCCAGCCGGGCGGCCGTGGCGGCGCGTGCCTGGCTGAGGGCGGCGGCCTCTCGCCGGTAGCGGGTCTCGGCCTCGCGGCATGCGGCGGCGAGGGCCTCGAGGTCGAGCGCGGCCGCGTCGGCCCGGGCTTGCTCGAGCAGGCGCTCGTGCAGTTCGGGCAGGGCCTCGGGTTCGGTATGGAAACGGCGCGCCGCATCGAACAGCCGCGTCATGCGTTGCTCGGCCTGCGCCAGGGCATCGGGGTCCAGCTCGATGCGGTCGAGGTAGGCGTTGAGCCCGGAGACCGCGTCGGCGCAGACGATGCGCGCGGATTCGACGGCTTGGTAGAACTCGTCCAGAGCGGTGTCGTGGCGCAGCAGGGGTTGCAGCGCGTGTCGCGCGGCGTGTAGGGCCTGGGCGGCGGAGCCCTGTTCGCCGTCCAGTGCCTCGATGGCCTGGCCCGCGCCCTCGAGCAGGGTCTGGGCATGGGCGAGGCGCGCCTGGCGCGCGCACAAATCCTGCCATTGGCCGGGCTGGGGATCGATGGCGTCCAGCGCGGCCAGGTCGTCGGCGAGACGCTCTCGGGCCTGGGCCTGGCCCTCGGCATCGCGGCGAGCCTCGTCGAGGGTGGAGGCGGCCGCGCGCCAGTCCTGCCAGGCGCCGGCGACCGCGCGCGCCAGGGCCTGGTGGCCGCCCTGAGCGTCGAGCAGTTCGCGCTGGCCGGCAACGCGCAGCAGGCTCTGGTGGGCGTGTTGCCCGTGAATGTCGACCAGCAGGGCGCCCAGGTCGCGCAGTTGGGCCAGAGTCGCGGGCGTGCCGTTGATATAGGCCTTGCTGCGACCCTGGCGGTCGATCACCCGCCGCAGAATGAGCTCGGGGCCTTCGAGGGCCTGTTCGGCGAGCCAATCGAGGGCGGCCTCGGGGGCGTCGAATCGGGCGCTGATGTCGGCGCGTTCGGCGCCCTCGCGCAGCAACGAGGCCTCGCCGCGCTCGCCCAGCGCCAGGGACAGGGCATCGATCAGGATGGACTTGCCGGCGCCGGTCTCGCCCGAGAACACGGTGAAGCCGGCTTCGAAGTCGAGGCCGGCCTGGGTGACGATGACGAAGTCGTTGATGTGCAGCTCGCGCAGCATGGCATGGACCGGTCTCAGTCGGTGTCCGTGTCGGCGTCCGCATCGGGGTCGCCCCAGGGGTGCAGCATGCGGTTCCAGTTGAGTTTGCTGCGCAGGGTGGCGAAATAGCTGTAGCCGGTCGGGTGCAGGAAGCGCACGCGATGGGGGCTGCGGCGCACGTCGATGCGGTCGCCTTCTTGGCAGTTGGACCAGGTCTGCATGTCGAAGTGGATACTGGCGCCCGACTCGACCCGGCCCAGGGCCCGGATGGTGATATTCAGCACGCCGTCCTCGGGCAGGGCGATCGGGCGGTTGGACAAGGTCTGGGGAGCGACCGGCACCAGCACCAGGGCCTTGACCTGCGGATGCAGAATGGGGCCGTTGGCCGACAGGGCATAGGCGGTGGAGCCGGTGGGTGTGGCGATGATCAGGCCGTCGGCGCGCTGGCTGTACATGAAGGCGCCGTTGAACTGGACGCGCAGCTCGATCATGCCGCCGCGTCCGGCGCGGTTGATGATGACGTCGTTGAGCGCCAGCCCGGAATACATCTGCTCGGCGCCGCGCATGACGCGGCCTTCGAGCAGGATGCGTTCGTCGAGCTCGTAGCCGCCATTGAGGATGCTGGCGATGGCCTCGTCGGCGCTGCCCAGGGGAATGTCGGTGATGAAGCCCAAGCGGCCGTGGTTGATGCCGATCATGGAGACGCCGCTGGTGGCCAGGCGCCGGGCGGCGCCCAGCATGGTGCCGTCGCCCCCCATGATGATGGCCAGGTCGGCGCGCTGGCCGATGTCCTCGAATGAGGCCAGGGGGTATTCCGCGATACCGGTGTTGCGGCCGGTATCCGCCTCGATCAGCACGTCGCAGCCCGCGTGGCGCAGGGTGCCGGCGAGCCGGCGCAGCGGCGCATCGAGGCCGCTATCCTGGTATCGGCCCACGATGGCCACGGTTTTGAAGTGCATGGGACGGAATACCTCGCCGATTAATGGAATAATAGGGGCAGAATCCGATTATAGGGGGATGCTCGGCGCTGCGCTGCGGTAGATGCCGCAGGACGAGCCTCCCGGTACTGGGACGGCACATGGATGACAGAGCCAAGGCGCTGCTCAAGGCGCTGATCGAACGCTACATCGACGATGGACAGCCGGTGGGCTCGCGCACGCTTTCAAAGATGTTCGATCTGTCGCCGGCGACCATCCGCAATGTGATGGCCGATCTCGAGGACCTGGGTCTGATCCACAGCCCCCACACCTCGGCGGGGCGCGTGCCCACGCCGCTGGGCTACCGGATGTTTGTCGATACCTTGTTGACGGTGCAGCCCTACGAGGCTGGCTCGGCGGAGCGCATGCAGGAATTCCTGCCGGCGGCCGAGCCCGGCCGGGCGGTGGCCGCGGCCGCCTCGCTGTTGTCGAACCTGTCGCAGTTCGCGGGCGTGGTGCTGACCCCCAAGCGCTCGCAGGTGTTTCGCCACATCGAGTTCATCCGGCTGTCCGACCGGCGCGTCCTGCTGATCATTGTCACGCCCGAGGGCGATGTCCAGAATCGCATCTTGTTCGTGACTCGCGAGTACACCGAGGTCGAACTGCTCGAGGCCAGTAATTTCTTCAACCGGAATTTCTCGGGGCGATCTTTCCACGAGGTGCGCCGGGCGCTGGCCGGCGAGCTCTCGTCCCTGCGGACCGACATCTCCCGGCTGATGCAGGCGGCGGTCGAGGCGGGCACCAGCACCGAGACGTCCGACGACGAGGCGGTGGTGATCTCGGGCGAGGGAAAGCTGCTCGGGATCTCCGAGATGACCGCCGACATGGACCGCCTGCGGCGCCTGTTCGCCCTGTTCGAGCAAAAGACCGACCTGCTGCATCTGCTCGATGTCTCCAGCCATGCCCAGGGGGTGCAGATCTATATCGGAGGCGACTCGCGACTGGTGCCTCTCGAGGATGTCTCGGTCATCACCGCGCCCTACGGCGTGGACGGCAAGGTCATCGGCACGCTGGGGGTGATCGGCCCCTCGCGCATGGCCTACGAGCGCGTCATCCCCATCGTCGATCTCACCGCCCGCATGCTCTCAAACGCCCTTGGCCATTCGGCCTCCTGAGGGCGCTGGGCCCCCCGCACCTCGATAGACCCCTCGTTTCCGCCATCCATTCACATGTCCCGTTTCCTGCCCGAACTCCCGGATCCCACCGCCTTGGATCTCGATGCCCCCGATGCGGGGCCCGGCCCGCTGGGCGTCTTGCTGATCAACCTCGGCACGCCCGACGAGCCGACGCCCGCGGCGGTGCGCCGCTACCTGGGCGAGTTCCTGTCGGACCCCCGCGTGGTCGAGCTGCCGGCCGCGCTGTGGCAGGTGATCCTGCGCCTGTTCGTGCTTACCCGGCGCCCGGCGGCCGTGGCGCCGAAGTACCGCGAGATCTGGTTCGAGCGCGGTTCGCCGCTGCTGGTGTACAGCCGCGACCTGGCCGATGCGGTGGCCGCGGACCTGGCCGGGCGCGGCCTCGACGCGCGCGTGCGCCTGGCGATGCGCTATGGAAATCCCTCGATCCCCGCGGGTGTCGACGCCCTGCGCGCGGAGGGCTGCGGCCGCATCCTGGTGGCGCCCATGTATCCACAGTACGCCGCCAGCACGATGGCGACCGCGGTCGATGCGGTGTGCGCTTACGCCGCGCGACTGCGCCGCCAGCCGGCGCTGCGTTTCATGGCCTCGTTTCCCCGGGATCCGGCCTATATCGAGGCGCTGCTGGAGGCCCTGCGGACGCATTGGGCGGCCGCCGGCGTTCCCGACCGCGTGCTGCTGAGCTTTCATGGCCTGCCCGAGGCCTCGGTGCGCCGGGGCGACCCCTATTTCCGCGAATGCATGACCACCGCCCGCGCCTTGCGCGAGCGACTGGGCGCCGACGGCGCCCGCCTGCACGTGGCCTTCCAGAGCCGTTTCGGCGCCGCGCCCTGGTTGCAGCCCTATACGCTGCCCACCTTGCGGGATTGGGCGCGCGAGGGGGTGGGCACGGTCGACGTGATGTGTCCGGGCTTCCTGGCCGACTGCCTGGAGACCCTCGAGGAAATCGATATGCAGTGTCGCGAGGCCTTTCTCGGCGCGGGCGGTGGGCAATTCCGCTACGTGCCCTGTCTGAACGCGGCGCCGGGCTGGGCGCGGGGCTATGCGGGCCTGATCGCGCGCGATCTGGGCGGCTGGGCTTGAGGGGGCCTTGAAATCGGCGGCACCGCCCCCAAGTGACATCTCATCGTTTTTCATCCCCAATAATTTCATCCGTAGTGGAGACCCCCGTATGTCGGCATCCGAGCAAGACCTGGATCCCCAAGACAATCCGATTCCCGAGCCCGGCCCGTCCGGCCCGGAGGACGCCCCCGCCGGGGGCGCCGTCCCGGCCGGCGAGGGCGAGGACCTGGCCGCCCTGCTGGCCGACGCCGAGGCCAAGGTGGCTCAGTATCATGATCAGATGCTGCGCGCCCACGCCGAGGTCGAGAATGTCCGGCGCCGCGCCCAGGAGGATGTCGCCAAGGCCCGCAAGTTCGGCACCGAGTCCTTTGCCGAGAGCCTCATTCCGGTGCGCGACAGCCTCGAGGCCGCCCTGGCGCAGACCGGGCAGACCGCCCAGGCCTGGCAGGAAGGCGTCGAGGCCACTTTGCGCCAGTTGAACGGCGCCTTCGAGCGCAATCAGATGCACGAGATCGCCCCCGAGCCCGGCGAGGCCTTCGATCCGCACCGGCACCAGGCGATCTCCAATGTGCCCTCGGAGCATCCCCAGGGCACCGTCGCCCAGAGACTGCAGAAGGGCTACCTGCTCGCCGACCGCGTCCTGCGTCCGGCGCTGGTCATGGTCTCGGCCGGCCCGGCGGGCACCGCCTGACCTCTGGCGGGTCCGGTGCCGGTTTCGCTTGAAATCGTGCCGGAGACCCCCACATTAGAGTCATTGGTGGATATCCACCCCATTCATCCAATCATCGACAGGATTTGCAAACATGAGCAAGATCATCGGCATCGACCTGGGAACGACCAACAGCTGCGTATCGGTGCTGGAAGGCGGCAAGGTCAAAATCATTGAAAACTCCGAGGGCACGCGCACCACGCCCTCCATCGTCGCCTACATGCCCGACGGGGAAATCCTGGTGGGCGCGCCGGCCAAGCGCCAGGCGGTCACCAACCCCAGGAACACCCTGTTCGCGGTCAAGCGCCTGATCGGCCGCAAGTTCGACGAGAAGGCCGTGCAAAAGGACATCGACTTGATGCCCTACCGCATCATCAAGGCCGATAATGGCGACGCCTGGGTCGAGGCCCAGGACAAAAAGCTCGCCCCGCAGCAGATCTCGGCCGACATTCTGCGCAAGATGAAAAAGACCGCCGAGGACTACCTTGGCGATGAGGTCACCGAGGCCGTCATCACCGTCCCGGCGTACTTCAACGACAGCCAGCGCCAAGCCACCAAGGATGCCGGCCGCATTGCCGGCCTCGAGGTCAAGCGCATCATCAACGAGCCCACCGCCGCGGCCCTGGCCTTCGGCCTGGACAAGGCGGAAAAGGGCGATCGCAAGATCGCCGTCTATGACCTGGGCGGTGGGACATTCGACGTGTCCATCATCGAGATTGCCGACGTGGATGGCGAAAAGCAGTTCGAGGTGCTCTCGACCAATGGCGACACCTTCCTGGGCGGCGAGGATTTCGACCAGCGCATCATCGACTACATCATCACCGAGTTCAAGAAGGAATCCGGCGCCGACTTGTCCAAGGACGTGCTGGCCCTGCAGCGCCTGAAAGAGGCCGCCGAAAAGGCCAAGATCGAGTTGTCCTCGACCCAGCAGACCGAGATCAACCTGCCGTACATCACGGCCGACGCGTCGGGCCCCAAGCACCTGAACCTCAAGATCACGCGCTCCAAGCTCGAGGCCCTGGTCGAAGAGCTGATCGAACGCACGATCGAGCCCTGCCGCATCGCCATCAAGGACGCCGGCGTCAAAGTCTCGGACATCGACGACGTGATCCTGGTGGGCGGGATGACGCGCATGCCCAAGGTCCAGGACAAGGTCAAGGAGTTCTTCGGCCGCGATCCGCGCAAGGACGTGAACCCCGACGAGGCGGTCGCCGCGGGCGCCGCCATCCAGGGCTCCGTGCTCTCGGGCGACCGCAAGGACGTGCTGCTGCTGGACGTGACGCCGCTGTCGCTGGGCATCGAGACCCTGGGCGGCGTCATGACCAAGATGATCAAAAAGAACACCACCATTCCGACGCGATTCTCGCAGGTGTTCTCGACGGCCGATGACAACCAGCCGGCCGTGACCATCAAGGTCTATCAGGGCGAGCGTGAGGTCGCCGCGGGCAACAAGGCCCTGGGCGAGTTCAACCTTGAGGGGATTCCGCCCGCGGCGCGCGGCCTGCCGCAGATCGAGGTGACCTTCGACATCGACGCCAACGGCATCCTGCACGTGTCCGCCAAGGACAAGGGCACGGGCAAGGAAAACAAGATCACGATCAAGGCGAGTTCGGGTCTCACCGAAGAGGAAATCGAGCGCATGGTCAAGGACGCCGAGGCCAATGCCGAGGAAGACCACCGCATCGCCGAGCTGGCCCAGGCCCGCAACCAGGCCGATGGCCTGGTGCATGCCACGCGCAAGTCGCTGGCCGAGTACGGCGACAAGCTCGAGGCCGCGGAAAAGGACGCCATCGAAGCCGCCATCAAGGATCTCGAAGCCGCCGTCAAGGACGACGACAAGGCGGCCATCGACGCCAAGTCCGAGGCGCTGGCCACGGCGTCGCAAAAGCTCGGCGAGAAGATGTACGCCGACATGCAGGCCCAGGCTTCGGCCGAGGGGGCGGCGGCGGCCGATGCCGCGCGGCCGGCCGATGACAATGTGGTCGATGCCGACTTCAAGGAAGTCAAGCGCGACTGACCGCCGCGGCCGTCGTTCGGGCCCGGCACGGCGCTTTGGCGCTGCGCCGGGCGCCTTTCCTTCTATCGCAGCGTAGCGCAGGCATGTAAAACCAAATGGCAAAACGCGATTTCTATGAAATCCTCGGGGTGGCCAAGAACGCCTCAGAGGACGACATCCGCAAGGCCTACCGCAAGCTGGCCATGAAATACCATCCGGACCGCAATCCGGACAGCAAAGAGGCCGAGGACAAATTCAAAGAGGCCAAAGAGGCCTACGAGATCCTGTCGGACGAGGAAAAGCGCGCGGTCTATGACCGCTTCGGGCATGCCGGCGTGGATCCCAATGCCGCGGGCGGCGCCGGCATGGGCGGCGCGGGCGGCTTTGCCGATGCCTTCGGCGACATTTTCGGCGAGATTTTCGGGGCGGGGCGGCGCGGTGGCGGCGGACCGCAGGTCTATCGCGGGGCCGATCTCAAGTACAACCTCGAGATCAGCCTCGAGCAGGCGGCCAACGGCTTCGAGACCGAGATCCGCATCCCCAGCTGGGAGTCGTGCGAGACTTGCCACGGCTCCGGCGCCAAGCCCGGGACCTCGCCGCGCACCTGCCACACTTGTGGCGGTAACGGCGCGGTGCGCATGCAGCAGGGATTCTTCAGCGTGCAGCAGACCTGCCCGACCTGTCATGGCTCGGGCAAGGAGATCGTCGATCCCTGCGCCGATTGCGATGGCGTCGGTCGCATTCGCAAGAACAAAACCCTGCAGGTCAAGATCCCGGCCGGGATCGACGACGGCATGCGCATCCGTTCTTCGGGCAATGGCGAGCCGGGCTTGAACGGCGGGCCGCCGGGCGATCTCTTCGTCGAGATCCGCATCAAGCCGCACGGAATCTTTCAGCGCGATGGCGAGGACCTGCATTGCGAGCTGACCATTCCCTTTACCAAGGCGGCGCTGGGCGGCACGCTCGAGGTGCCGACGCTGTCGGGCCGTGGCGAGATCACCATCCCCGAGGGCACCCAGGCCGGCAAGACCTTCCGGTTGCGCGGCAAGGGCATCAAGGGCGTGCGTTCGAGCTATCCGGGTGATCTGTACTGCCACATCGTGCTCGAGACGCCGGTGCGCCTGAACGACGAGCAAAAGGCTTTATTGCGCCAGTTCGAGGCGTCGCTGAGCACCGGCGGCGACCGTCATTCGCCCAAGAGCGAGTCCTGGACCGACAAGGTCAAGAACTTCTTTTCCTGATCATCCGGGGGCTGCCGCCACCGCCACGCTGAATCCCTCCGGGTCCAGCGTGGCACGCAGCGCGGCGTTCACGTGCGCGGCATCCAGGGCCCGAAGCTTGTCCTGAAAATCCATCAACCAGGCAAAGCTGCGGTCGGTGCGCAGATAATGCATCCAGCGCACGGCCAGGCTGCGGTCGCTCGAGAGGCCGAGCTGCTGGAAGTTCAGCAGCGAGCGCACGCCCGCACGGACCTCCTCGTCCGTGAAGCCGTCGCGCAGCGCGGCGCTCATGGTCTCGCGCACCGCGGATTCCAGCGCCGGGGCGTTCTGTGGCGCCATGCTGGCAAAGATCGTCCATGAGCCCGAGGGCTCCCAGGGCGAGGCCTCGAGCGCACTGCCTACGCTGTAGGACAGACCGTCGCGCACCCGGATGCGCTGCCACAGCCGTGAATCCTCCGAACCGCCCAGCAGGTAGTTGGCGACCGTGAGCGCCGGATAGCGCGGATCGTCATCCTGCAGTTTCAGCGGCAGCGCCGCCAGATAGTTCGCATTGGCCTTGCCCGGTGTCGGAATGTGAAAGACCTCGGCGGGCACCGGATACCAGGGGTGCGGGATGCGGGTGTAGGCGGGCGCCGTGCGCCAGCCCTCGAGGCCCGCGCGCAGGGCGGCCTCGAGTGCCTGTGGGTCGAAGTCGCCCACGGCCGATACCGCCACGTCGCCCGCGCCGTAGAACCGTTCGTGGAAATCGATCAGATCCTGCCGCGTCGCGTGTTCGACCCGGGCCAGTGTTTCCTGAGGGGTGGCGGTATAGCGGATATCGTCTGGCCCCCAGGGCTGGCTGTGGCGCTCCAGGACGTTGGTCGCGAGCGAGGCCGGGTCGGACATCGCGAACTCTGTCGAGGTCGCCACGCTGCGCTGGATTTTGGCCAGTTCCTCGGCTGGAAAGACCGGCTCGCGCAGCAGGCGCAGGACCAGCCCGATCAGGTCGGGCAGGTGGTCGCGGGTCGTGCGCATATCCACGCGCACGGTGTTTGCGCTGCCGTCGATGTCGATCTCGGCCTCCAGGGCGTTGAGCCGGTCCTCGATATGCTGGCGGTCCAGGCCGCGGGCGCCGCGCGGCAGCATGGCCGAGGCCAGCGCGGGCACGACGCCCAGGCCCCTGAGCTGTTCCACCGAACCGAAGCGCAACTGCAGGACGGCTTGGACTTGTCCGCCCGGCGTCGGTTTGGGCAGCAGCGCGAGATGCAGGGCGCCGTTGGGCTGCTCGATCGTCGAGCGCAGGGTCGCCTGCTCGATGGCTTGCGGGCGAGTGTCGAAATCGGCCACCGCGGGTCGTGGGGCGCCGGTCGCGAGCGGCGCAAGCAGGGCGTCCAGGTCCACGGTCGGCGGGCTGGGCGCGTTGTGCGGTTCGGGGGTCGGGAGGTATAGCCCGGCGGTACGGTTGGAGGGCAGCAGCCAGGTGCGTAACTGTGAGCGGACCTGCTCCAGGTCCAGGGCCTCGACCTGGTCGCGCAGCAGGAAGAACAGGCGCCAGTCGCCCAGGCCCGAGGCGTCGGACAAGGCGGAGGCCAGGGCGGGGGGCTGGTTGTAGATCTGTCTCCATTGCCGCAGCCATGCCGTGCGGCTGCGGTCCAGGGCCGCCTGGTCCAGGGCATCGATGCCGCGGCCCTCGAGGGTTGATTCCAGGATGGCCAGGGCCTTTTGCGCGTCGGCGCCCGGCTGGACCTGGGCGCCGAACACCACGTAGCCGGGTTGGGCCAGGCGGCGCGCGTCGCCGAACACGCTGCTGGCGATGCCCGCGTCGACCAGCGCGCGGTAGAGCGGCCCCGACGGCGCATCGGCGAGCATCGTGGTGCCGATGGACAGGGCGGTGGTCTCGGGGTCGGGGCCCGCCGGGATGTGGTAGAGCACCACGGCCAATGCGCTGCCGCCGGAGCGGCGCAGGGTGACCGCGCGCGCGCCCTGTTGGACGGGCTCGACCGTGTACTCGATGGGTAGGGCGCGCGCGGGGCGGGCGATCGGGCTGAAATCCGCCGCGATCCAGGCGAGGGTCTGGGCGGGGTCAAAGCGCCCGGCGACGATCAGGACGGCGTTGTCAGGCTGGTAATAGCGGTCGTAGAAGGCGCGCAGGCGGGGGATGTCCACGTGCTCGACGTCCGAACGAGCGCCGATCACGCTGCGCCCGTAGGGGTGCCACATATAGGCGGCCGAGGCGGTCTGTTGCAGCAAGGTGCCGAAAGCGCTGTTCTCGCCACGTTCCATTTCATTGCGCACGACGGTCATCTCGGCGTCCAGGTCGGCGCGGCTGACGCGCGCGTGGCGCATGGCATCGGCCTGCCAGGCCAGGAACCAGCGCAGGGTGTCGGGGTCGCTGGCGAAGGTCGCGTAATAGTTGGTCGCATCGAGGCCGGTCGTGCCGTTGGCCGCCAGTCCCCGGCGCGAGAATTCGGCCAGCGCGTCGGCCTGATCGCCAGTGCCGCGGAACATCAGGTGCTCGAGCAGATGCGCCATGCCGGTCTCGCCCGGCCCCTCGCGCCGCGACCCCACGAGGTAGGTCATGTTCACCGTGGTCTGGGGACGCGAGGCGTCCGGGGCCAGCACCACCCGCAGGCCATTGTCCAACTGATACTCGGTCACCCCCTGAACCGTCACGCCGGCGCGGATGCCGGCGGGCAGCGTCGGCGCCGGGCTGGACTGCGCGGCCGGGGTGGCCCCCGCGTCGGTGGCCTGGGCACGTGGCGCCGGCTGGAGCGGCAGGGCGACGAGGGCGATGAGGACAAGGAGGCGCTGGGGCAGTGTCATGAGGGTGGCAGGGGCACGTAAGGGCTTGAGGGGGCCGGGAGGGGCGCTGGGCATAACCTTACCGCAGATTCGGCTAATATCGCTCCATGGAAATCCGCCAATTGCGCTACTTTGTGTGTGCGGTCGAGCAGGGCAGCATGGGCAAGGCCGCGCGCAAGCTCGGGGTCGTCACTTCGGCCCTCAGCCAGCAGATCAGCCGCCTCGAGTCCGAGCTCTCGACCCGTCTGTTGCAGCGCACGGCGACGGGCATCATTCCCACCGATGCCGGCATCGCGTTCTTTCGACAGGCTCAGCTTGCCTTGCGCAATATCGACGAGGCGGCGCGGTCCGCCAAGCAGGCGCGCCTCTCGGGCCACGTCAGCGTCGGTCTGGCACCCACCACGGCAGCCGTCTTTGGGCTGCCCCTGATCCTGGCGATGCGCGAGCGCTATCCGGACGTGCGTCTGCACCTGGTCGAGTCCTTGTCCGGTCACCTGGGGGCCATGCTCAATGCGCGCCAGCTCGACCTGGCGGTGTTGTTCAACGATGATGCGGGCCGCAAATGGTCGGTGCTGCCCTTGCTCGAGGAATGTCTCTACGTGATCGCGGCCCGCGGATTCAAGGGTTTTCCGAGGCGCAAGACCGTGCGCCTGGCGAGCCTGGCGGGCCTGCCGCTGGCCATGCCGACGCACATGCACGGCCTGCGCAGCGTCCTCGCCTCGGCGGTCCGCAGGCAAGCCGTGCGGCTGGATGTCGCGATGGAGATCGATTCCCTGGCGATGCTGATGGACGCGGTGGCCGCGGGCCTGGTGGCGACGATACAGCCGGGTGCGGCCGTCACCCGCATGGCGGCGCACGACCTGGTGATGGCGCAGATCTCGGATCCGGGCCTGGTGCGCCGCAACCTGCTGGTCAGCCTGTCGGACGACGAGCTCTCGCCCGCCGGCCTGGCGGCCCGCGTGGTGATGCGCGACGTGGCGCTCGCGCTGGCCGGTGGCGGGCAATGGGTGGGTGCGCATAGCCTTCACGATTCGTGAACAGGGATTGCCGTTCAGCCACCTAGCGCGCTCCGGCGGCCCCATCTATGCTCTCAAGGGTGTACAACCCTTGATTTGCGGATCATGCTCGATGTCCTGGTCATCGGCGGCGGAAACGCCGCCTTGTGTGCGGCGCTGATGGCGCGCGAGGCCGGCGCCAAGGTGCTGGTCCTGGAATCCGCGCCTCGCGCGTGGCGCGGCGGAAATTCCATGCATACGCGCAATCTGCGCTGCATGCATGATGCGCCTCAGGATGTGCTGGTGGGCGCCTATCCCGAAGAAGAATTTTGGCAGGACCTGCTCAAGGTTACGGGCGGGCGCACCAACGAAGAACTCGCGCGCATCGCGATTCGCGCCTCGTCGAACTGTCGCGGCTGGATGCGCCGCCACGGGGTGCGGTTCCAGCCGTCCCTGTCGGGCACGCTGCAGATGGCGCGCACCAACGCATTCTTCATGGGCGGGGGCAAGGCCCTGATCAACGCCTACTATCGCAGCGCCGAGTCGCTGGGCGTGCGCATCCGCTACGATGCGACGGTGGATCGGCTGGAGCTCGAGGATGGCCGTTTCCGCGCCGCCTGGCTGGGCGACGAGCGCATCGAGGCGCGCGCCTGTGTCGTCGCCTCGGGCGGGTTCGAGTCCAATCGCGAATGGTTGCGCGAGGCCTGGGGTCGCAACGAAGCGGGGGAATGGCCCGCCGAAAATTTCCTGATCCGCGGCACGCGCTACAACCGAGGCGTCCTGCTGCGCGACCTGCTGGACAAGGGCGCGGACCGGATCGGCGATCCGACGCAGTTTCACTCGGTGGCGATCGACGCGCGCGCGCCGCTGTACGACGGCGGGATCTGCACGCGGATCGATTGCGTATCGCTGGGCATCGTGGTCAATCGCGGGGCACAGCGTTTCTATGACGAGGGCGAGGATTTCTGGCCCAAGCGCTATGCCATCTGGGGGCGCCTGGTGGCCCAGCAGCCCGGCCAGATCGGCTATTCCATCATCGACTCCAAGGCGGTGGGGCGCTTCATGCCTCCGGTGTTCAAGGGCGAGCGCGCCGACACCATCGAGGCGCTCGCCCGGCATGTGGGCCTGGACGAGGCCGCCTTCGTGCGCACGGTGTCGGACTACAACGCGGCGTGCCGGGGCGGGCATTTCGATCACGAGGTTTTGGACGACTGTCATACCGAGGGCCTCGTCCCGCCCAAGACCCACTGGGCGCGGCCCCTGGACACGCCGCCCTACTACGCGTATGCGCTGCGCCCGGGCATCACTTTTACGTATCTGGGGGTGCGGATCGACGCCCAAGCCGCCGTGCATTTCGGCGGCCAGCCCAGTGACAACCTGTTTGCGGCCGGCGAAGTCATGGCCGGCAACATCCTGGGGCAGGGCTACACCGCCGGGGTGGGCATGAGCATCGGCACGGCCTTCGGCCGCATCGCCGGTGTCCAGGCCGCCGCGGCCGCCTTGCGGCAGCCCGCCCCCGCCATTGCATAGCCACGAGGAATCCGGATGCAGACCCTGCAAGCCCTCACCCAGGACGCGGTGTCCACTCTGCTGCTGTCTCCCGAGGAGGCCGAAGTCGATCGCGTCATGACCATCTGCAACGCCTGCCGCTATTGCGAAGGATTTTGCGCGGTGTTCCCGGCCATGACGCGCCTGCTGGAATTCAACAAGGCCGATATCCATTACCTGGCCAATGTCTGCCACAATTGCGGCGCCTGCCTGCATTCCTGCCAATACGCCGCGCCCCACGAGTTCGCCGTCAATGTGCCGCGCGCGCTGGCGGCGGTGCGCCCGCTGACCTATGCCGAGTTCGCCTGGCCACCGGCGCTGGGCCGCTTGTACCAGCGGGCGGGGCTGACGACGGCCCTGGCGAGCGCGGGTGGCCTGGCGCTGTTTCTTGTCCTGGTGCTGATCATCAACCAAGGGTCCTGGCTGCACGCGCCGCTGGCGGGGAATTTCTACGCGATCTTTCCGCACAACACCCTGGTGCTGATGTTCGGCACGGCGTTTCTGTACGCGATCGTGGCCCTGGGCTTGGGGGTCGCCTCGTTCTGGCGCATGTTGTCGCCTTCCGTGGCTCCCGGCGCCATGGGGGCGGCCGGACTGGATGCCGCGGGCAAGGCCTTGACGCTCAAGTACCTCGACGGCGGCCACGGCGAGGGCTGCAACGACGAGGACGATCGCTACACGCTCAGGCGCCGGGTGTTCCACCACCTGACGTTCTACGGCTTCGTATGCTGTTTCATCGCCACCTCGGTGGCGACCCTCTATCACTACCTGTTGGACTATCAGGCCCCCTATCCGGTGATCAGTGTGCCGGTGCTCTTCGGCATCGTGGGTGGTATTGGCTTGCTGATCGGCCCCGCCGGCCTGCTGTGGCTGAATCTTCGGCGTCATCCCGAACACGCCGTAGTGGCCCAGCAGCCCATGGATCGGGGTTTCATTGCGCTGTTGATGTGGGTGAGCGCGACCGGCCTGGCCTTGCTCATATGGCGCGATACTGGGGCGATGGGCTTGTGGCTGGCCCTGCACTTGGGCGCGGTCATGGCGTTCTTCCTCACCATGCCCTATGGAAAGTTCGCCCATGGGGTGTTCCGCTCGGCGGCTCTGCTCAAGAGCTCTCTGGACAGGCGCGCGGGACGGCCGGCCGCCAGTGATTGATCATCCAGGCCCTCGCGGGCCCGGGTTTGCGCGGTGGTGGGACGCAGCCCCCGCGCCGAGCGTCCCTTAGATCAGTCCGCCGTTGGGTTGAATCACCTGCCCATGCACCCACGAGGCCTTGCCCGAGGCGAGGAAGCGGACCACGGCCGCGATCTCGGCAGGCTCGGCCACGCGGTTGAAAGGGCTCATCGCCGCCGAGCGCTGGATGGCCTCGGGGCTTTTGCCGGCGCGGAACAAATCCGTATCCACCGGCCCCGGAGCCACGGCGTTTACGTGCACGCCGCGCGCGGCCACCTCTTTGGCCAGCGAACGCACCAGGCACTCGACGGCCGCCTTGGTCGCGCTGTAGGGGCCGATCCCCGGCGCGGCGTGGCGCACCAGCGAGGTCGTCAGGGCGATGATGGTGCCGCCGTCCTTGACGTTGCGGGCGGCCTCGCGCAGTACGTTGAACGCGCCGACGATATTCACCTCGACCAGCCGGCGAAAATCCGCCGTGCCGAATTGCGCAAGGGGACTGGGGGGGACGTTGATGCCGGCGTTGGCGACCACGCAGGCGGGCGCGTCGCCGAAGTCGCGCGCCACGTCGGCAAAGACCCGGGCGACCTGATCCTCGTCCTGGACATCGGCGGCATACGCCGCACAGCGCGCCGCGCCGATGCGCTCGGGGATGTCTCCGGGGCCGGAGATGTAGGTGTAGGCGACGTCGAAGCCGTCCTCGGCGAGGGCTTGTACGCAGGCCGCGCCGATGCCGCGCGAACCACCGAACACGAGGGCTGTCTTATTGCTCATGGGAAATCCTCAGAGGTTGATCGAAGGGTTGTTGGGGCTGTTGCCAGGCCCCGGCGCTGCGCCGTCGAGCCTGCGAGGGCCTCGGCTCAGAGCCAGAGTATCTGTTTCCTGTAATCCAGGTCGGTGAGTAGCGGTTGGGCGGGACCCTCGTGGAACACCGAACCGCGCTCGAGCGCATAGACGCGGTCGGCCAGGGCCAGCACCAGATCCAGATTATGTTCGACGATGAGGATCGAGATGTGCTCGCGCAGGCGATCGAACACGGTGAAGAGCTCTTGCACCACGGCGGGCGCCAGGCCCTCGAAAGGCTCGTCGAGCAGCAAGAGCCGCACGTTGCCCGATAGCGCGCGGGCCACGGCCACCATCTGCTGTTCGCCACCCGAGAGATAGTCCGCCTCGACGGTCATGCGTTCCTTGATGCGGGGGAAATACTCGAAAATCCGGGCCTCGTCCCAGACGATGCCCGAGCGGCCGTCGGTGGGTCGAGCCTGGCGCCCGAGCGCGAGGTTTTCCGCGACGGTCATGCCCGCGAACAGTCCGCGCCCCTGGGGGACGTAGCCGATGCCCATGCGCGCGATGTCCGGCGCGCCCAGGCCAGCGACGCTGCGGGCCGAGAATTCGATCGTGCCGCCGGCGGGGGGCACCAGGCCGATCAGTGTCTTGAGCAGCGTCGATTTCCCGGCGCCGTTGCGGCCCAGCAGGGCGACGATCTCGCCTTGCCGGATCTCCAGGCTCGCTTTGTCCAGGATGTGGCTCTTGCCGTAGTAGGCGTCGACCTGGTCGAAGCGCAGCAGCAGGGGGCGTTCGGCCGTCGGCGTGGCCGAGCGGCCGGTGACCGGCGGCGTGCCGGTGCCGGTGTAGATTTCCTGCACCCGGCGGTCCTGACGGATGGTCTCGGGATCGCCGGTCACCAGGACTTCGCCCTGGTTCATCACCGTGACCTGGTGCGAGAACGACAGCACTCGGTCAATGTCGTGCTCGACGATCAGCACCGGGATATTGTCGGCGATGGTCTGGATCAGGCGCGAGACCCGTTCGCGCTCGGCGGCCGCCAGGCCCGCCAGCGGCTCGTCCAGGAGGAGGACGCGCGGCTTGGATCCCAGGGCGATGCCCAGGTCCACCAAACGCTGGCCGCCATACGACAGTTGGTCGCCCATGACGTTTTCCATGCCCTCGAGTCCCAGGAATTTCATGAGCTCCGCCGTCTCGGCGCGCACCTGGGCGTCGTCCTCGGTGTCGCGCCAGAGGTTGAAGCGGCCGGGGTGGCGTGCCTGCAGCGACAGGCGCAGGTTCTCGTGGATCGTCAGGCCCTTGAATAGACTGGTGATCTGAAAGGAGCGCGCCAGACCCATCTGGCAGATGTCCTTGGCGTGCAGCCGCTGGATTTCCTCGCCATGCAGGAGGATGCGGCCCGACGTCGAGGTGAACATGCCGGAAATCAGATTGAAGGTGGAGGTCTTGCCGGCGCCGTTTGGCCCGATCAGGGCGTGGATCTCGCCGGCGCGCACCGTGAGGCTGAC
Organism: Castellaniella sp. GW247-6E4; assembly: GCF_040276065.1. Classification (NCBI taxonomy): domain Bacteria; kingdom Pseudomonadati; phylum Pseudomonadota; class Betaproteobacteria; order Burkholderiales; family Alcaligenaceae; genus Castellaniella; species Castellaniella sp. GW247-6E4. Next base: position 47,080 of record NZ_JBELOI010000010.1, on the reverse strand, counting down.
ATTGCGCACCGCGTGGATGCCACCAAAGCTCAGATGCAGGTCGCGGGCTTGCAGGACCTCGCCTTTGGCGGCCTTGGGGCGCAGGAACCCGGGCAGGGGCAGGCCCTCGTGGATTTTGCGCTTGCTCATCGCGGCGCTGTCGATGGCCGCCGGACGGATGTGCTGGCGTATCCGCGCCCAGATGCCGGTCAGGCCGTCCGGCGAGAACAGCACGAAGGCCATGAAGATCAGGCCGAACCACAGCAGCCAGTTGTCGGTGTAGATCGAGAACAGCTCTCGGAACAGCAGGTAGAACAGCGCGCCCAGGGCGGGTCCCAGCAGGCTGTGCATGCCGCCGATCACCACCATGGCGAGCATCTCGCCCGAGAAGGCCACGGTGGTGGATTCGGCCGCCGCCAGGTGGTGGAGAAACACCAACAGGGCGCCCGCCAGCCCCGTGATGCAGGCCGACAGGACGAAGGCGACCAGCTTGTAGTAGCCGGTGCCGTAGCCCTGGAAGGTCGCGCGCAGTTGATTTTCGCGGATCGCCACCAGCACGTGGCCGAAAGGTGAGCGCGTGATGCGCAGCAGCGCGTACAGCACCAGCGTGGCCACCGCCGCCGTGAGGATGTAGTACGCGACGTAGTCGTCCAGGTCGATCGGGCCGATCGCCCCGCGTTGCAGGCCGCCCAGGCCCCCCTCGCCGCCGGTCACGCTGGTCCAGCGAAAGGCGATGGCGAAAGTCAGGGCGCACAGCGCGAGCGTCAGCAGGGCGAAGTACACGCCCCGGCGGCGCAGGATCAGAAAGCCCGTGACCAGCGACACCAGCGCCGTGAAGGCGATCGAGCACAGGATCGGCATGAGTATCTGGCCCGGGAACCAGTGTAATTGCGCGAGCGCCGCGGCGTACCCGCCGATGCCGAACCAGGCGCTGTGCCCGAAGGACACCAGGCCGGTGTAGCCCACCAGCAGGTTCAGGCCCATGGCGGCCATGGCGAGGATCACCACCAGGGTTGCGCTGTCGAGCGTCAGGCCGATGCCCTGGAAGGCGACCGGCAGCAGGATCAGGCAGAGAACGCCGATCCACAAGGGCTGGTACTTTCTGTTCATCCCGCCGCCCTCATTCGAAGCGCTCGATGCGTTTGCCGAGCAGCCCGCGCGGGCGGAACATCAGCACCAGGAACATCAAGACGTACATCGAGGCTTCGCCGGCCGCGGACTCGAAATAGATCGTGACGCCGCGCACCACGCCGACCAGCATCGCCGCCAGCACCACCCCCCAGAAACTGCCCAGACCGCCGATGATGACGACCACGAAGGCGACGGTCATGATCTCGGTGCCCATGGCGGGGTGCACGACGGCGATCGGGCCGAACAGCACGCCGCCGAGGGCGGCCGTCCCCACGCCCAGCATGACGATCGCCGTCATATAAGGCTGCAGGCGGATGCCCAGCGCGGCCACCATGTCGGGTTTCTGCACACCGGCGCGGATGACCCGGCCAAAGGGCGTCTTGTGCAGCAGCAGCCAGATCCCCGCCATCACGACCAGGACGACCAGCAGAATGAACAAGCGGTACTTTGAGAACAGGAAATCGCCGATGGCGACCGAGCCTTTGAACACGGCCGGCATGGTCGAGGGCAGGGGCGAGGCGCCCCAGATCATGCGTATCAGTTGTTCGACCACCATCGCCAGGGCAAAGGTCACCAGCAGGCTGAGGATGGGGTCCGCCGTGTAGAAGCGGCGCAGCAGGAAGCGCTCGAAAAAGATGCCCAGCAGGGCCACCAGCACCGGCGTGACGATGATGCTGCCGCCAAATCCCAGGTGGCGCATGACCTCCAGAGAGACGTAGGCACCGATGGCGTAGAAGGCACCATGGGCGAGGTTGACGATGCCGCCGACGCTGAAGATCAGGGACAGGCCCAGGGCGAGCAGCAGATAGTAGCCGCCGAGCACCAGGCCGTTGACGGCCTGTTCCATGAAGAAAATGAATTCCATATCCGTCCAGACGGGTGGGGACGCGATTGCGGGCCGGACGTCGGGGCGGGATGTGGCCCCCGCTGTCCGGCCGGTTCCGGTGTTACATGACGCAGGTGTTTTCCGCCTTGGACGGCGCGAGAACCTCGAGCGACTGGTCGGGCGCCGGGACCGGATCGCCAAACACCAGGAAATCCTGTGGGCCCTTGACCTGGTCGGGCGGCATCACCGTGAAGGGATAGGCCTCTTGCATGAGTTGGTGATCCCATGGGCGGAAGTAGGCCTTGCGCGCCTTCAGGATGTCGAACTGCGCGCCGGATTCCAGGTAGGCGATGAGCTTGTCCGTGTCGGTCGACTTTGTCTCGGAGATAGCCTGCGCGAGGATTTTGAGCGAGATGTACTCGATCCAGGCATGGTTCTCGGGGATTTTGTTGTATTTTTTGGTGAACTCGGCCACGAAGGCCCGAGTGCCCGGAGTCTGCAGCTTGTGGTGCCACACCGTCGGCCAGATGCCGCTGAGATTGCCGGGGCCGGCCGCCCAGGCGTCGGCGGTGTTGAGGTTGAAGCCCGCAATCGGATATTGCAGACCGAACTCGGCATATTGCTTGACGAAGTTCGTCACCTGGTTGCCCGCCAGGTTGCAGGCGACGACGTCGGGCCGGGCCTGGCGGATCTTGAGCAGGTAGGGGCTGAAGTCGGTGACGTCCGTGGCGACCAGCTCGTCGCCGATGATGGTGCCGTCGTGCGCCTTGACGAATTTGCGCACCGCCGTGGACAGGTCGTGGCCGAACAGATAGTCGGCCGTCAAGGCATAGATTTTTTTCCCCTTGATCAGGCCGTCTCGAGCCAGGGCCTCGCCCGCGGCGTTGACCATCACCGTGACCGGGATGTCGATGTGAAAGGTGTAGCGGTTGCAGTCCTTGCCGCGCAGCGTGTCGGATCGCGCGCCGGTGTTCAGGAACAGGATCTTGTTGCGATTGGCGACCTGCGAGATGGCCAGGGCCGAGGCCGAGCTGATCTCGCCCATCAGCGCCATGACATGGTCGCGCTCGATCATGCGCTGCGCCTTGGAGGAGGCGACCTGCGGGTTGACGGAGTCCTCTGAGAGAACGTCGAGTTTGCGGCCGAGCAGTCCGCCGCCTGCATTGATCTGCTCGGTGGCGAGCTGGATGCCCATGACGGCGTAATTGCCCAGGGCGCCCAGGAACCCTGTCATGGGGGTGAGATGGCCGATCTTGATGGCGTCGGACTGGGCCTTGCCCAACAGGGGAAAACCAATTGTCACGCTACCGATCAAGGCCGTGCCGGACTTCAGCATGGCACGGCGCGAAATGGATGCGCCCGTATTTTGCTTGCCGTGTTTCATGGCGTTGTCTCCGATGGATGAACGATGCAGGGGTGTTTCTGCTGCGTGCTTCTTTTTGGATGGCAAATCGATGATAGGAGTTTATGTCCCTCGCAATGAAATACCGTTTTTCAAGATAGGGTATAGGCAATTCCTATGGCCCTATGCCTCCCGCCCTCTTTGCCGTACGCTCCGCGCGGGCCTCGAGTATGGATTTCTCGATGCCGGCGCGCAGGTCATATTGCGGGCTGTAGCCCAGTTCCTGCCGAGCTCTGCTGATATCCAGCGCTCCTTTGCGGGCCGTGGGAAATCGGTCGCCGTGCAGGTACAGGCCGGGGGCGGTCGAGACGTTTGCGCCGGGCACGAATTCGCGCACGAACCGCGCGACATCATCGATCGTCGGTGCCTGCCCCGTTGCGATATGGTAGGCATCGAAACGATGGTTTTTCTTGTCCAGCGCCAGCAGGACGCCGGCGACTGTATCGTCGATATAGACCTGATCCACCGCTAGGTCTCCTCCGGCCGTCAGGTGGTAGGCGGTGCCGTCCAGTGCGGCGTCAATGAAAACCTTGGGCACGCGGGCCCTGGGCAGATTGGGGCCATAGACCCAGCAGGTGCGGACGTTGATGCATTCCAGTCCATAGCGGTCCGTGTAGACGCGGCCGTAATGCTCGGCGGCGAGTTTGGTCAGGCCGTAGACACTGTTAGGTTTTTGAGGGTGGTCTTCAGTGATGACGGGCGCGGTGAAGTCACCGTAGGTTTCTTCGGTGCTGAGATGGACCACCCGTTTGACACCGTGGAGGCGCATTGCCTCGAATAGATTGATCGAACCCTCGGTGTTGACCCTCAGGGTCTTGATGGGCACATCCGCGGCCAGTACGACACCGACGATCGCGGCGGTGTGCACGACCGCCGTCGGCCCGTGGGCCTTGAAAACGTCGACGACCTGGCTCCATTCGCCCAGGTCCGCCTCGGCCAGCGTCAGTTCGGGATGCCGGGTCGCCAGCGCGAGCGATGCGGGCGAGGACCGCAGGTCCAGCGCCACCACCTGATCCCCGCGCGCCAGCAGCGCCTGGACGATTGCGATGCCCAGCCAGCCCGAGGCGCCAGTGACAAGAATTTTTCGTGACATGTTGCGGCTGGCCTCACTCGTCTGTTGGCGGGGTCGTGATGACCAGGAACACGAGTGTTTCAGTCCCCGTGCAGTGCAGTTCGTGCACGACGCCTGGCGGAATGAATGCGACATCGTTGGCGCGGACCACACGCCGTTCACCGTCGGTGATCAGCACGCCTTCGCCGCTGAGCACGTGATAGATTTGTTCCTGGACTTTATGGACGTGGCTTTCCACGAAGGCGCCGGGCTCATAGCAGGAAATCCGGTGATCAAAGAACTTGCTGCCATTTTGCGCGGGCGTGACGATGGCCTTGGACAGCGCTTGATGGTGGTGGCCGGGGTACTCGATCCAAAACAGCTCGGCCAGGTTCCGGGTGACGGCGGGGGCATAGGGGGTGGTGGTGCCCTTGACCTCGGGTGTGTCCTTGTGCGGTGTGTTCATTTTCGATCTCCTGTCAGGATGGTTTCGGCGCCTGTTCAATCAGGTGGCGCTGGCTGAATTCCGGGGCGAACCCGAGCCGTTCTCGAGCGGGACGCAGGTCGTAGAGCGATGCGTAGGGGTGTTGGCGGTACAGGTCCGGGTCCCTGACCTCGACCGGGCGCCCCAGAATACGCTCCAACCGCTGAACGGTCGGTTCGGGTGCCAGCGTGTCCTGTGCCGCGAGGTAAAAGGCCTCGAAGGGGCAGGAGGGCGTCCCCGGCGCTTTCATGCGCAGCGCCAGCCAGAAGGCGCGGGCCAGGTCGCGCGGATCGATGTGGTTGTACAAGGGGCCGCCGCCTGCCGACGAGGGGCCGCCCGCCAGCCGACCGGTGTAGTGCTCGGGGTCGCGGGCGCGGGCGCGAATTTCGCCCTCCATGTCCGGATAGGCGACGAAAACCGGGCGCAAAGCAATGACCTCGAGACCCCGCAACGCGAACGATCTGCCGATGTCCTCGCCCAGAACCTTGCTGAGGGCGTACGGGTCGGTGGCCCGCAGGGGATGGGCCAGGTCCACGGGCATATAGTCCGGTGGCACCATTGCGCCTTCGCGCACGGTGTATCCGGCCACCGAGTCACTGGAGCAGAACACCACGCGCCGGATGCCGGCCTCCTCGCTCGCCCGGAATGCATTCCAGGCGCCCAGCGTGTTGATGCGCAGGATATCGTCGCCGTCGCCCGACCAGATGTTGGGCCGGGCGGCGATGTGCAGGACGGCGAAGCAGCCTTGCACCGCGCGCCGCAGGCAATCCAGGTCGGTGATGTCGCCGGTTTGCCATTCGATGGGCTCCTCGGCCTGGCGCAGATCCAGCCCCCGGACCTGGAGGCCCCTGTGCAGGAGCTCGCGCACGACATGCCTGCCGAGCAGGCCGGCGGCGCCGGTGACCAGGACCCGAGGCCTGGTGGGATCGAAGTGAGAGGGGTTTTCGTGTGTCATCTATGGTTTCCTGTGCGCGACCAGGCCGTGTTCGGCGAGCGAATCATGGCTGTGGAGAATCGAGGAGAGAGGGTCCCGATCGATGATCTCGAGCAAAATCGGGCCGCCGTAGCCCTGCGCCTGCAAGACCGCGCCGAGTTGTTCGAAGGGGACATCGCCTTTTCCGACGGGGTCGTGGCGCCAGGCGCCGCGCGTCGTGTCCGAGCAGTGCACCAACCGGATCCGATCCCCCAGGCTGTCGATGCCCGCTTGGGGAGGCTCGCCGATGAAGTGTGCGTTCGCCACGTCGTAGCAGGCGCAAAGCACGTCCTCGTTGCCCATATCGTCGAGAAACTGCCGGATGTCGAGCGACCTGGGCAACGCGGCGAAGGGAACATTTTCGATCGCCAATCCAACGCCCAGGTCGCGTGCGAATGGGATCAGGGCGCCGACCGTGTCTTGCACGAAAGTGATTGCCTGCGTGGGTGGGCAGGGCAGCAGCGGGTTGACGCGCCCCGGCACGGTAACCAGGCGCGGCGCACCCAGATCGGCCGCCAGCGTCAGGGCCTTTTTGAACAACGAGATCGTGTAGTCGCGGGCGGCTGCGAAAGGGCTGGCCAGATTCGTATCCAGGCTGGGCAGGTTGAGCGATGTGAACGACAGGCCTTCGCCCGCCATGTAGTCGCGCAATGCCCGTCGCTGGGCGGGGGGCGATTCCGGATCCAGATGAGGCGGGTTGATGACGCCTTCGAATTGGCGATAGCCCTGTGGCGCGAGCTGTTCGAGACAGCTCTTCAGCGGGTGGCTCCAGATGTACCCGTAGGTATTGATGCTGGCCTGAGGGACGTTCATGCGACCTCCTGTTGCTGCCCGACGCCGAGCAGACGCTGCTGCAGGGCGTGGTCTTCGTTCAGTGCGGCGGATGTGCCGGCATAGGCGATCTGGCCGTTGACGAGCACATAGGCCCGGTCCGAGAGCAGCAACGCGGACTCCGCGTGATGCTCCACGATGATCATGCTGACATGCCGGGAGATGCGCTGGACGGCTTCGCGGATGTCCTGGACGATGGCGGGCGCAAGGCCTTCAAACGGCTCATCGAGCAGTATGAGCTTGGCGGGCGCCATCAGGGCACGGGCCACGGCCACCATTTGCCGTTCGCCGCCGGACAGGTTTTCGCCTCGGGATTTCGCCAGGACCCGGAGCTTCGGGAACAGGTCGTAGATTTCATCCAGGCCCGCGCCCCCCGGCCGCGCGGCGATGCGCAGGTTTTCGTGGACGGTGAGGTTCGGGAACAGGCGGCGGCCTTCGGGCACGATGGCGACGCCCTCCCGATTGATCTCGTCGGGCCGCAGGCGCGTGATGTCGCGTCCGTTGAAGCGCATCGCGCCCACGCTGGTGCGCACAGTGCCCATGATGGTGCGTAGTGTCGTGGTCTTGCCCACGCCGTTTCGACCCAGCAAGGCGACGACCTCGTTCGGATGGACGATGAGGTCCACGCCGTCGAGCACGGTGCCTCCGCCATAGCCCGCCTTGACTCCAGAGAGCTCCAGCAGCGGTGCGGCGTTTGTGTGCGTCGCCCGCGCGCGATCCGGCCGGGCGCCCGCCGCCGCGTCGGACTCCTCTCGCGCCGATTCGTCGCGCCGTTGCTCGCCCATATAGGCGGCGATGACGTCCGGGTGTGCGGCGACGTCCTGGGGGGCGCCGTCGGCGATGAGGCGGCCCTGATGCAGCACGGAAATCCGGTCGGACAGCGCCAGGACCCGGTCGATGTCGTGCTCGATCAGGAGCACGGCGTGATTGCGGGCCAATTTGACGATCAGCGCCGAGACCACCTGGCGGTCCGCCTCGCTGAGGCCCGCCAGCGGCTCGTCCAGCAGCAGGAGGCGCGCGTTGCCCGCGAGCGACAGGGTGATCTCGAGCAGCCGTTTTTCCCCGTGCGACAGTTCCGAGCACAGGTCGCCCGCGCGATCGGCGAGCCCGACCGCGTCCAGCAGCGACCAGACGCGGGCGTTGTCCGTCTCGTTCCGGTAGGCGTCGCGCCAGACGCCTCCCCAAGGCCCCGATCGACCCTGCACGGCGATCCGCACGTTTTCAAAGGCCGTCAGGTTCGGGAAGACGCTCAGGATCTGGAATGAGCGCGAGAGGCCGGACCGGACCCGCTGGTGCGTGGGCATATGGGTGATGTCCTTGTCTTCCAGCAGGACGGTGCCGGCATCCGCCTGGAGCAGCCCGGTCAGGATGTTGAAGAAGGTCGTCTTGCCCGCGCCGTTCGGGCCGATCAGGCTGTGCAGGCGCTTGTCGTGGACATCCAGCGAAACATCGCGCGATGTGACGATCGATCCGAATTGCTTGGACATTCCGCGCACCGACAGGATCGGTGCTTGCGAATCCCGGGCCGGCGCGTCCGAGCCGGACGGCACATAGGGGGTGATGGTTTCCGGACGCGGCGGGATCTGATTGCGCACCAGTGTCCAGCGAGCGTCGCGGCCAGTGATGCGCCGCAGGATCCCGTGCATGCCTTCGGGGGACAGAATGGCGAACAGAATGATGATGGGGGCGAACATCAGCCACCAGTTCTCGGTGATGGCGCTCAGCCGATCCTCGAGGAGGATGAAGGTGGTCGCTCCCCAGAGGGGGCCGAGGAAGTGGTGGACGCCGCCGAGCGCCGCCATCAGCACCGGATCGCCGGCGTGCTGCCAGCTCAGGTTGTTGGCGTAGGCACCGCGCAGGAGCAGGGCCATGAGGCCGCCGCCGATGCCGACCAGGATGCCGGAAATGCAGAAGGCCGCGAGTTTCAAGGAAAAGGCATTGAAGCCGAGGCTGGAGACGCGTTGCTCGTTGTCGCGTATGGCCTGCAGCACCCGGCCGAACGGGGAGTGCACAATGCGCCACAACACATAGATGGAGGCAAGCACCACGGCGATGGTGAAGAAATGGAAGGCCAGCGTCGAGCTGAAGAGCGGGCGCGGCACATCCTGAATCCCATTTTCCCCGCCGGTCACCGAGGTCCAGCTATACGAGACCTCGAAAGCGATCTGGGAGGCCGCCAGCGTGAGCAGGGAAAAGTAGAGCCCTTTGCGGCGCAGGATCACCACGCCCAGGGCGAGCGCGAGGCCCAGCGAGAACAGAATACTGAAGGCCAGGGCGGCAATCTCGTTGGTTGCAAGCGCCTTGGCGATCACCGCCACGCTGTAGCTGGCGACGCCAAAGAAGAAAGACGCGCCGAAGGGCACCAGGCCGACGTAGCCGATCAGGAAGTTCACCCCGATGCCGTACAGGGCGTAGATGGCAACCTGCGTGATCTTGGAAACCGGCATGCCCAACGTCAGCACGCCGGCGGTCAGCACCAGCAGGAAGAGTGCGGTGGCGAGAACCGGATTGAGGGTTTTGCGCGCGCCTTTCATTCGAATCGCTCCCAGCGTTCACCGAGCAAGCCGCGTGGCCGCAGCAATAAAATAAGGAACATGAAGATATACATGGCGGCCCCAGCCGCATGAGGGTAGAACTGTATGGTCAGCGTCGTCACGATGCCGACCAGCAGGCCCGCGACCGTGGCGCCGCGTAGCGACCCCAGGCCACCGATGGTGACGATGACGAAGGCGGGCATGACCGCGCTGGCGGACATGGACGGGGCGACGTTCCACAAGGGGCCGGCCAGCACGCCGGCGATGGCGGCCAGGCCGCAGCCCAGGCCGAATACGGCGGTCATCACGCGCGGCAGGCGGATGCCCAGCATTTCGACCATTTCGGGGTCCCGGCTGCCGGCCCGCAGGATGCGGCCGTACGGTGTGAAGGCCAGGAAGGCCCATAGGGCGGCCAGCGTGACGACCGTCGCCGCCAGGACCGCGACCCGGTAGCTGGTCATGAGCAGCGGACCGAATTCGAAGACCCCGGTCAGGAAGGCCGGCGCGCCGAACGGCTTGCCGTCCGCCCCCCAGATAAAGCGGATGATGGCCTCGATCAGGAGGGCCAGGGCGAAGGTGACGATCAGGCTCAGCAGGGGTTCCTTGCCGTACAGGCGCCGGATGAGGATGACCTCCACGAACATGCCCACCACGGCGACGAGAACCGGCGCGAGGGGGACTGCCGCCCACCCGAACCATTGGTACAGCGTCAGACCGAAATAGGCCCCCAGCGCGAAGAATGCGCCATGCGCAAAGTTGATGACCCCCAGCAACCCGAAGGTGATGGAGAGTCCCGCCGCGATCAGCACATACAGGAAGCCCAGCACGATCCCGTTGGCCGCCTGCGACAGAACGATCTCATTGAACATGGCGCGAACTCCGTGTGGAAATGAGGGCGATGATTACAGGGACGGCATATTGCAGCCGACTTCTTCCTTGGTGCCGAAATCCTTCAGCGTGTCTTCCTCGGTCTTGCTGGTGTGGCCATCGACGTCAAAGAAGTCCCACTTGTCGGTGATGTTTTCTTTGATAGTCACGATGACCGAGGGCCGGATCAACTGGTGGTCCCATTGGCGGTAATAGGCGGGGAACGCGCCCTTGGCGTCCTTCCATTGCTCGAGGGCCTGGACCACGGCCTTGCTGTCCGTGGATTTCGCCGCATCGATCGAATCCAGCAGCGAGCGCATCGACAACCATCCGGAATAGGCCTTGTCTGCCGGCGGCTTGCCGAATTTTTCGGTGAACGCCTTGGTGAAATTCTTTTCCGCCTCGCTGTTGGCGGGGTCGTTGTAGTACCAGGGCTTCACATAGGTCCCGGTCGACGCCGTAGGTCCGACATCCCAGAAGTCCGTGTCGCTGACCGCGATCTCGTAGAAGGGGATCTTGCCCTTCATGTTCATCGCGTTCCACTGTTTGAGGAAGCTGGAAAGGTCCTGGCCGACCAGCCCGCCGACGACGGCGTTGGGCTTGGCGGAGCGGATCTTGAGGACATAGGAGCTGTAGTCCGCCGTATTGAGCGGCACCTCGTCGATGCCTACCGCGGTCCCCCCGGATTTCTCCAGCATGGTTTGGCCGGTGCGCAGGATGTCCTGGCCGAAGGCGTAGGCTGCCGTGATGAAGTAGGCGTTTTTGCCCTGCTTTTCGACAGTCGGCATGAGGCCGGCCATTTGCACGGGAACCGTCGCCTGGAAGCGGAAGGTGTAGCGGTTGCAGTTTGCGCCTGTGACCTCGCGAGCGGCGGCTCCCGCCGCAATGAGCGGGGTTTTCGTGCGTTCGGCAACGCCGGCCATGGCCAGGGCCGATGCACTGCTATTGGCGCCGACGACGCCGACGACCTGATGCTCGTCCACCAATTTTTGGAAGTTCTGCTGTGCGGCCTGGGCGTTCGATTCGTCCAGGAAGATGACCTCGACGTCCCGGCCCAGCACCTTGCCGTGCTGTTCGACGGCCAGCATGGCGCCTCGGGACAGGTATTCGCCGATAGAGGCGCTTGGGCCTTGTTTCGGAAAGACCATGCCGATTTTGATCGGCCCGCTATCCTGCGCGTAGGCGCCCGCCGAGGCGCCGAGCAGCACGGCCATCAGCAGGGCCGAGCTGTATGCCGCCGCGCGGCGGGGGGCTAGGGTGTGGTGTATAGGGGGGGTCTTCATGTGGTTTGTCTCCTACGGTGTGAACGTTGCGCCGCGGTCCGCGGCGTATGGTTATTGCGTCCTACCGCGACGCAAGCTGTTTTCCGGCCCTGCGGCCGGATACGAAGGCCCAGGCCAGATGATGGCCGTGGCCCCTCAGTAGCAGGCCGCCCTGCCCGGTCGAGCCCACCGCGTACAAGCCGTCGATGGGCCGTCCCGCACGGTCGAGGACGCGATGAGAGGTGTCCACCCTCAGCCCGCCCTCGTTGTGCACAAAGACCGAGCGCACGGGCCCGAGCGCGACATAGGGCCCCGGCGTTCGCCCATCGCCCAGGGCGTCGCGCAGGCGGGCGGCGTCCATGCCCAGTCGCTGGGCCATGGCCTCGAGCGTCGGCGCCTGCGTGTAGATGTCCTTGCGGTTGCGGGCATAGTCGGGCAGGTAGGCGTAGGCCACGCCGGGGGCGGTCGAGATGAAATCCGGCCATGCGGAAAAGCGTGAGGTGGTTTCGTGCCCGAGGACGATCCAGCCGCGGTTGCCCGGCTCGTCGGCCAAGGCGTATGCCAACTGTGCGGGTTGAGCCCGCACGGCCCCGCCGTTTTGATTCACCAGCACCGCACCCGACTCGAACAAGGACAGCGAGGGCGCCAGGGCGGTCGTCAGGAATTGCATCAGGAACGGCCTGAGCAGGGCCTGGGGCATGTGGTCCATGGACCATTGCATGAAGGCCGCCAGGGCGCGCCAGGGCGGCAGGCGGCGCACCAGCGTTTCCCTGAGGGGCGGAATGAATCGGAGCTCGGGGCCGAGGGCCAGGTCCCCGTTGAGGATGGTCGCGCCCAGTGTCTCGGCCATCTTTTGGCCATCGCCCGTTGCCGTCATGTTGATGGCCTCGACCTTGGCTTCGCGCGGCCCCATGAAGCGGGCCTTGAGCTCGGGGCTGTTGGTGAAATCGCCCGCGGCAAGGATGACGCCTTTGGTGCCGAATACCTCTGCCGCTTGTTCCTGGCGGCGGATTCGAACCCCGGCCACTCGCCCGCCCTGGACGATGAGCTCGTCGGCCGGAGTGTCACAGTGGATGATCACGCCGGCGTTGCGCGCGCGGCGCTCGAGGTGGTAGATGAAGGCGCGCGAGTTCGGGAGCACGTTGTGCATCCGCGGCTGGCGGTGGGGGGGCTCGGGCATCGGGCCCATGAAGCGCACGCCGGAATCCAGCAGCCACTGAAATGCCGCAGGCGCCTCATCACAGAGGATCTTGCGCAACTCATCGTTGTCGCGCCCGGCCAGTTCCGGCGCAAACCCCGGCATGTCCTCCCAATGATGCCGCGGGTCGTCCACGACGCCCTTGGCGCGTTGGTGCGGGGTGCGGGTGGCCGAGATCGATCCGACCGACCACGCGGTCGAGCCGCCCAGCTTCGGGTTTTTTTCCAGCAGCACGACCCGCGCGCCGGCTTCGCGCGCCTCGATTGCCGCCGCCAGGCCGGATCCGCCGCCGCCGACGATGACGATGTCGAAGGTTTCGCGATGTACATCTGTGGTCATGTCACGCGGTCCAGGGCTTGCCGAAGATCGGTTCTTTGTAGGGAATGGGCGGCAATTGCCAGGTACCGGTCGAAGGCGGGCGGACCTCGCCGTCCACGTGCACGTCGATCACGCAGGGACGGCGGTTCTTGACGGCCAGCTCGACTGCGGGCGCGAGGTCCTGGCTACGGGTGATCGTGACGCCGTCGGCGCCGCAGGCGCGGGCCCAAGCGGCGAAGTCCGGGTTGTAGCGCTGGCCGCCGGGGCCTTGTTCGCCCTTGTAGAAGGCCGTCCCCAGCTCGCGGCCGTCGAACAGGCCGTATTGGAGGTCGCGGATGGCGCCCCAGGCGAAGTTGTTCCAGACGATCCAGACACAGGGCAGTTGGTATTCGACCGCGGTGGCGACGACATAGGGCGCCATCATGAAGCCGCCATCGCCGACCACGGCGACGCAGGGGCGCTCGGGTGCGGCAAGCTGCGCTCCCAGCACGCTGCACACGCCGAACCCCATCGATGAGTAGCCCCAGCTATTGAGCATGCTGGCCGGCCGTTGCGGGCGCCAGAACTGCATGAACCAGTTGTGATGGACGCCAGAGTCCAGCGTCAGGATCACGTCCTCGGGCAGCACGCGTTGCAGGGTGTCGACGACGTACTCCGGTCGGATGGGCGTGGTGATGGCACCGAAGTTCGGCGCGATGAAATCATTCCATTCCTTTTGCCAGTCGGCGATCTGCGCGCGCCATGCCGAGAAATTTTCCCGCTGGATCACGTCGTGGCCGGCGATCGCCCCAAGGAGCTGTTCGCAAAAGGTCTTTGCGTCCGCGATCAGGCCGAGCGTCACGGGGTAGTTGCGGCCGAGCTCCGCGGGGTCCAGATCGACCTGCAGCAGTTTGGTGCCCGGGAAGTTCCAGGAATAGCCGGGCATCCAGGTCGAGGAGGAGCGGTCGTCGAACCGCGTGCCGACGCAGATCACCAAGTCGGCGTGCCGCCCCGCCTGATTGGCCGGGTAGGCGCCATTGCGGCCGATGAAGCCGAGCGTCAGAGGGTCGTCGGCCGGCACGCACCCCATGCCGTTGGGGGAGGTGATCACGGGAATGCCCAGTTGCGCCTGGAGCTTGGTGAGCGCCGGGCCCGCCGCGGATAGCGTCGCCCCCTGGCCGATGAAGAATACGGGCCGTTGCGAGGCGGCCAGCAGGCCCAAGGCGCCGGCCAGGTCGGATTCGCTGGCGGCGGGGCGGTGGGTGCCGAAGGCATGGGCGGTGGTGGGGGGGTCCACAACGTCCTCTTCCTGGAAAACGTTGTAGGGGATGTCCATGTTGACCGGCCCCGGCCGGCCGGTCAGCATGGTGTCGAAGGATTGCCGCAGTGCCAGCGGCAGCATGTCCACCCGCGAGGGCTGGAAGCTGCGCTTGACGACCGGGCGCAGCACCTGCGCGAAGTCGGCCTGGTTGTGTTTGTAGAGTTCCTGGAACGGCGCCCGGTTGGCCTGCGACGTCGGGACGTTGGCGGTGATGGCCAGGAAGGCCGAGGAATCCGACAAGGCCGTTGCCAGCGACATGACCATGTTGGCGGATCCGGGGCCCGTGGATGTCAGGGTCGCCACGGGCGCGTGACGAACCCGGAAATAGCCGTCCGCCATGTGGCCGGCGCATTGCTCGTGCCGGGGCGAGACGTACTTGATTTCATCCCTGCGCTCGTGCAGGGCGTCGAGGATGCCGACGTTGCCATGCCCGCAGATGCCGAACACGTAGGGCACTTTCTGTTTGACGAGATAGTCGACAATGACCTCTCCGCCTTTTCGCTTTGTCATGATTGCGTTTCCCGATTCGTGTTGGTGATGAGGGTGGCGACGCGCTCCTCGCTCATTTCGCGCATGGCATAGTAAGGGCCTTCGCGGCCGAAGCCGCTGGCCTTCGAACCGCCGTAGGGCATCATGTCGACGCGCGAACTCGAGGTTTCATTGATGTGCACCCCGCCGACCTGCAGCTCGCTGATAAAGCGGAACGCATCATCGAGCCGGTTGGTGAAGATGCCCGTCGCCAGGCCGTACGGCGTCGCATTCACCTGGGCGATCGCCTCGTCGAGGCTGGAGAACGGGATGAGCGACATCACCGGGCCGAAGACTTCCTGACATCCGAGGGGCGTTTCCGGCGAAACATCCTTGAGCAGGGTGGGCGCCACCACATTGCCCTGCCGGGTGCCTCCGGCCAGGCACGTCGCGCCCGCGTGGATCGCCTGGTCGATCCAGTCGGCGATCCGCTGTGCGGATGCCGGGCTGATGACGGGGCCGACCACGGTTGCCGGATCCAGGGGGTCGCCGGACACCAGAGCCTTGACGTTCTTCGTGAGACGTTGCTCGACCTCCTGGAACCTGTCCTCGTGGACCAGCAGCAGCTGGATCGATGTGCAGACCTGTCCCGCCTTCCGGTAGGCTGCGTTCAGGATCTTGGGCAGGGCGAAGTCCAGGTCGGCGTCGTCGCAGACGATGCCGAAGGCGATCGAGCCCAGTTCCATCTGGGTGCGGCGCAGGCCCGCGCGCTGCTGGATCGCCCGGCCGGCCTCGGTGCTGCCGGTGAACGCATAGAACTTGACGTCCTGCTCGTCGAGCAGTCCATGGACCACCTCGACTCCGCCATGCAGGACGGAGACCAGCCCCTTGGGCGTGCCCGCCTCCATGAGCGCGTCGGCCAGCTCGCACGCGACCAAGGGGGTGTGCGGAGACGGTTTGAGTATGACGGCATTGCCGGCCGCGAGGGCAGGTGCCACCTTGTGCGAGACGGTATTCAGCGGGGCGTTGAACGGTGTGATCGCGGCGACCACGCCCAGCGGAATCCGCATGGTCCAGCACATGCGTCCCCCTTGTCCGGGCGCGCCGCCCACCGGGATCAGCGTGCCGGTGAACCGGCGCGCCTCCTCGGCCGCGAGGCGGAATGTCTGGATCGAGCGCTGGACCTCGCCGGCTGCGTCGCTGAGGGTAAAGCCGGCTTCCGCGCAAATGATCCGCTGCAGGCGCTCGGCGCGGGCTTCGAGCACATCCGCCGTCCTGTCCAGGATGAGTCCGCGCTGGTGCGGGCTGAGCTTGCGGCTATCATGAAAGGCCTGCGCTGCGGCCTGCACCGTCTCGCGGATCTGATCGGCGGTCGGCGTGCTGATCTGGGCAAGCGGACGATTGTCGAACTTGTTCGACACCGTGAAGGTCGTGGACCGGCCTTGCGCCCATTCACCCGCAATCAGCAGGCTGTGCGCCGTTTCCAGGTTGTGAGCGACTTGTACTTCCATTGACGTCCGCCTTTTCCATAGGTGAGTCGGGACAGGATACGCGGGCGGGCGATGGAAAAAAAATACTGTTTTTTATGGATGGGTATAAGCAAAAGCGATAGACTGCATCCACAGGCATTTTGCGGGTGTGTGGCCGGTCACGCCGGGCGGCTGGCGGGGGCCGTGGCCGCTACAGCAGCCTGACGGTCGGCCAGCCGCCGGTTTCAGTCAGCCAGCGGATGGTGTTCTTGATTTCGGTGGCGATCAGCGCCGCGGCCGGCGAGAGCATTTCGGGCGAGATGGTGTACAGGTAATTCCGGCGGCTGATGGAGGCGTCCGAAATCGCCAGGGCGCGCCATTCCTTGCCGCGCTCGCCCTCCAGCAGCAGGGCCGACATGGGTTTGATGGTGGCACCCATGCCGGCGTAGACGCAGCTCATCAGCAAGGACAGCGAGTCGATCTCGGCGACGATGCGTGAGGACAGATTGCGCGATTCCAGCTCGCTTTCGATGCGCTGGCGCAAGCCGTGCTTGCTGGTGGGGAGGATGAGGGGCAGTTCGGCCGCCTCGGCCAGCGTGATCTTGGTGCGCTGGGCGGCGACCAGCGGGCTGGAACGCGGCAGCAGGACGAAGAGTTCCTCTTCGATGATGGGGAGGACATTGAGGTCCGAACCGACGTTGGGTTTGAACAGGATGGCGATATCGAGCTGGCCCAGCCGTATCATCTGGCTGAGGTGGCCGCTCATGCCTTCCACCACGTTCAGCAGGATGCGCGGATAGCGTTCGTGGATGCGACGCACCAGCGGCAGGCCGAGGGCGGAGACCGTGGTGGCGGGCAGTCCGACGGTCACCATGCCGTAGGTTTCCATGGTTTCCTGGCGGGCGATCGACAGGGCCTGGTCGAGCTGCCGGAGCATGAACTTGGCGTGATGATACAGCGCCAGCCCATTGTCGGTCGGGGTGACCCCTTTGGGTGAGCGCACGAGCAGCGGTTTGCCGACCTCGTCCTCGAGTTTGGTCAATTGCTGGCTGAGCGCGGGCTGGGCGATGAAGAGCCGGCGCGAGGCCTTGGTCATGCTGCCGCTTTCCACGATTTGAACGAAGTACTGGAGCTGTTTCAGATTCATTTCCGATCCCGGGGTGATGGCCCATATGCCGGCGACCATGATGGCTGCCGGTGTGAGGGCGCGCGAGTGCTGCTAGCGGTATAAGCTAAACCTATAGCGTCGCACCGCCGGGACGTTCCCGCAAGAGAGGGATTACTTGGATGGTGCCGGATCGGCCGCACCGGCGGCGTGCCGCGCCGCCAGGTAGCCGAAGGTCATGGCGGGCCCGAGCTGGGCGCCGGCGCCGGGGTATTCGCCGCCGAAGACCGGGTGCATGTCGGCGCCGCATGCGTAGAGCCCGGGGATGGGCCGCCCGCCCCCGTCCAGGGCACGGGCGCTCACGTCGGTGCGCAGGCCCAGGCTGGTGCCCAGCGGATTGGGATAGACGCGCACCCCGTAGAACGGCGGGGTCACAATGGGGCCCAGGCAGGGATTGGGCGGGTGCGCCTCGTCGCCGTTGTTGCGGTCGTAGAGGCTCTCGCCCTTGTGAAAATCCGGATCCTGGCCGCTCGCCGCATAGCGGTTGAATGTGTTCACTGTGTGAACGAGGCCCTCGGGATCGATGCCGGCCTGCCGTGCGAGGTCGGCCAAGGTCCGGCCAGTCAGCAGGTAGCCGCTGCGGATGTGGCCGCGCAGCGTCAGCGCGCGCGGCCAGATCATGCCCAGGCCGTATTTCCAGAGGAAGCGGCGGTCGCAGACCAGCAGCGCGGGGATCGAGGGGGACTCGCGGTGCGCGGCGTACATGCCGCGCGAGAATTCGTGATAGGAGGCGGCCTCATTGACGAAGCGGCGGCCCGCGGCATTGACCGCGATCAGGCCCGGCTTGGCGCGATCCAGCACGATGTGCGGGTACACGGCGGTCGATCCGTCCCGGCGCGTCGCGATGG
Source organism: Castellaniella sp. GW247-6E4 (assembly GCF_040276065.1). Taxonomy (NCBI): domain Bacteria; kingdom Pseudomonadati; phylum Pseudomonadota; class Betaproteobacteria; order Burkholderiales; family Alcaligenaceae; genus Castellaniella; species Castellaniella sp. GW247-6E4. The sequence continues at coordinate 28,974 of NZ_JBELOI010000010.1, read as the reverse complement.
AGCAGGGGAACCACAGGGCATTGTCGCCAGTGGCCTGGCCGAGGACGGCGCCCGCCTCGAGCCCGAGGCGGATGGTTTCGCCGGTGCAGGCCTCCGCGGCCGGGGTGTGGCGTGGCGTGGGCGAGGGCAGGTAGCGTTCGCGCCACTGGGGATCGGCGGGAAAGCCGCCGCCCGCCAGGACCACGCCGCGCCGGGCGTACAGGGTGAATTTACTGCCCTGGTGGGTCGCGACGACGCCCCGGACGGTACCGTCGGTCATGATGAGCTGTGACGTCCGTGTCCCGCTGTGAATGTCCACGCCATGGTCGAGCAGGCCCTGGTACAGCCGCGCGGCGAGCGCGTTGCCCAGGACCAGGCGCGTGCCCCGCGGGTGGCGCAGGCGGTCGATGAGCAGGCGCGCCAGCAGCGCGGCGCCCAGCCGGATGGCGTCCCACGAGGCCGGGCCGCGCAGCAGGCGCGCCGCCTCGCCCCGGGTCACCATCAGGCCGCCGGGCAGCATCAGTTCCTTGAGCGGCCAGCGGACCTGCTCGAAGTGCGCGCCGAGCCGGCGCCCGTCGAAGGCCAGGGGCTCCAGGGGGCGGCCGCCGACTGCCGCACCGGGCAGATCCTGGCGATAGTCGGGATGATGAGGGTAGACCTTGAAGCGCACGTCGCTGCGCGCGTCCAGGTAGTCGACCATGCGCGGGCCCTGGGCAATGAACGCCTCGCGCAAGGACCTGTCGGCGCGTTGGCCGACCAGGGCGTCCAGGTACGCCAGGGCCTGTGTGGCGTCGTCCTGGACGCCGAGCGCGCGCTGTTGCGGGTTGCCGGGGATCCAGACCGTGCCCGAGGAGATGGCGGTGGTGCCGCCGATCCGGTCGGTGCGCTCGATGAGCGCGACGCGCAGCCCCTCGAGGGCGCCGACCAGCGCCGCGGTCATGCCGCCGGCGCCCGCGCCCAGCACGATCAGGTCATAGGTGTCGGCAGGCGTGCCGTTCGGCGCGGGGGACGCCGCACCGGCGGGATGCCTCAGGTCGGATGTGCTGCTATTCATCGCAATGCTCTCGGTGCGTGTGGTGGGCGCAAGCCGTGGCTCGCGCTGGAATCGGGGGGATGGAACGATTCTAGGGGCGCGCGGACGCGAATGAAAGCAGGTTTTTTCTCTGGGAGGTATAAGCGGAATGTATCGGCGGCCGGCATATGCCGCCCGCCACCTATTTCGCCAGCAGATGCATGGCCCGCTCGAGGCCGTCGATGGTGATGCCGAACATGCGGTCGTGCATGATTTCGCGCACGATGCCGATGGATTGCCGGTATTGCCAATATCCCGAAGGCTCGGGGTTGAGCCACGCGGCGCTCGGCCATTGCGCCAGCAGGCGCTGCAGCCATGCGGCGCCGGTTTCACGGTTGTGGTGCTCGACCGAGCCGCCGGGAAACAGCAGCTCGTAGGGGCTCATCGAGGCGTCGCCCACCAGAATGAGACGCCAGTCCGGATTGTGGCTGCGGATCAGTTCGAGGGTGTCGATGCGCTGCTCGTGGCGCCGCCGGTTGTCGCGCCAGACGGACTCGTACGGGCAGTTGTGGAAGTAGTAGACCTCGAGGTGGCGGAATTCGCTGCGGGCTGCTGAAAACAGCGATTCGATCCGCTCGACGTGGTCATCCATGCTGCCGCCCACATCCAGCAGCATCAGCACCTTGACCGTATTGCGCCGTTCGGGCATCCAGCGCAGATCCAGCATGCCGGCGCTTTGCGCCGTGCCCTGGATGGTGCCCGGCATATCGAGCTCGAGTGCGGCGCCCTCGCGGGCGAAGCGCCGCAGGCGCCGCAGGGCGATCTTGAAATTGCGCGTGCCCAGTTCCTGGCGGTCATCGTAATCGCGGTACTGGCGGGCCTCCCAGACCTTGACGGCGCTGCGGTTGCCCGCCGAGGGGCCGCCGATGCGGATGCCTTCGGGGTGGTAGCCGCCGTGGCCGAACGGCGACGATCCGCCGGTACCGATCCACTTGCTGCCGCCGGCGTGGCGCTCTTTCTGTTCCGACAGGCGCTGTTGGAACAGTTCCATCAGCCGGTCCCATCCGAGGCGCTCCAGGGCGGCCTTTTCCTCGGGGCTCAGATGTTTGCGGAAGGTCTGCAGCAGCCAGTCCAGCGGAACTTCGGGTGCGCCGGCGGCACGCGCCGCGAGGCCCTGGCTGAAGGCCGCGAAGATCTGGTCGTAGCGGTCGTACAGGGTCTCGTCCTTGACGAGCGCCATGCGCGCCAGGTGGTAGAAATCTTCCTGGGACTGGGGTGCCGCCTGGCTGCGCAGCAGCTCGAGCAGCGTCAGGTACTCCTGGATCGAGACCTGGATCCCGCCGGCGCGCAAGCGGTAGAAGAAATCGATCAGCATGGGGTGGCCCGCGCTTTAGCGCGGGGCGCGGTGGTTCATGGCGGCGAGGCGCTGCAGCAGGCTGAGATCTTGTTCGTTCTTGAGCAGGGCGCCAGCCAGCGGCGGGATGTCGGCGTCGCTCAGGGCCGAGGGCGGCACCGATTCGGCGAGCAGCAGGCGCAGCCAGTCCAGAAACTCGGAGGTGGAGGGCTTTTTCTTCAGGCCTGGAACGTCGCGCAGCTTGAAGAAGGCGTCCAGCGCGGTCCCGAGAATCTCGGCGCGGATGTCGGGGAAGTGGACCGCGACGATCGCGTGCAGCGTATCGCGGTCGGGGAAGGCGATGTAGTGAAAGAAGCAGCGGCGCAGGAACGCGTCGGGCAGGTCCTTTTCATTGTTGGAGGTAATGACGATCAGCGGTCGGTGGTGCGCGCGGATCGTCTCGCGGGTCTCGTAGACGTGGAATTCCATCCGATCGAGCTCGCGCAGCAGATCGTTGGGGAATTCGATATCCGCTTTGTCGATCTCGTCGATCAGCACGACTGTGGGACGTTCGGATTCGAAGGCCTGCCACAGCACACCCCGCACGATGTAGTTGCGGATGTCGTGCACCGACGATTCGCCGAGCTGCGAGTCGCGCAGCCGTGACACGGCATCGTATTCGTATAAACCCTGATGCGCCTTGGTCGTGGACTTGATGTGCCATTGCAGCAGGGGCCGGCCCAGGGCGGCGGCGACTTCCTCGGCGAGCAGGGTCTTGCCGGTGCCCGGCTCGCCCTTGACCAGCAGGGGCCGTTGCAAGGTAAGGGCGGCGTTCACGGCCATTTTCAGCGCATCGGTGGCAACGTAGCGTTCGGTGCCATCGAAACGTTCGGAGGAAGGCTGCAAGGGATTTGTGCTCATGTCGGAAAGGCTTCCCGGCGCCGGCGGGCGGCCGGAGCTGCTATAGGGTTCAAAATTTCAGGACTGCATGCTTGGTTGCAATTATCGTACAATCATCACGCCGCATCGGTCATATGGGCTTTGGGCCGATGATGCTTTTCGATGCTGTTTTTCGCCGCCGGACCGTACCAAGGCAATGCGCGGCCCCCCGAGGGCCGCAAGCCGTAGGCGCAGCGCGGAGGCCTTTTCTAGCTTACAAAGAGACAATATGAAGTTGCGAATACAAATCGAGCGCTGTCTGGGTCCTCTGGCGATCATGGCTTCCTGTCTGTTTGCGGGGCAGGCCGTGGCGGCCGACGCCGCACCGGTGACCGGCGATGCGCAAGCCGCCAAGGACAAGGTATCGATGTGCATCGGCTGCCATGGGATACAAGGCTACAAGGCGGCTTATCCCGAGTTGTACCACGTGCCCATGATCGCGGGGCAGAATGCCGCCTACATCGTGGCAGCCCTCAAGGAATACGCCAGCGGTGCGCGCTCGTTCGCGACGATGGAGGCCGTCGCCCGGACCCTGTCCGAGCAGGACATGGCCGACGTGGCCGCCTACTATTCCAATCTCAAATAATAAAACGGGGGATCCCATGAAAAAGTTGTCGATCGCCCTGCTCGGCTGCCTGGCCTTGACGGCCGGCGCGCAGGCCGCGGACTTGGCCGCCGGACAGGCCGCCTACCAGAAATTCACCTGCGCCTCTTGTCACGGCGCCGACGCCAAATCGCCGCTGCAGTCCGATTACCCGATTCTCGCCGGGCAGCATGCCGACTATCTGGCCCACGCCCTCACGGCCTACCAGCGCGGCCAGGCGGGCGCCCCCGTTTCGGCGAACGTGCGCAAGAATCCGATCATGGGCGCCATGGCGGCCCAGCTCTCGCCCGCCGATATCGATAATATCTCGGCCTGGCTCGCCAGCCAGCCGTCCCCGCTGGCGGTCCGCAAGTAAGCGGTTAAGCGGTGCCCACAGGCCCCGGCGGGATGCCGGGGCCTGGTGTCCTGCACGGTGAATCCATACAGGACACTAGCGGTCCTGCGTTGCGCGACGCCGGATCAGGTCCAGATAGCGGTCGTTGTCCAAGGGCGTGCCCAAGCGCTGGGCCTCCCAGACCACCTCGCCCAAAGCCTCCATCACCACGTGCGCGGCCTCGTGCTCGCCGCGCGTCCCCAGCAGCGCGCGCCACGCCGCCCGGATGCCGGGTGGGTGGTCGATCGAGACCTGCTCGGCGATGGCCAGATGCATCGACAGGTGCAGAAAAGGGTTGGTCCGACCCTCCTCGACCGGATAGTCGCGCGCGGCGGCCTCGGGGTCGTCGAGGTCCGCGTGATATTCCGGGTGCATGACGATCAAGTCGGCCGCCATGGTTTCCAACGGGGTCAGGACCGCGCCGCCGCGCTGTTTGCGCCAGGCCTCGGTGAAGAATTCGCGAACTTGCTCGCGCGTGGGATTGAACATGGCAGTCAGGAATCAGTGTTTCGGCCATTTTACCGTCGCGCGCGGCGGCCCGTGGCGGGGCCGGGGCGGTAAAATCGGGGGCTTGCGCGCATCAAGGTCCCGAGTTTAGGCTAAACTCTTATATAAGACTAAATCCCCCCCTTCTTGTCCTCCTCAGAGCAACTGGAGCATCCATGTCCTATCAACACATCAAGGTCCCGACCAGTGGCCAAAAGATCACGGTCAATGCCGATTCCTCGCTGAATATCCCCGACCAGCCGATCATTCCCTACATCGAGGGGGACGGCACGGGCCTGGACATCACGCCGGTCATGCTCAAGGTCGTGGATGCAGCGGTCGCCAAGGCCTACGGTGGCAAGCGCAAGATCCACTGGATGGAAGTCTACGCCGGCGAGAAATCCACCAAGATCTACGGCCCCGATGTCTGGCTGCCGCAGGAAACCCTCGACGCCGTGCGCGATTACGTGGTCTCGATCAAGGGTCCGCTGACCACGCCCGTGGGCGGCGGCATCCGCTCGCTGAACGTGGCCCTGCGCCAGGAACTCGACCTGTACGTCTGCCTGCGGCCGGTACGCTATTTCAAGGGCGTGCCCTCGCCCGTGCGCGAGCCGGAAAAGACCGACATGGTGATCTTCCGCGAAAACTCCGAGGACATCTACGCCGGCATCGAATTCGAAGCCGAGTCCGACGAGGCCCGCCAGATCATCGAGTTTCTGCAGGATAAGCTCGGCGTCAAAAAGATCCGCTTTCCGGCGACCTCCGGCATCGGCGTCAAGCCTGTGTCGCGCGAGGGCACCCAGCGCCTGGTGCGCAAGGCGATCCAGTACGCCATCGACAACGACCGCCCGACCGTCACCCTGGTCCACAAGGGCAACATCATGAAGTTCACCGAGGGGGGCTTTCGTGACTGGGGCTACGAACTGGCGCTCAAGGAATTCGGCGCCCAGCTCATCGATGGCGGCCCGTGGTGCAAGTTCAAGAGCCCCAAGACTGGCCGTGACATCGTGGTCAAGGACGTGATCGCCGACGCCTTCCTGCAGCAGATCCTGCTGCGCCCGGCCGAATACGACGTCATCGCCACGCTGAACCTCAACGGCGACTATATCTCCGACGCCCTGGCCGCGCAGGTCGGCGGCATCGGCATCGCCCCGGGCGCCAACCTGTCCGATTCGGTCGCCATGTTCGAGGCCACGCACGGCACGGCGCCCAAGTACGCCGGCAAGGACTACGTCAACCCCGGCTCCGAGATCCTGTCGGCCGAAATGATGCTGCGCCACATGGGCTGGACCGAGGCGGCCGACCTGATCATCAGCAGCATGGAAAAGGCCATCCTGTCGAAAAAGGTCACGTACGATTTCGCCCGCCTGTTAGAGGGCGCGACCCAGGTGTCCTGCTCGGGCTTCGGTCAGGTGATGATCGACAATATGTGAGATTCGATATCGCTGGCCGGCGATATGTGATGTGTCGAGCCGCACCGTGATTCGGTGGCGGTTCGTGAAGGCCCCGCTTCCCATGCTTTGGGGGCGGGGCCTTTTCAGTTGAGAAACCCTGGCACAGAATCCTCGTGGCCACCGGGTGGCGCCGTGAGCCTAGGTGTGGCAAGAATCATCGGCCAGCGCCCGCAGGATCCCGCAGGATGTCGTGGGCGCCGTGTCGGCGCATTGCCGACGCAAGGCGACCAAATGCTGCTTGAGATGCATGAGCTCCTCGACGCGCACCTCTACGGCATGGATATGCTCATCCAGCAGGTCGTTGACATTTCCGCAGTCCTCGGTGGGGGTGTCCCGGTATTGAAGCAAGGTGCGCACTTCGTCGAGCGCCATATCCAGCGTGCGGCAGTGCCGGATGAATCGCAGGCGTTCGATGTGGCCCTCGCTCGAAGCGTTGCAGCGTGAGGGAAAAACCGTGGCGGTATTGTTCGATGAAGGGGCCGGGGAATCGCTCGGATTGGTGGCCCTGCGTGACGAGCCCAGGCGGGATGCGCAAGAAGGTGTGGCCCGGCTCAAGGCGATGGGTGTGCGCCCGGTCATGTTGACAGGTGACAACCGCCCGACTGCCCGGGCCATTGCCGGGTGCCTGGGCATGGATTGTGAGGCGGAGCTGCTGCCCCAGGACAAGCTGCGCCTGATCAATGAAATGAAGGTCAATGCCAAGGTTGCCATGGTGGACGATGGCATCAACGATGCCCCCGCGCTGGCTGCCGCCGATGTCGGCATCGCCATGGGGGGCGGTACCGACGTGGCGATTGAAACCGCCGACGCGGCGTTGCTGAAAGGCCGCGTCAACGATGTCGCCCATTTGGTGGCGCTGTCGCGGGCGACGATGACGAACATTCATCAGAATGTGGCTTTTGCGCTCGCCCTCAAGGCCGCGTTCCTGGTCACCACCGTCCTGGGCTTCACCGGCCTATGGGTCGCCGTGCTGGCCGATTCGGGCGCGACGGCGATCGTGACGCTCAATGCATTGCGTCTGTTGCGATTCAAGGACGCGCCGGTCGAGGAATAGCCCAACGGCTGGGCGCCCCTGGGTACCGTCATCGCCGCCACGAGCCGGCCCCGCGCGTCGACCATGGGCGGGCGGCGGGATCAGTCGTCGGTGTCGGCGAGCGCATCGTCGATCTGGTCGATCAATGTGCGCTTGACGGTCAGCAAGTGCCTGTGCATCGCCTTGGCGGCCTCTTCGGGGTGGCGATCGGCGATGGCGGCCAGGATTTCCTCGTGTTGGCGGGTGTAGAGCTGCTGGCGCTTGCTGGTCAAGGTGGCCTTGCGCAGCCGCCCCCATGCGGTCTGCTTGCGCGCTTCGTCCAGCATGTCGGAAAAACGCATCAGCATGCCGTTGTACGTCGAGCGCCCGATGGCCTTGTGCATGGCCCCATCCCAGCGTTCCCAGACACTGTGGTCCTGAGCCGTCCGGCTTTTTTCCAGATACATGCGCAGGTCCTCCAGATCCCGCGATGACGCATGGGTGGCGGCGAGCGCGGCGATGGCGGGTTCCAGGGCCAGGCGGGTTTCCATGAGCTCCAGCGGACTGGTGTAGCGCTTCAGGTCGTTCGCATCGTCCTCGGAGGGCGCGTGTTCCCGGACCGAGCCCGGGGACGGGGGGCGGACGATGATGGTGCCGCGACCGCGGCCGCGCGCGCGCGCGATTTGCCCGTCGGCCTCCAGAGAGGCGAGCGCCTGCCGTATGACCCGTCGGCTGACTCCGAGTTCCAGAGCCAGCGTTCGTTCGGGGGGGAGTCTGTCGGCCCCCACGGCGTCCAGCATATCGATCTTGTCGCGCAATTGCCTCATCACGGTTTCGGCAAGCGTGCCAAGCGGGGGAGATTGAGCCATTGCTGAATCCTTATTCTCAATCGAATGATACCTTAATGGCACCAATTTAGCACCCTGACGCATTGCGCGAAACCTTCTATGCGACGAGTCTTAAGAGGATAAGGGTTATCCATACGATAAGGACCAATTGACAGTATGGTCTGAAATGGTACGATATCGCTCTCGCAGGATCGCATGACGGCTTTCGCAGGATCATGGTTCGCCGCCGCCCCGCATCGCCCTTTAGGTGTGCAAGACATCCACTCCAGGAGATCACAGTGTCCGCCGATGCTTTTTGGGACTTCCCTTATCGCAGTGCGCGCATGCCCGTATTGGCGTCGAATGCCGTCGCCACCTCGCAGCCTTTGGCCGCGCAGGCCGGGCTGCGCATGCTGCTGCTCGGCGGGAACGCCGTGGATGCCGCGTTGGCGGCCGCCATTGCGCTGACCGTGGTCGAGCCCACGATGAACGGCATCGGCGGCGACGCCTTCGTCCTCGTATGGGATCAGGGTCGTCTGCATGGCCTGAATGCGTCGGGGCGTGCGCCCGCCACCTGGACGCCGGACCGGTTCGCGGGCCGGGATGCGATGCCCTTGATCGGCTGGGACACCGTCACGGTGCCGGGGCAGGTCGCCGGCTGGGCGGATCTGTCCCGGCGGTTTGGCAAGCTGCCTTTCAGTGATCTTTTCACGCCTGCCATCGCCTATGCCGAGAACGGATACTATGTGTCGCCAGTGATTGCGCGCCAATGGGCCGAGCAGGTGGAGGTCCTCGGATCGCAACCCGGGTTCGCACAGGCTTTCCTGCGCGACGGGAAGGCGCCGCGCGCGGGCGAGCAGTGGCGGTTTCCCGCCCAGGCCCGCACCCTCGAGCGCATCGCCCAGACCATGGGGCGGGATTTCTATGAGGGCGAGCTGGCGGACCGCATCGCGGCCTTTGCGCAAGAAACGGGGGGCGCCTTGCGCCGCGCTGATCTGGTTGCGCATGTCAACGAATGGGTGGAGCCCATCTCGGTGCCGTATCGCGATGGCTACGTCGTGCATGAAATCCCCCCCAACGGGCAGGGGATTGCCGCCCTCATGGCATTGGGCATGCTGGACACGCTCGAGCCCGCGCGCGGCCTGGACGATGCGGCCCGGCTGTTTCACCTGCCGATCGAGGCGCTGAAGCTCGCTTTCGCCGATCTGTATGCCTATGTGGGCGAGCCGTCCGCCATGGGTTCGATGACGGCCGACCTGCTGCAGCCCGATTACCTGGCGCGGCGCGCACGGCTGATCGATCCGGGCAGGGCGGGGGGGCCGACCCCCGGCATTCCGCGCAACAGCGGAACCGTCTACCTGACGACCGCCGACGCGAGTGGCATGATGGTCTCGTATATTCAATCCAACTATAAGGGCTTCGGCTCCGGGGTGGTCGTGCCGGACACCGGCATCGCACTGCATAACCGTGGCCGCGATTTTTCGCTCGCGGCCGGCCATTTCAACCAGGTCGGCCCCGGCAAGCGACCCCTGCACACGATCATTCCCGGCTTCCTCAGCAGGCGCGGGCAGCCCGTCGCCGGTTTTGGCGTGATGGGCGGAAACATGCAGGCGCAAGGCCATGTGCAGGTCGTGCAGCAGCTCGTGGACCTGCAACACAATCCGCAGGCGGCCCTCGATGCGCCCCGCTTCCGCATTCAACCCGGCGCCAGCATCACGCTGGAGTCCGCGGTGCCCACGGCCGTGGCCGACGCCCTGAGCGCACTGGGCCATTCGGTGGAGGTACAGCCGGCCGACAGTCTGGATTTCGGCTCGGGGCAGATCATTCAGCGGCGGGAAAACGGCGCTTATGTCGCGGGCACGGATCCGCGCCGCGACGGCGTGGCCCTGGGCTATTGAGGCCGCTGGCGATGATCAGTCCCAGCCTCGTCGTCCTATTGCTCATTCTGGGGGCCGCCACCGGCTTTGCCGCGGGCCTGTTGGGGATCGGTGGCGGCATGATACTCGTGCCGCTGCTGACGATCATTTTTTCCCACGAAGGCTTTCCGCCAGCCCACATCGTGCACATGGCGATCGCGACCTCCCTGTCCATCATCTTTTTTACGTCGATGTCCAGCGTCTACGCCCATCACAAGAGAGGCGCGATCTTGTGGCCGGTGGCCTTGCTGCTGATACCCGGGGTCATCATCGGATCATGGATCGGGCCCATCATCGCCGCGGGCTTGAACACGCGGTATCTGGCCGGACTGTTCGGCGTTTTCGTGATCTTTTCGGCACTGAAGATGCTGAAAAAAAAGAAACCGGGAAGCCAGGTCGGGAACCTGCCGGGGGCCGCCGGGATGACCGCCGCGGGGCTGGGCATCGGCACCCTGTCGGGGCTGGTGGGCGCGGGCGGGGGCTTTATCACGGTGCCGTTTCTGGGCTGGCGCGGCGTGCGCATACACAATGCCGTGGCGACGTCCGCGGTGATGGGTTTTCCGATCGCCCTGTCGGGCACCTTGAGCAACATCCACCAGGGCTGGGGCATCCAGTCGCTGCCCGCCGGCAGCCTGGGGTTCATTTTCCTACCCGCAATGGCGTGCGTGGCGCTCACCAGCGTCCTGAGCGCGCCCTACGGTGCGCGTATGGCCCACACCATGAACGTGAACCAGCTGCGCACCACGTTCGCCTACCTGCTGCTGGTGCTGGCGGGATACATGTTTTGGAAGGCCGTCACGGTCTGACCAGCGACGGTTCGCGACAGATGTCAAATGCATGATAACGAGGCGCGATCCTGCGTCAGAGGAGACCAAAATGAAAGGAGCAGCAAAGCAGTTATCCGCAAGACCATCCCTGGGGCTCAAGGCGCTCGCCCGAGGGTTGCTGGTTGTCATACCGCTGGGCCTGTCCACGTCCGCCCTCGCCGCCACGACGCTGACAGTCGTTCCCCAATCCCCGCTGCGATCGCTCGATCCGGTCATCACCACGGCGCACATCATCCGCAATTACGGCTATATGGTGTACGACACGCTGTTGAGCTATGACTCCAAAGGCAAAATCCAGCCGCAAATGCTCGAGAAGTGGGAGGTCTCGGATGACGGCAAGACCTACACCTTCGTCCTGCGCGACGGATTGAAATGGCACGATGGCACGCCGGTCACCTCGGCGGACTGCCTGGCTTCCATCACGCGCTGGGCGTCCCTGGACAAGGCGGGCCAGGTCATGGCGTCGCTGACGACCTCGATGGAGGCGGTCGACGACAAGACATTCAAGATGAGCTTCAGCATGCCGACCGATCTGGTCCTGCGGGGGCTGGCAAAGAAGAGCACGAGCCCCGCCTTCATGATGCCGGAGCGCGTCGCCAAGACACCGGGCAGCAAGGCGATTACCGAGTCCATCGGTTCGGGCCCCTTCAAGTTCGTGCGGGACAAGTACGTGCCGGGAGTGTCGGCCGAGTTTGCCAAGAACGAAGACTACGTGCCGCGCAAGGAGCCCGCGGACGGCCTGGCGGGTGGCCACGTCGTCAAGGTCGACAAGGTGGTGTGGCGCTCGATGCCGGACTCGTTCACGGCCATCAATGCGCTCAAGAATGGCGAGGTCGACTATATCGAGCGAGTGGACTATGACTTGTTGCCCTTGCTGGAAAAGGACAAGAACATCAATGTCATACCGAACGAGCTGCAGGGTGGTCAGGCGCTGATGCGCATGAATCACATCCAGCCGCCGTTCAACGACAAACTCACTCGCCAGGCCGCCCTGGCCGCCATTGGACAGGCGCAGATCATGAAGGTGGATATCGGCGACAAGCGGTATTACCGGCTGTGCGGGGCGATCTTCGGATGCGGCGAGCCGCTGGAGTCTTCCGAGGGCGTCGATGCCGTGATCAATGCCGATCCGGAAAAAGCAAAGCAGCTCCTGAAGGAATCCAGCTACAAGGGCGAAAAGGTCGTGATCATGCAACCGACCGACTATCCGACGGGTGGCGGATCCTACACCCCCGTCATTGCCCAGCAGTTGCGGGATGTCGGTTTCAACGTGGAGTTGCAGGCCATGGACTGGCAGTCGGAACTGGTGCGCCGGACATCGCGCAAACCCGTCGAAGACGGAGGCTGGAGCATTCTGACCACGAACGCGGGCATGGCGGACCTCACGACGCCGCTGGCCCACTTTGCGGTTGCCACCAATGGCGACAAGGCGTGGTTCGGCTGGCCCAGCAACAAAGAGATCGAAGACCTGCGCTATAAGTTCACCACGTCGGGGGACTTCACCGAGCAGAAAGCCCTGGCGGCCCAGATCCAGAAGCTGGAGATCGAAAATGTCATCTTCGTGCCCCTGGGACAGTGGACGAATGTGGGCGCCGCGGGCAACTCGGTCAAGGGCATCCTGAAGACGCCTGCCGCCGTTTACTGGAACATTGAAAAAGTCGGCGGGTAACGCGTGCTCATCGCCATCCTCAGACGGTTAGCGGCCACCATCCCCGTGGTGGTGGTAGTGGCCGTCGTCGTATTCGCCGTGATCAGGCTCACGCCGGGCGACCCCGCGTCCATTATTGCGGGTGATGGCGCGACGGTGCAGCAGATCGAGCTGATCCGCCAGCAGATGGGGCTGGATCAGCCGATCGCCGTCCAGTTCTACCGTTGGGTTGGTGATCTGATGCACGGGGATTTCGGCACGTCCCTGATTTCGGGCCTGCCGGTGCAGGAGCTGCTGCTCAATCGCATGGGCCCCACCATCGCCCTGACGCTGTACACGATACTGTTCGTCTTGCTGATTTCGCTGCCGACCGGTGTCCTGGCCGCCTGGAAGCGTGGGCAATGGATCGACAAAGGGGTGTCGCTCGGGTCCGTCATCGGGTTTTCGATGCCGTCCTTCATCACCGCGTATATCCTGATTTTCATTTTCTCGATCGAGCTCGACTGGTTGCCTGTCCAGGGCTATGAGCCCTTGCAAAAAGGGATCTGGGCGCACTTCCAGCACATGGTGCTGCCCGTTGCCGCCTTGTCGACTGTCTACGTGGCCCTGGTCGCGCGGTTCGTGCGCTCCAGCGTGATCGATACGCTGGGCGAGGATTACATCCGCACGGCGCGCGCCAAGGGTCTGAAAGAAAGCCGGGTCCTGATGCGGCACGCCTTGCCCAATGCCTCGGTGCCGATCCTGACCATCATCGGCATCGTGGCCACCATCCTGATTGCCGGACTGGCGGTGATCGAGACGGTCTTCAATATACCCGGGTTGGGGCGGCTGGTGCTGGATGCGATACAGGCGCGGGACTTTCCGGTCATCCAGGCGATGATCATTCTGCTGTCCCTGTTCGACATTCTCATCAACCTGGTCGTGGATATTCTGTATCTCATCATCGATCCGCGCATCGAGTCGTAGCGACGGATCCGGTTTCCTTTTCAGCGAGTCAGCATGGCCCGAAAAAGCAATCTGCACGTCTTCCTGGCAAGCTGGTCCAACCAGTTTGCCGTGGCGACATTCCTGCTGGTGGTGCTGATGGCGATATTCGCGCCCTGGCTCTGGACCCAGGACCCGACGTACATCGACGCGGTCGAGCGCCTGCAAGGTCCCTCCGTGGCGCATTGGCTGGGCACGGACGACCTCGGGCGCGACCTGTATTCCAGGATCATTTATGGCTCGCGCGTTTCCTTGCTGGTCGGCATCGGGGTGCTGGGCGTATGCATTGTCGCCGGTGTGTTGCTTGGGGCGGTCGCCGGCTACTTCCGGGCGCTGGACGGCCCGATCATGCGCACCATGGACGGCATCATGGCCATTCCCGCCGTCTTGCTGGCCATCGCCCTCGTGTCGCTCTCGGGCGCCAGCATGGGCACCGTCATCATCGGGATCGCCATACCGGAAATCCCCCGGGTCACGCGGCTGGTGCGCAGCGTCATGCTGAGCGTGCGGGTCGAGCCTTATGTCGAGGCGGCCGTCACCCTGGGCACGCCCGCCCCCAAGGTGATCCTGCGTCACATGCTGCCCAATGCGGTCGCGCCCCTGATTGTCCAGGGGACGTTCATTTTTGCGCATGCCGTGCTGCTGGAGGCCATCCTCAGCTTTCTGGGCGCCGGCGTTCCGCCCGAAGTCCCCTCCTGGGGGAATATCGTGGCCCAGGGGCGCAGCTACTTTCAATTGCTGCCCGGGCTGGTCCTGTATCCCGGCATCGTACTGTCCTTGAGTATCCTGGCCATCAACATCATTGGGGATGCGGCGCGGGACGCTCTGGATCCGAGGCTTGCGGCGAGGAATTGACGGCATGGAAAATATATCGTCCAAAGTGGTGCTGTCGGTCCGCGATCTGAATGTCGAAACGGTCTCGGCATCGGATCCCAGGGCCATCCTGCAATCCGTGTCGTTCGATGTCCACGAATCGGAGACCCTGTGCATCGTCGGCGAATCCGGGTCGGGCAAGTCCGTGACGGTCTTTTCGATCATGGGGCTGCTGCCGCCCGACTCGTTGCGGCTGACCTCGGGCACGATCCTGCTCAATGGCCGGGACCTGGCAAGCGTGCCGTATACGGATATTCTCGCCCTGCGCGCGACCACCATGTCGATGGTGTTCCAGGAGCCGATGACGGCCTTGAATCCGATTCAGCGCATCGGCGATCAGCTCGACGAAGTGATACGCATCCATCGCCGCATACCGGCCGCGCAGCGCAGGGAAATCATCATCCGGATGCTGACCGAGGTCGATTTTCCCGACCCCGTGGGGATGTGCCGGCGCTACCCGCATGAGCTCTCCGGCGGCCAGCGGCAGCGCGTGGTGATTGCCATGGCGCTAATCCTCGAGCCCAAGGTGTTGATCGCCGACGAGCCGACCACCGCGCTGGATGTCACCACGCAAAAGCAGATCCTCTACCTGATGAAGCGGCTGCAAAAAGTCCACGGGACATCCGTCATCTTCATCACGCACGATTTCGGCGTCGTGGCGGAGATCGCCGACCGTATCCTGGTGATGCATCATGGGGTTGCCGTCGAAAGAGGGGACCGGCGGCAGATTCTCTCGAATCCGGTGCAAGCCTATACCCGAGAGCTGGTGTCCTCCGTTCCCGGCATTCGTCCGCCGGCCCGCAAGGCGCCCAAGACCGAGGTCGCCCTATCCATCGAGGGCGTGTCCATGAGTTATGGGCGCAAACCCGTGTTCGGGTTCGGCAAAGGCCGCATGGTGAGCGCGCTGAAGGACATCAGCCTGGACATCAAGCGTGACGAAATCGTCGGCGTCGTCGGCGAGTCCGGCTCAGGAAAATCCACCTTGGCTCGCTGTGTCGTCGGCCTGATCCATGGGTGGACGGGCAGTATCAGGCTGGGGGACCGCAGCCTGGAGGACGCCTCCCGCAAGCGGCCGCGCGATATCCGCCGCAGGATCCAGATCGTCTTCCAGGATCCCAATCGGTCGCTGAATCCGCGGCGGCGGGTGGCCGCGTCGCTCATGGAGGGCCTGGTCAATTTCGGGATGCCCGTCCGCGAGGCCAGGGCGAAGATCGCCAAGGTGCTGGGTGTCGTCGGGTTGGAGGAGGACGTGCTCGACCGATACCCGCACCAGTTCTCGGGTGGCCAGCGGCAGCGTCTGTGCCTGGCGCGCGCGATCGTGATGGAGCCAGAAATCCTCATCGCCGATGAGGCCACGTCCGCCCTGGACGTGACGGTACAGAGTCAAGTGCTGGAATTGCTGGCTGAAATCAAGCAGCGCACCCGGATCGCCATCCTGTTCATTACACACGACTTGCGCGTGGCGACGAAGATCTCGGATCGCATCGTCGTCCTGCAGAACGGCCGCATCATCGAGCAGGGCGCCCCGCAGGACATCATCCCGCGGCCCTGCGAGGATTACACGCGTGAACTGATCCAGTCGGCGCCCGGGCGGGATTGGGATTTCAAGAATTTCAGGCCCTTCGATGCGGATGCCGACGACTTGGCGAATACTAGGTGCATTCCCTAGGTGTCACAGCTTCCTACAGCATGCATAATGCCCGGCATGCAGGTGAGGAGACAGCCCTGCGTGGGCGCAGCCGAAGATACGGCGCAAATCAGGCAGTACCCATAACAAATACAATCTTGGCGGGGCCGGCGACAAAATCGCCGGCCTTGTTCCATTTTGACGGCCCAGTCTTTCCGATCTCGCCCGCCCGTTCGCCGACTCGCCTTGCGGTGTTTTGGGGAATTCCCCGCATCCCGCCCTTATCTATAGCCATTCACCCGGCTTTTTGCGGCAAGTCATCGTCTTTGTGTATAATTAATGGTTTTCCGGCCAGTTGCGGGATGTTGATCCGCACTGGCCGTTTCGCGCGGCGGCTTGCCGCATCTTGGTTTTTTTTCCGCGCGTTTGGCGTGGGATATCGACTGGGAGCACACACGCCATGCATGGCCTGCATCTTACCGCGGATCTCTATCACTGCGACTGTGACGGTTTGCTGATGACCGATGCCGAGGCGCTCGCCGGCCTGTGCCGCGATGCGACGCTTGCGGCCGGGTTGACGATCGTCGGCGAAAAATGGCATGTCTTTCCGGATTACCAGGGTGAACCGGGCGGGGTGACGGGAACGTTGCTGCTGGCCGAGTCCCATCTGGCGGTGCATACCTGGCCCGAGCGCCGTGGCGTGACGCTGGATGTTTACGTCTGCAATTTCGAGGCCGACAATTCCGATAAGGCCGAGCGCCTGATGAGTGCCCTCGAAGAATCCTTCCGGGCGCGGGAATCGCAGCGCCAGCACATCATGCGCGGCGACCGGGACGGCCCCGTGCGTACCGGCGACGAGTTGTTGCTGGAATCCCTGAACGATACCAGCGTCTACGGCTTTCGCTTTGCGCGGCGCATACTGGATCAGCGCACCGACTACCAGCACCTCGAGTTGCTCGAATCCGACGAGCTGGGGCTCGCCCTGCGCCTGGACGGCAGCCTGATGACCTCGGAGGCGGACGAGTTCTTCTACCATGAGGCCTTGATTCATCCCGCCGCGATCGCACACCCCGACCCCCAGCGCGTCCTGATCGTGGGCGGCGGGGATGGTGGCGCCCTCGAGGAACTGCTCAAGCATCCCAGCGTCCGGCAGGCGACCCTGGTCGAACTCGATGGCGGCGTGGTAGAGGTGGCGCGCCAGCATCTCGGACGCATTCATCGCGGCAGTCTGGACGATCCCCGCGCCACGGTCCGGATCGGCGATGGCGCCGCCTTCGTGCGTGATACGACCGAGCGGTACGATCTGGTGTATCTGGATCTGACCGACCCGGAAACGCCGGCCGGCCCCCTATATACAGAGGAATTCTTTGCGCAGTGCCGGCGGATCCTCGCTCCGGGCGGCGCGCTGGTGCTGCATCTGGGTTCGCCCTTCCACGAGCCGCGCCAGGTCGAGGGTCTGGCCGGCGCCCTGGCTCGGACGTTTGCGCAGGTGCGTGGCTATGGCTTGCATATTCCCCTGTACGGCTCGTACTGGTCCCTGGCCGTGGCCTCCGACACGCTCGACCCCGTGGCCCTGGCGGCCGACGAGGCGGCGGCGCGGCTCGAGGCGCGCGGCATCGACGATCTGCAGTACTACAACGCCGGGGTGCACGGCGCCTTGTTCGCGCTGCCGAATTTCTACCAACGCCTGATGCCGCAAGAGGCCGACGCCCTGGCGCTCGCCTGATGCCGGGCGGGCCTTCAGTGCCCGCCCGATTTCGAGAACACGTTCAGGACGACGACCCCGGCCAGGATCAGACCGATGCCCGCCAGGGCCGGAGCGTCCAGCGTCTGGTGGAAAAAGAAATAGCCGATCAGGGCGATCGCCACGATGCCGGCGCCCGACCAGACTGCGTAGGCGATACCCACGGGAATCGTCTTCAGGGTCAGCGCCAGCAGATAGAAGGCGATGGCATAGCCGATGGCGGTCACGACGGCGGGCAGGGGGCGGGTGAATCCGTCCGAGGCCTTGAGGGCCGAGGTGGCGATGACCTCGGCGAGGATGGCCAGGCCCAGAATGATCCAGTTCATGTGACGTCCTTGGTGGGGGAGGGCAGGCGCAGCAGCGCCATGACGGCGCCGGCCCCGCCCTCGGGCTCGCCGCATTGGGCCCAGGCCTGGACGGCCTCGAGCTGGGTCAAGCGCTTGCGCACGGCATCCTTGAGGATGGCGACACCCGTGCGCGAGCCGTAGCCCTTGCCGTGGACGATACGCACGCAGCGCACGCCGTGGTCCAGGCACGAGGCCAGGAATCGGTCCATGCGCTCGGCCACCTGTTCGAGCGTGCTGCCGTGTAAGTCGAGCGTGGCCTCGATCGGCCATTTGCCGCGCCGCAGGCCGCGCAACAGGTCGGTCCCGCAGCCGGATCGCAGGAATTGGCATGCATCGGGATCGTATTGGGCGACCAGGGTCTGGCGTGTGGCCGGCAAAACGACCATCGCGGGCGCCGCGTCCGGAGTGCCGGCGGCGTGGGCGCGGCGCGCGCACAACCAGTCCTCGGGGGCCAGGCGTGAGGGTCCGGGCGCTCGGGCCATGGGGTCGCGCAAGGGGCGCACGAAGCGCACCGCTTGGCGAAACAGTGCGCGATCGGCGGGGCCCAGGGCGTCGGCCGCCGGCCCTTGGTCGGGGGCGTGCGCCGCATCGGCCGTGTCCCGCGGCCGTGGATGGGCAGGCGTCGCGCGCGCGTCGGCTCGGGTCCGGGCGGGCGGCGCTGCGGGGTCGGTGTGCGTGGCAGCCTCGGCGCGCAGGCGTTTGAGTTCCGCCAGCCCGCCTTTATAGGCCTTCATTCTCCAGCCAGCGTTGTGCGTCCAGGGCGGCCATGCAGCCGGTGCCGGCGCTGGTGATGGCCTGGCGATAGACGTGATCCTGGACGTCGCCCGCGGCGAAGACGCCGGCAACCGAGGTCATGGTGGCCAGCCCCGCCAGCCCGCTGCGGGTGATGATGTAGCCGTTTTCCATGCCGAGCTGGCCCTCGAAGATCGCGGTGTTCGGCTTGTGCCCGATGGCAATGAAGGCGCCGGCGACGGCGAGGTCCTCGGTCTGGCCCGTGCGTGTTTCGCGCAGCCGCACGCCGGTCACGCCCGAGTCGTCGCCCAGAACCTCGTCGAGCTCGTGAAAGAGCCGCAGGCGCATATTGCCGTTCTCGACCTTGTCCATGAGCTTGTCCACCAGGATGGGCTCGGCGCGGAATTTGTCGCGGCGGTGCACCAGGGTGACCGTGCTGCAGATGTTCGACAGGTAGAGCGCCTCCTCGACGGCGGTGTTGCCGCCGCCGATGACCACCGCGTCCTGGTTTCTATAGAAAAATCCGTCGCAGGTCGCGCAGGCCGATACGCCGCGGCCCATGAAGGCCTGTTCGGAGGGCAGGCCCAGGTACTGTGCCGACGCGCCGGTGGCGATGATCAGCGCATCGCAGGTGTAGGCGTGGCCGGTGTCGCCCGTCAGGACGAAGGGCCGCTTGGACAGGTCCACGCCGACGATCGTGTCGAAGACCATTTCCGTGTTGAAGCGCTGGGCATGCTCCATGAAGCGCTGCATGAGATCGGGGCCTTGCACCCCAAGCACGTCGGCAGGCCAGTTGTCCACATCGGTCGTGGTCATGAGTTGGCCGCCTTGCTCGAGGCCGGTGATGAGCACAGGCGAGAGATTGGCGCGCGCGGCGTAAATGGCGGCGGTGTAGCCGGCGGGGCCAGACCCCAGAATCATCACTTTGGCGTGTTTTACAGTGGACATCACAGAAAATCCGTTGATCGTTGACCTCGCAATTATAATGAGGCCATGGCAAGAATACCTGCACCGACCTCACGCGCCTCGCGCAACGTGCGCAATGGCCCTTCGCCCTTGCAGACTCGTCTGACCGGATTGTTGCGCGAAGCGCGCTGGATCCTTTTTGCCGCCATGGCGGGTTGGCTGATCCTGGTGCTCGCGACCTGGAGCAAGTCCGATCCTGCCTGGTCGCATTCGGTGCACAGCGGCGTGACCCTGAACCGCGGTGGCACCTTCGGCGCGCATGTCGCCGATTTTCTGCTGTTCCTGTTCGGCTATTCCGCATGGCTGTGGGTGCTGTTGCTGTTGCGCCGGGTGGCTGCGGGTTTTTACCGTCTGACGCGCGTCGTGCTGCCCAGCACGGTGCCCGAGTTGCTGCCGCGCGTGCGCTGGGAGGTCGGGATCGGTTTCGGGTTGCTGTTCCTGGGATGCATGGGCATCGAGGCGTTGCGCATGGGCTCGTGGGCCGGCCACCTGCCGGCGGGTGCGGGCGGCCAGCTCGGCCGGCTGCTGGCCCATGGGCTGGCGCAACTCATGGGCTACGCGGGCAGCACCCTGCTGCTGCTGGCCTTCATCGTGATGGGATCGAGCCTGTTTTTCGGCTTTTCGTGGCTCAACGTCTCGGAAAAGGTCGGCCTCTGGATCGAGCGCGGGTTTCGCAAGCTGGTCGACCTCAAGGCCGCCTACGAGGACCGCCGCGTCGGCGCGACCAAGACCGCCGAGCGCCAGGAAATGGTCGAGACCCGCCAGGTGCAGCTCGTCCACGAGCAGCCCGTGCGCATCGAGCCCTCGGTGACGACCGTGCCCAAATCCGCGCGCGTCCAGCAGGAAAAACAGCAGTCCCTGTTCACGCCCAAAGAGGATCCCGCCCTGGGCGGCGTGCTGCCGGCGCTGTCGCTGCTGGATCCGGTCGAAGAGACCCGCGAGACCGTATCGCCCGAGACCATCGAGTTCACGTCGCGCCTGATTGAAAAAAAGCTCTCGGATTTTGGCGTCAGCGTGGTCGTGGTATCGGCGCAGGCGGGCCCGGTGATCACCCGCTACGAGATCGAGCCGGCCACCGGCGTCAAGGGCAGCCAGATCGTGAACCTGGCCAAGGACCTAGCGCGCGCCCTGAGCCTGGTGCGCATCCGCGTGGTCGAGACGATCCCCGGCAAAAACCTGATGGGCCTCGAGCTGCCCAATCCACGCCGCCAGATCGTGCGCCTGTCCGAGATCCTGGGCTCGCAGGTCTATCACGCCAGCGGCTCGGCGCTGACCATGGCCTTGGGCAAGGACATCGCCGGCAACCCCGTGGTCGCCGACCTGGCCAAGATGCCCCACCTGCTGGTGGCCGGGACCACGGGCTCGGGCAAATCGGTCGGCATCAACGCCATGATCCTGTCGCTGCTCTACAAGGCCGACGCGACCCAGGTGCGGCTGATCCTGATCGACCCCAAGATGCTCGAGATGAGCGTCTACGAGGGCATTCCCCACCTACTCGCCCCGGTGGTCACCGATATGCGCCAGGCGGCCAACGCGCTGAACTGGTGCGTGGCCGAGATGGAAAAGCGCTACAAGCTCATGAGCAAGGTCGGCGTGCGCAACCTCTCGGGCTACAACGCCAAGATCCGCGAGGCACAAAAGCGCGACGCGCCCATCCCCAATCCGTTCTCGCTCACACCCGATGCGCCCGAGCCCCTGTCCACCCTGCCCACGATCGTGGTCGTCATCGACGAGCTCGCCGACCTGATGATGGTGGTCGGCAAAAAGGTCGAGGAATTGATCGCCCGGCTGGCGCAAAAGGCGCGCGCGGCCGGCATCCACCTGATCCTCGCAACGCAGCGGCCCAGCGTCGATGTGATCACCGGCCTGATCAAGGCCAACATCCCGACGCGCATCGCGTTCCAGGTGTCCTCCAAGATCGACTCGCGCACCATCCTCGACCAAATGGGCGCGGAAGCCCTGCTGGGGCAAGGCGATATGCTGTACCAGCCGCCGGGCACCAGCCTGCCGACCCGAGTGCACGGCGCCTTTGTCCATGACGATGAGGTGCATCGCGTGGTCGACGCGCTCAAGGCCGAGGGCGGCGAACCCGACTATGTCGAGGGCCTGCTCGAGGGCGCCTCCGAGGGCGAGACCGGCGACGGCGTGAGCTCGGTCACCGGTTTCGCCGATCAGGAATCCGATCCGCTCTATGACCAGGCCGTCGAGATCGTGCTGCGCAACCGCCGGGCCTCGATTTCCTCGGTGCAGCGCCACCTGCGGGTGGGCTACAACCGTGCGGCCCGCCTGCTCGAGCAGATGGAGCGCTCGGGCCTGGTCTCGCCCATGCAACCCAATGGAAACCGGGACATTCTGGCGCCCGCGGGAAATACCTCCGATGACGATTAAAACGTGGCTCTCCGGCCTTGTGCTGGCCTGTCTGCCGGTGATGGTGCTGGCGGCCGATGCCCGCACGCAACTGCGCGATTTCATTGCCGACGTGCACACCGCCACCGGGCGGTTCGAGCAGGTCATGGCGGGCGGGCAGGGCGCGGGCCGGACCCAGTCCGGCGACTTTTCTTTCCAGCGCCCCGGCAAGTTCCGCTGGGAGGTGCGCAAGCCCTACGAGCAGTTGATCGTCTCGGATGGCCGTTCGGTCTATCAGTACGATCCCGACCTGGGGCAGGTCATCCGGCGCAGCGCGCGTCAGGCGATCGGTGCCTCGCCGGCCGCTTTGCTGTTCGGCTCGGGCGCTCTCGAGGATTCCTTCGACCTGCAGGCCCAGCCCGATCGCGACGGCCTGCAGTGGCTGCGCGCGCTGCCCAAAGGCGGTGATGCCGGCTTCGTGCATGTGGACATCGGCTTTGCCGATGGCCTGCCGCGGCGCCTCGAGCTGCTGGACGCCTTTGGCCAGACCTCGCACATCGGGCTCGAGGATATCCACGCCAACCCCACCCTCCCGGCGGACCGTTTCCGGTTCCAGACCCCCCCGGGCGTCGATCTGGTCGAGATGAACTGATGGCGACCCAGGGCGACCTGTTGGGAGCCGGGCCGCCGGCGACGATCGGGGGCGGAGGCGCGGCGGCCGGCGCGCCGCTTGCCGAGGCGTTGCGGCCGCGCACCCTCGACGAGGTGGTCGGGCAGGCGCACCTGCTGGGCGAGGGCAAGCCCCTGCGGCTGGCGTTCCAGTCCGGCAAGCCGCACTCCATGATCCTCTGGGGGCCGCCCGGCGTGGGCAAGACCACGCTGGCACGCCTCACCGCCGATGCCTTCGACTGCGAGTTCATCGCCTTGTCGGCTGTGTTCTCGGGCGTCAAGGACATCCGCGCGGCCATCGAGCGGGCGCAGCAGCACCAGGCCATGGGCCGGCGCACCATCCTGTTCGTCGACGAGATCCATCGTTTCAACAAGTCCCAGCAAGACGCCTTGCTGCCGTACGCCGAGTCGGGCCTGGTCACTTTCATCGGTGCGACCACTGAAAACCCGTCCTTCGAGGTGAATTCCGCGCTGCTGTCGCGTGCCCAGGTCTATGTGCTGAAGGCCCTGTCCGAGGACGAACTGCGTGAGCTTCTCGCCCGTACGCGTGCTCGGGCCTTGCCGGACCTCGAGCTGGATGATGCCGCGATTGATGCGCTGGTCGATCTGGCCGACGGCGATGCCCGGCGTCTGTTGAATCTGCTGGAGCAGACCGGCATTGCCGCCGGCGCGGTCGGGACCAGCCGGGTAGACGCGGCGTTCGTGCAAGAGGTCCTGACGCTGAACGCGCGCCGCTTTGACAAGGGCGGCGACCAATTCTACGACCAGATCTCGGCCCTGCACAAATCGGTGCGCGGCTCGCACCCCGACGCCGCGCTGTACTGGCTGTGCCGCATGCTCGACGGCGGCGCCGATCCGCGCTATCTGGTGCGGCGCATCGTGCGCATGGCCTGGGAGGACATTGGCCTGGCCGATCCGCGTGCGCTGCAAATCGCCAACGACGCGGCCGCCACCTACGAGCGCCTGGGCTCGCCCGAGGGCGAGCTGGCGCTGGGCCAGGCTGTGATCTATCTGGCCATCGCCGCCAAGAGCAACGCGGGCTACATGGCCTACAACCAGGCGCGCGCCTTCGTGCGGCAGGACAAGAGCCGCGAGGTGCCTGTGCACTTGCGCAACGCCCCGACCAAGCTCATGAAGGAACTGGGCTATGGGCATGAGTACCGGTACGCCCACGACGAGCCCAACGCCTATGCGGCGGGCGAAACCTACCTGCCCGATGGTGTTTCGGATCCTGCCTGGTACCAGCCTGCCCCGCGCGGCCTCGAGGTCAAGATCGCCGAGAAAATGGCGTTCCTGCGCAAGCTCGATGAGGATGCGAAATAGCGCTGGACGGTCGCGAGCCCCTCGAAAAACAAGTCGTTGCCTGAAATCGCCCCTAGGGAAATCCTGGGGACGCGAAGTTGTAAGTGCGCCTTTCAACGAGTGACCGCCTCTGTACAATGAAAATCAGTCCCTTTTGAACGGAACACCCAATACGGCATAGTCTGAGATCGATGGTCGATGTTTTTCACGCAGTGAATTGATGGGTCATTTTTAGATCGCTGTCTTCAGTTCCGCCAAAGGGTGATTCACCACCTCGAGGAGAATAAACATGTCCAACGAAATGATGCACGCCCTGGATCAATACCGACCTTCAAAGACGATCTGGTTCTGGTCCAGCGTAGGCGTCGCCGCTTTGACAATGGTCGTCGGATTCACCGTCGGTGGATGGGTGACCGGCAGCACGGCCGCGGAACAGGTTGAGACCTCGTCCCAAAATGCCGTCGCCAAACTGGCCGCCAATATTTGTGCCAACCGCTTCCTCGCCGCACCCGACGCAGAGTATCAAGTCACGCAGCTCAAGGAGATCGACTCCTGGAAGCAGGACAGCTTCATTGAGAAAGGCGGCTGGGTAACCTTTGCAAACATGGAGAAACCCGTCAGGGGCGCCGCAGGGTTGTGCGTCGAGAAGGTGCTGGCAGGCAACCCGGCCTCGGCGGACGGTAACGTCTAGTGTCCTGCTCGGTTCATCCGTAGATTCAAATTCGGATGAATGCGCTGTACAGACAAAGGCGCAAACCACGGCGATACTCAACCGCAGGGTATCGCCGTGGTTCTGGATAAGTGACAAGCCGGCGTGTCACAACGCCGCCGTTTTCCAGGATTGTGGATACCGTCCGGCGGCGGCGATAAGGCGGACGCGGTCGGAGATGGGCGGGTGGGGTGGGGGTGTTGATCGAGTCGTTTCAGCCATTTATGCGGCGGCCTGCAAGATGCCTCTGCAGTTTTAATACAATACGGTCTTTCCCTCTCATCCCTCTGTTCCCGGCTCACCATCATGCTTGATCCCAATTTGTTGCGCAAAGACCTGCCGCGCGTCGTCGGCGCCCTGGCGCGACGCGGCCTGTCATTCGACACCGACCGCTATCATGCCCTCGAGGCCCGGCGCAAGACCGCCCAGGTCCGCACCGAGGAATTGCAGGCTCGGCGCAATGCGCTGGCCAAACAGATCGGCCAGCTGAAGGCCAAGGGTGAGGACGCGTCCGCCATCCTGGCCGAGTCCCAGGCGATCCCGGAGCATCTCAAGACGCTGGAGCACGATCTGGCGGCGGTCCAGCAGGAATTGTCCGACTGGCTCATGACCATTCCCAACCTGCCCCATGACAGCGTGCCCGATGGCGCCTCTGAGGCCGACAACGTCGAGGTGCGGCGCTGGCTGCCCGGCGCCGCCGATGCGAGCGGCAATCCCGCGGCCCTGGGGTTCGAGCCGCGCGACCATGTGGCCCTGGCCGAGCCTTTCGGCCTGGACTTCGAATCCGCGCGTCGGTTGGTGGGCGCGCGCTTCATGATGCTGCGCGGCCCCATCGCGCGCCTGCACCGCGCGCTGGCGCAATTCATGCTGGACCTGCAGACCGGCGAGCACGGCTATACCGAGTGCTACACCCCCTACATCGTCAATGGCTCCACGCTGTTTGGCACCGGCCAGTTGCCCAAGTTCAAGGACGACATGTTCTGGGTGACCAAGGGCGGGCAGGGCAGCACGCCCGACGAGGACGACGATGGCCCGGCCGAGGACCTATACCTGATCTCCACGGCCGAGATCCCTTTGACCGGCACCGTGCGCGACACCATTGTCGAGGCCCGCGACCTGCCTCTGCGGCTGACCGCGCACACGCCGTGCTTTCGCTCCGAGGCGGGCAGCGGTGGACGCGACCTGCGCGGCATTATTCGCCAGCATCAGTTCGACAAGGTCGAGATGGTCCAGATCGTTCATCCCGAGCGCTCCTGGGAGGCCCTGGACGAGATGGTCGGCCACGCCGAGCATGTGCTCCAGGCCTTGCGGCTACCATACCGGGTGGTGCTGCTGTGCGCGGGCGACATGGGTTTCGGTTCGGCCAAGACCTACGACCTCGAGGTTTGGTTGCCCGCGCAGGATACCTGGCGCGAGATCTCCTCGGTATCCAATTGCCTGGATTTCCAGGCGCGGCGCCTGCAGGGGCGTTTCCGTCCGGAAGGCCCGAAGGCCAAGCCCGAATACCTGCACACCTTGAACGGGTCCGGGCTGGCGGTAGGCCGCGCCCTGGTCGCCGTGCTGGAAAACTACCAGCAGGCCGACGGCAGCATCGTCGTGCCGGAGGCGCTGCGGCCCTATATGGGCGGGCTCGAGCGGATCTCCACATAGCGAACGGGGTGAGGGCGCCCCGGCCGCCGGCGCGGGGCCGAGGCTCTCGATTTATGCTAAGATGCGCGACTCGACTCGCAATGCGTCGTACCCGGAGAGGTGGCAGAGTGGTCGAATGTACCTGACTCGAAATCAGGCGTACGGTAACCCCGTACCGTGGGTTCGAATCCCACCCTCTCCGCCAGAATACCAATAGAATCAAGCTGATACGGCATCCAGGGCGCAATCCTGGTTGCCGTTTTCTTTTTCCGCTTCGGGATCGTGTGACCAAAACGTGACCGCGTCCGCGTGGTCGGCCAGGTGGCTGGGCGCCAGGTGCGCGTACTTCATCACCATCTCCAACGTCTCCCATCCGCCCAGCTTTTGCAGCACCAGCAGAGGAGTTCCGGCTTGGGCGTGCCAGCTTGCCCAGGTGTGTCGGATGTCATGGAATCGGAAATTCTTGATCCCCGCGTCCGCGCACGCCTTGGCGAACATCCGGTCGTCGCCGCCGTTGATGCGCTTGCCGTTGCGGGTCAGGACGTAGCCATCCTTGCGCTGTGGCCTTTTCAGCACGGCCAGAGCGTCGGCATTCAACGGGATCGCCCGCGCGCGGCCCGACTTCGCCTGATCGCCTTCGACCCATGCTGACCGATTCCGCAAGTTGATCTGCGGCCATTCCAGGCCGTACAGCTCATCCTCGCGCATGCCCGTGGCAAAACCGAGGATGCAGGCGCCCCTTAACCATTGCTGCGGGATCGCCTCGATTAGCCTCTGGGCTTGCTCATGTGTGATCCAGCGGATGCGGCGCTTGGGCTCCTTCATGGCCGGCAAGTGCGGGGCGCGCACGATCCAGCCCCAGGTGACGCACATGTTCAGCATCGTGCGGATGGTGGCCAGATAGCGGTTCTTCGTTGCTGGCTTCAAGGGCGTCGGCCCCTTATGCTTGTGCGTCCTGTGTGTGGGCAGGTTGAGCGATTGCGCGGCTGCCCGACTGCATGGGGGCAGAAGACAAACCCATGAAAGCCGGCCAGGCGCTGATGTCCTGATAAAGACGCAGCACAGCAGCCAGCCGGGGATTCCAATTCCGTCGAATTCGGGGGAATTGGAACGCCTGTAATCAGCCAGAGGCGGGTATCTGAGCAGATGACCACCGGGAGCAGTCCGGAATCCACCACCATTGCAAGCCTGCTAAGCAGGGTGTTGTGCAACTGGGGTGAGCAGTAACCAAGGGCCTGGCAACAGGCCGCTTTGGCAAGCCTTCATCCGGGGGCTTACGGAAGCGAACAAGGGTGCGCAAGCAACAAAAAAGCCAGATCGGGGATTTCCCGGCCTGGCCGTCTACTCAAACGATGGCTCTAAGCATCCAGCGTACAACGGATTGCGCGCTCAGCACACACTTAGATTCCCGGAAGCAAGGTGACGAGGATTTCTCGTTGCCCGAGCTTGGCTGAGAGGGATTTCCTCTCCCGAGCCACCGCATTATCCCCCCTAGTTGCTGACACGAATCACAAGGATTACTTGCTATCGGCACTGGAATCAGGGGCGTTCAAAATTTTGGTCATGGCGACCTCCTTTGATCCCCTGAATGGGAACAAATCCTTTTTAACACATATATCACCCGGGTTTAAGTGGGTGTGACAACGAATAGGAGAACAAGATGGATGAAGGATTTTGGATGGTCTGGTGCCCACAGGGTGGCACGCCGCAACACAAGCACACCAGCCTCGATTCCGCCGTCGCCGAGGCAAAGCGATTGGCAGCTCAGAACACTGGGCGGGAATTCGTTGTCCTGCAGTCGGTAGGCGTCGCAAAGCGGGTCGATGTTGAGTTCACGCAGCACCACAACCCAATACCGTTTTGACGGATCAGGAGACCCCCCATGTCCGCATTCTGCGTATTCGGCATGACCGAGCCGCTGGCAAAAGCTCTGGCAGCCAAAAAGAGCCCCCCCCCCGGAGCCAAGGTGACCACCGCCTGACGTCCGAGGAAATCGAGGCGTGGCGCGCCAGTGAAGCCGAACGGATTTTCACAAAGGGCCGCGCCCGGCAGATCTCGTCCCCCTTCTCTGCCCCGCAGTATTGCGAGGACTGGATTGATCTGGCGAACCGCACGACCCGGGCGGCGCGATTGAAAGTGATGGTGCGCGACACGAAGGTCGACAAGGCCGGCGCCGTCGTGCTGAACAAGAAAACTAAGCGGCCGGTGATGGCTTGGCGGGCTTGGTAGTGAGTACAGGAACCCAATCATGACCACTGAAACCGTGCTGTCGGACCGCGACAAGATGAAGATTGCCCAGGCTATTCACCATGAAAAACTGGGCGTCATGGCAGCAATTGATCGTGTCGAACAAGCCGTCCTGCAATCACCTGAGATACAGGCGCTGAGGAAGGATGCGGAGCAACTGGACTGGCTGGAGAAGCACTTTACCGATGTGTCGGGCATATACAAGGATGCATGCGGAGAGGTTCTCTCGTTTTTCGTGGATTGCGAGGGCGATTCCCTTGCTGATGGAGATCAGGGCAGAATCCGAGCAGCCATCAGCGCAGCAATGGAGAATGGACGACGACAATTATCTTGAGCGGTGGACGACAACTATCTTGAGCGGTTGACGCGCACCGCCGGGACGCGGGATG